>CACMHR010000001.1:0-50000 GCA_902613655.1 uncultured Pelagibacteraceae bacterium
CAAAATTATTTTTCACTTAATTTTATATCTTTTCTAATTATGTAAAGAAAAATTAATGACGGTATAACCATTACAGCAGTGATTACAAAGAAAATACCCCAATCACCATTCAGCCAATCTACCATTGCACCCGAAGATGCTGCTAATGTTGTTCGTCCAGCAGTCCCAATAGATGCTAGGAGTGCATATTGTGTCGCTGTATATGTTCTATCAACCAGCATAGAAATGAAAGCAACAAAAGCCACAGTTGCAAAAGCTGCAGCCATATCATCAAAGATAACAGCCACAGCAAATAACCATTCTGATTTTCCAGACCATGCAAGCAAAGAAAAAAGAAGATTAGTGCTTGCCATAAGTATACCAGAAACAAACATGGCTTTAATCACACCTGATCGGATAGCAAATAATCCACCCAACAGAGTGAACACAACAGTAGTAACCCATCCTAACCCTTTAGAATATATTGCTATATCCGATTTTGTGAAACCTATTTCTTTATAAAATATTATAGACATACGACCGAGAAAAGCTTCCCCGATCTTGAACAAGAATACGAAACTTAAAATTCCCAATGCAATTTTCAATCCATTTTTATTAAAGAAACTTATAATTGGTCCTCCTATTGTTCCGCTTATCCAAGCTGTTATTTTTGTTAAAAAATTGGATGCACCAAGTTTTTTTTGTATAGCAAGGTCAGTTTTTTTTTGTGAGTTATGTCTATCTCTATTTTGCGGCTCGTTAACAAATAGCAAACCAATATTACAAGCTATGACTACGACACCTAGTATTAAAAAAGTTATTTGCCAGTAATTTTGAAAACCTAATTTCTCGAAATAATCTGCAACATTTAGAGCTATTACTCCTCCGAGTTTGTACCCTGTCCACCAACCAACCACAGCTATCGCTGCCCCAGCTTGCATTGACTTTCCCTCATTTTTGCCAATTTGTTCAATTCTTAATGCATCTACCGTGATGTCCTGTGTTGCAGAAGCGATGGCAATAATTAAACCAACTGTGATTACTAATGCAAGGTTGGCAGTTGGATCTATAAAATTCCAAAAAACCAAACTTAATAGAATTATTAGTTGCATTAATATAATCCAACTACGGCGATGCCCAACTTTATTTGTTAACCACGGTATACGTATTCTATCAATTAAAGGTGCCCATAAATAATTAAAAGCATAGACAGCAAATATTAAACCAGCCCATCCAATAGTACTTCTACTTAAACCTTCCTCTTTTAACCAAAGGCTTAAACTACTTCCAATTATTACCCACGGAAAACCACTTATTGCACCTAGCAGAAGAATACGAAGCATTCTTATATCAAGGTAAACTTTAAAGGAATCTTTGAAAGATTGTTTTTGATAAATTTCCATCAGTTATAACTATAGATTAATTTACGACCTCCAGAAAGATGGTAAAAACAGTACCAGAACAGCGAAAATTTCCAATCTTCCAAGCAACATTGAAAAAGATAATATCCATTTTGATATATCAGAGACTTGACTAAAGTTACCATTAGGACCAATCATATCTCCCAAGCCTGGCCCAACATTTGATATTGATGTAGCAGCACCAGAAATAGCAGACAAAAAATCAAGACCAGAAATTGATAAAAGTATTGCTATTATCAAAAATAATAATAAGTAAGAAAAAATAAAAATTATGACCGAATTAATAAAATTATCTTCTACTTTTTGGTTATTATAATTTAGTACAAAAACACTGTTCGGATATATTAATTTTTTTACATGGTTCCCAACAAACCTAAAAAGTATCTGCAATCTGAAAATTTTTATACCGCAAGTCGTTGACCCTGCACAGCCTCCAATAAACATTAAAAATAAAAAAAATATTAAAGGGAATTCACCCCATAAACCAAAATCATCGGTTACATAACCTGTTCCGGATAGTATTGACAAAACATTGAATGATGAAATTCTTAAATTATCTAAAAAAGTAAACTCATTATTTTTAAAAAATAAGTATAAAAACATAATTGTTATTGAAATAACAATTAAATATATAAAGCCTTTAACTTGGACATCTGTGAAAAATATTTTTCTGTTACCTTTAATAAATTTTAAATAAGCAATGAAAGGAAGACTTCCTAAAATAATAAAAATTATAGATGTAAATTCAATACCAGGACTTTTAAAGTAACCAATAGACTCATTATGAGTCGAAAATCCTCCAGTAGCAAGCGTAGTTAAAGCATGTGCTATGCTATCAAAAACAGACATTCCTTGTAACCAATATATTATTGTACAGCTAATAGTTAGCGTTGTATAAATTAAAATAATTACTGAAGCAACTTCAATAGTCTTTGGCAAAAGTTTTTCAGCCTCAAAAGAATCTGTTTTAAAAACTTGCATGCCACCAACTTTTAAAAGAGGTAGAACAGTTGTTGCCATAACAATAATACCCACTCCACCAAGCCACTGCATTATTGCTCTCCACATCAAAATACTTTTTGGAGTTTCTTCTAAATTAGATATCACTGTAGATCCTGTTGTAGTGATACCAGACATACTCTCAAAAAAAGCCTCACTAAAATTTAGACCTAAGTTTGAAAGAAAAAAAGGAATACTTCCAAAAAAAGCAACACTTACCCAAGCCATAGTTGAAAACAAAAAAGCTTGTTGAAGATTTAATTGATTATCTCGCTTTAAAGTAGCAAGAATTATGAGTATTCCAATAAAAATTGTAATAATTGAAGAGGAAAAAAAACTGTTACTATTCTCCTTATAAAGAATTTGTATTCCATAAGGTATCAACATAAAAATACCCAGAATTAATAACAAAATTCCTACAACGAAAAAAACTGTTTTGTTTGTTACCATAAAATTTGGACAATATTTAAATAGCAATAAAATTCAACTTATTATAAACCTTAATTATGCTTGAATCTGATCTAATAAACTCAACATCTTCTTGGCCATTTGTTGAAATAAGGAAACTTTTAAAAGATAGAAAAGAAATTATCAAAAAAAAAAATAAAATTACTTTTCAGACAGGCTATGGTCCAAGCGGATTACCACACATTGGAACTTTTGGTGAGGTTTCAAGAACCTCAATGATGATAAATGCGTTAAATCATATTAATAAAATTGATACCGAGTTAATAACTTTCTCCGATGATATGGATGGACTTAGAAAAGTTCCGGATAATATTCCAAACGATAAAATTTTACATGATAATATTGGAAAACCACTTACTGCAATACCAGATCCATTCAAAAAATATGGGAGTTTTGGTGAACATAATAATAAAATGCTAATAGAATTTTTAAAAAAATTTAATTTTAATTTTATTTTCAAAAGTTCAACGGAAAACTATAAAAAAGGTATATTTAACAATTCTCTAGAAAGGGTATTCGAAAAATTAGAGGATATTATGAATATTATATTACCTACACTTGGTAGCGAAAGAAGAAAAACTTACAGTCCTTTTTTGCCCATATGTCCTGAAACTGGTAAAGTTTTGGAAATTCCAGTAATCGAAATAGATAAAAAAAATAAAACATTAGTTTTTGATAATGCAGGAAAAAAAATAAAAACTAATATTTTAAATGGTAAATGCAAACTACAATGGAAAGTTGATTGGGCAATGAGGTGGTTTACATTTGATGTAGATTTTGAAATGTATGGAAAAGACTTGATCGAAAGTGCAATTTTATCAAATAAAATTTGTAAAGCCATGGGTAAGCAACCTCCAAATGGTTTTGCATACGAACTTTTTTTAGATGAGAAAGGAGAGAAAATTTCAAAATCTAAAGGTAATGGAATTACTATTGAGCAGTGGCTTAAATATGCTTCACCAGAAAGTCTATCACTTTACATGTATCAAAATCCAAAAAGAGCTAAAAAGCTTTATCCAGATGTAGTACCAAAGGCAGTTGATGAATATTTGTCTTACATAGAAAAATTTGAAAGCCAAAAAGAAAAAGAAAAACTTTTAAATCCAGTATGGCATATTCATAGCGGTTTACCTCCAAAAGAAAAAATAATTATGCCATTTTCAATGTTATTAAATATAGTTGGATCCAGCAATGCCAAGAAAAAAGATGTTTTATGGAAGTTCATAAAAAAATTTCATAAAGAAATAGAACCAAAAAACCATAAAATTTTAGATGAGCTTACTGATTATGCAATTAATTATTTTATAGATGAAGTCGAACCTAAAAAAAAATTTAAAAAACCTTCTGTTGAAGAAACTAAGGCCTTAAAAAACTTAATAGCATCTTTAAAAAAGGTTACCCAAGATACTCCCCCAGAAGATATACAGACAATAATTTATACTTCAGGTAAAGAGAATGGATATAGTGATAATTTGAGGAACTGGTTTAAATTAATTTATGAAGTTATTTTTGGTGAAGAAAATGGTCCAAGAATGGGCTTTTTCATAAGTTTTTTTGGACTAAAAGAGACAATTGATTTAATGGAAAAAAAGTTGAAAATATAAATTTAATGTTTTCTTTCCTAAGACCATTTATTTTCAATTTAGACCCAGAGACTGCACATGATTTAGCAATTAAATCATTAAAATACAATGTGCTTCCAAAAAGCTTATTTACTGTTGAAGATGAAGAAATTTTAAATACAAAATTGTTTGGAAAAATTATAGATAATCCAATTGGTCTAGCAGCAGGTTTTGATAAAAGTGCTGAGGTTTACAATGAAATTTTTAAAATCGGTTTTGGTTTTGTTGAGGTAGGAACAGTCACCCCAAAGAAACAATATGGAAATCAAAAACCGAGAGTTTTTCGTTTAGAAAAAGATCAAGCACTTATTAATAGACTTGGCTTTAATAATGATGGTTCAGATGCTATAAAAAAAAGAATTGAACATAATGCACCCGATGGTCTCTTAGGTATTAACATTGGTCCAAATAAAGATACAGACAATATGTACAATGATTTTTTATCATGTGCCAAAACTTTTTTCCCTATTGGAGATTATATTACAATAAATATCTCTTCTCCAAATACGGAAGGGTTAAGAAATTTTCATGAAAAAGAAAATCTTGAAAAGCTATTAATTAAAATAAATGAAATTAGAAAAGAAAGTAATTTCAAAAAATCCTTTTTATTAAAAATTTCACCTGATCTTGATGAGTCCTCTATAAATAATATTGTTGATTTATCACTAAAAAATAATATTAACGGAATAATATTAACAAACACTTCTGATAAAAATAGGGATAAATTAATAGATAATCAAAAAAATGAGAAAGGTGGTCTATCAGGTCAACCTATAAAAGATTTATCTACAAAAATAATTAAAAAATTTTATAAAAAACTAAATGGAAAAATACCAATAATTGGAGTTGGAGGAGTTGACTCAGGAAATGCTGCTTTTGAAAAAATAGCCGCAGGAGCTTCTGCGATACAATTATATACTGGAATGATTTACAAAGGTCCTATGATAGTAAAAGAGATAAAAAAGGGATTAATAATTAAGTTAAACGAAAAAGGCTTCAAAAATATTAGTGAAGCTGTAGGATCAAACTCTAATTAGATTTCTTAAAAAAATTATATTTTTTTTTATCAATATCGAATTTTATATAATGAATAAGTTCTCTTGCATAAGAAAAAACTACCCCTACAAAAATTACAATTAATATAGATAAAAATCCGTATGATACAGGGTAATTCTGTGAAAGACCTAAAACTATTTCTCCAAGTCTATTATCTATTTTTCCAGCACTTTCAGTCGCAAACAAACTCTCACCTTTTTCCAAAACAAATTGCTCAATACCCATGATTACACCAACTCCAAGCAAAAGTATTGCTAATAGAGTTTTATATTCTGAGGCGTTTAATTTTTCAGAAGCTTTAAGCCCTAGATGTAAACCTAAAATTGAACCAGTCAGAAGAATACTGACAAGAATGAAATCTATGGTCTGAAATTGTAGGGCATGAGCTATAACTACAAAAGCAGTAATAAAAATTGTTACAAACAAAGATGTTCCAGGAACTAATTTTGTAGGCATACCAATAATATAAATCATTGCAGGTACCATTAAGAAAGCTCCTCCAACGCCCATTATTGAAGCAAATATTCCAACAATAAACCCTAGCATAAAAGGAACTATTGCGCTTTCATAAAGCTTTGACTTATGAAATCTTACTCTTAATGGAAGTCCATGTATCCAATAGTGCTCATGAATCTTTTTTTTGACAACAACTTTTTTCTTTAGCTCACTCAATTCTTTATAACCTTTTGCAAACATTAAAGTTCCAATCATTACCAACATATAAATGTAAGCTAAAGATATAATTACATTTACTATTCCCTTTTGTTTTAAGTAACTAAAAATAGTCATTCCAACTATTGTTCCAAAAACTCCACCAAATACAATTATCAATCCCATTTTGTAATCAAGAGTCCTTCTAAACCAATGAGTCAAAGCGCCCGAAACTGATGTACCTAAAATATTATTAGCTTCATTAGCTACAGCAAATGCAGGTGGTATACCCAAAAATATTAGTACTGGGGTCATCAAAAAACCTCCTCCAATACCAAACAAGCCGGAAATAAACCCTATAATTAAACTTAAAATCAAAATTATTGAAATGCTAACTTGAACTTGTGCTACTGGAAGGAAAAATTCCATTCAACTTACTATTATTTGACCTTACTATTGTCAATAGTCATATATTAGCTTGATTATATATCTTACAACAATTATATACCTATTTAATATTTATGACTAGAAAATGCGAACTTACAGGCAAGAGGCCTATCAAAGGTAATAATGTTAGCCACGCAAATAATAAAACTAAAAGAAGATTTTTGCCCAGTATTAAAAAAGTTAGTTTTAAAAGCGAAGCTTTAAAAAAAAACATAAAGTTTAATGTTTCTAATTCTGCATTGAGAACAGTTGATTTTAAAGGCGGAATCGACAAATTTCTTAGTTCGGCTAAGTCTTTTAAACTGTCTAAAAAAGCCAAGAAATTTAAGTCAGAAATAATTTCAAAGAATGCTTAATTTAATCTCGTCAAATAATAAGCCATTAATTTTTTTGGCTTTTTTCATGGCACTTTTTGTAACTGCTTCAAACTTTTTAGTACAATATCCAATCAATTTCTTTGGTATGGAAGAATTTTTAACATATGGTGCTTTTACATACCCAGTAACATTTCTTGTCACAGATCTTTCTAATAGAAGATATGGGAAATTTGTTGCTCGTAAAATTGTTTACATGGGATTTTTTTTAGGAGTATTATTAACTTTATTCTTTTCAACAAATTTTTCCGATCTTATTTCTATGAGAATTGCAATTGGATCTGGTACAGCTTTTTTATTTGCACAATTATTGGATGTTCAAATTTTTGATAAGCTAAGAAGTAAGATTTGGTTTGCTGCCCCATTTACATCATCATTAATTGGGTCTCTAGTTGATACATTTTTATTTTTTTCTATAGCATTCTATGGGACAGGTATTAATTGGATTACATTGGGAATAGGCGACTTTACAGTAAAAGTTCTTATGGCTTTGACAATGCTGATACCTTTCAGAATTTTAATGGCAAGCTTAAATGACTTTTCAAAAGATTCTATCAAACCCTCATCTATTTAAAGATTTTAATGAATAGTATTATCGGAAAAAAGATCAGTTAATTGATTTATCATAACGTCACCTAGATCTTGAACATCTGTAATTTTAACAGCCTTTTTATAATATCTAGTAACATCATGACCAATTCCAATAGCCAAAAGCTCTATATCAGAAAATTTTTCAATAGCTTCTACTGTATTTTTTAAATCACTTTCTAAATAATCAGTCATATTAGTTGAAAGTGTAGAGTCATCTACAGGGGCACCATCAGATATAACCATCAAAATTTTTCTCTCTTCTTTTCTTTTATTCATTTTACTAAAGGCCCATCTTAATGCTTCGCCGTCAATATTCTCTTTAAGCAATCCCTCTTTTAACATTAAGCCCATATTTTTTTTCGATTGTCTCCAAGGAATGTCTGCAGATTTATAAATTATATGTCTTAGATCATTTAATCTTCCAGGAAATTTTGGTTTATTATTACTTGACCATAGCTCTCTACTAGAACCACCTTTCCAATGCTTTGTTGTAAAACCCAATACCTCAACTTTAACTGAACAACGTTCCAAAGTTTTTGAAAGTATATCTGCACATACAGATGCAACAGAAATAGGTTTACCTCTCATTGAACCTGAATTATCAATTAAAATTGTGACCAAAGTATCTTTAAAATCAGTTTCCTTTTCCTTTTTAAAAGACAAAGAATTAAATGGATCAATTATAATTCTTGTTAATTTCGATGTATCTAATACTCCCTCCTCTAAATCAAACTCCCATGACCGATTCTGTTTGGCTAACAATTTCCGTTGTAATTTATTTGCTAATCTTGAAATAAATGTTTTTAATTGAATAAGTTGTTGATCTAACGAAGATCGCAGTCTTTGTAATTCTTCTTCTGTTTCTAAATCCTCAGCTTTTATAATTTCGTCAAATTCATGAGTATAAACTTTATATTTTTTAGAAGAACCGGAAAATATTTTTCTAATTTTCTTATTTTCTCCATTATCATATCCCTCAACCTCATCTACTTTTTCATCAGACACATCTTTTTCTGAAAGATCATCTACTGTTGCGATATCCGCATCTATAGTTTGGTCTTCACTTTTTTGATCTTTTAATTTACTCTCGTTTTTCTCATTACTCTCATTATTCGCAGTCTCCTTATTATTTTCTTTTTCCTCAGTATCTTCAAAAATTTCTTTATCCTCAATATCCATGTCAGCTAAAACACTTGAGATAATTTGATTAAATTTTTCTTGATTAGCTATATTTTTTTTTAATTCATCTAAACTCTTGTTGAATTTTTGGTCAAATTTTTTCTTTAATTTTTTTGTCTTATTATCCAACTTTTTTAATTCTTTATTATTAAAAATAGAATATCTTAAATATTTATCAAAAAAGTCTTCAATTAAATTTTTAGTACTTTTATTTTCATTGTTATGGGACAGATTTTTCTTAATTCCTTTAAATTTATCTGATCCAATTTTTTCATACCTTATTTTTTCAGCTATTTCGTATAATTTTAATGCTTTGTTACCCTTTGGTTTAAAATTATTAAAAGTCTCAATATTACTGTATTTTAACCTTAGAGCTTCAGAGTCGGCTGTGGCTCTTAAAAAAAAGTAATCTTTTATACTTTCTAATTTTTTAATTTCAGGCAAGTTAGCACTGTTATTGCTACTTTTTGCTTGATCTCCAAATATCACTTTGCAATCCTCAATTTCTGAAATTGATCTTACAGTCGATGTAATGGCTTCTTTAAAATTCTCTAAGTGAATATTTTTTTTTTCCATTTTAAGATATTTTGACATTGACAGAAGACTCGGGAAGGTCTTCTCCAAAACATCTTTGATAATACTCTGAGATAATCTTTCTTTCTAATTCGTCACACTTATTTAAAAAAGTAACTCTAAATGCGTATCCAATATCTTTAAATATTTCTGAATTTTCAGCCCAATGAAGTACAGTTCTTGGGCTCATAACAGTGGATATATCACCATTTACAAAACCATTTCTGGTAAGTTCAGCAACCTTAATCATGTTGGACACTTTTTCTTTACCAGATTTATTATTTAGAGACTTATTTTTAGATAAAATTATTTCTAATTCTTTTTCAAATTTTAAATAATTTAAAGTTGTAACTATGTTCCATCTATCCATTTGTCCCTGGTTAATTTGTTGTGTACCATGATATAAACCAGTTGTATCTCCAAGACCCACTGTATTCGTAGTAGCAAACATTCTAAAAAAATTATTTTGACTTATTATTTTATTTTTATCTAAAAGAGTAAACTTTCCATCACTTTCTAAAATTCTTTGAATGACAAACATTACGTCAGGTCTTCCGGCATCATATTCATCAAAAACAAGAGCAATTGGATTTTGTATTGACCATGGAAGAATTCCTTCTTTAAATTCAGTTATTTGCTTTCCATCTTTAATTACAATTGAGTCTTTTCCAATTAAATCTATTCGGCTAATATGACTATCAAGATTTACCCTTACACAAGGCCAATTCAGTCTGGCTGCAACTTGTTCTATATGGGTTGATTTTCCAGTACCATGATAACCCTGCACAAGTACTCTTTTATTAAATGCAAAACCCGACAAAATTGCAAGAGTTGTATCTCTATCAAATTTGTAATCGTTGTCGATTTCGGGCACGTACTTATTCTTTTTTGAAAAACCATCAACTTCCATTTCTGTATCTAGGTTAAAGGTTTGTCTTACAGAAATTTTAATGTCAGGCTTTTGGTTTTCTAAAGTTGTATTCATTTTGCTTTGTTTACAGTATTCTTAAGTTGGCTATAAGCCAGTGTAATCTTTTTTAAAATATCCTCATATTTTTTACTCCCACGATTTTTATCAGGATGATATTTCTTTACAAGTCCTTTAAATGTTTTTTGTATATCTGCCCAGTTTGCCTGATAATTAAGTCCTAAAATTTGTAATGCGTGACGATCTTTCTCAGATAAATTTGATTTTTGAACATTTTTATGATTTATTTTTCCAAATATATTAATCTTATCTTCTAAAGCATTATTCCACAAAACTTTAAAAAAATTATCCGAGGAAGCAAAACTTTTTGTAGGTTTATGCCATGTAAGATCAGATTTTATAAAATATTCTATCTGATCTTCACTCATGTCTGAAAAATAATTCCAATTTTTATTAAATATCTTTATATGTTCGAGGCAAAGATACCTAAATTTTCTACTATTATCTTTTTCTAAAGGAGCCTTATAATTACCAATTTCTTTACAATTTTCCCAATCACAAATATTTTTCATAAAATTTATGATAATATATTAATATATTTATTTAATGAATACTTTTTTATTGATAATAAAAAAAAAATTAATTGACGCATTAAAAGCTTCAAGCGTCGAGATAATCGATAATACATCGGAACACAAAAATCATAAATTTTTTCAGCAAGATAAGTTACATCTTAAAATAATTATTAAATCTGGACATCTAAAATCTTTAAACAGAATAGACGCCCATAGAAAAGTTAAACAAATATTAAAAAATGAATTTAAAAAAATTCATGCTTTAGAACTTAAAATTAATTAATTTTTTTTAAGAAATTACCTACTTTATGAACAGACATTTTGATTTTACCTGGTGTAGTAGTTTTGCCTATTCGTTTTAAAAGTATTAAACTTATTTTTTCATCATCATTTTTTTTATCATTAACCATAAGTTTAGAAATATTATTTATTTGTTTTTTCTTCAAATATTTATTTAGTTTTGAGGGCAGTTTATTTGAAATATAAATTTTTTCAATTTCTTCTAAGGTTTTTAAAGAACAAATATTATTATAAAAAGAAAGTTTTGTTGCCAATAGCATTCCAATAAGTACCGCTTCTCCATGGTTAATTTTTTTGGAAAAGTTATTTGAAGATTCTATTCCATGCGCAAATGTATGCCCAAAATTTAAAATCATTCTTTTGTTGGACTCTTTTTCATCTGCAATGACAAAATGAACCTTATTTCTTGAACTTCTTAAAACTAAGTATTTTAAAATATTTGAGTTGTTTCCATTTAAAATTTGTTTTGAATTTTTTTTGATAAAATTAAAAAACTTTTGATCTTTTATAAGTGAGTACTTTAATATTTCTCCAAATCCACAAATAAATTCTCTTTTAGGAAGACTATTTAAAAAAGATATATCTGATATTACTAGTTTAGGTTGATAGAACGAACCAATTAAATTTTTTCCATTTTTTGAATTAACACCAGTCTTGCCACCAATTGCTGAGTCAACTTGTGCCAACAATGTTGTAGGTACATTAATAAAGTTTATACCTCTCTTAAAAATACTTGCAACAAAACCAGAAAAATCTCCAATTATTCCACCTCCAACAGCAATTACTAAATCATTTCTATTAAATTTATTTTTAATAAGATATTCGATTAAAATATTTACATTCGAAAAATTCTTTAATCTTTCATTTGGAGAATAGTCTTTTATAAATATTTTGTATTTTTTTAATAGTTTTTTAATTTTTGTTTTAAAAATATTAGGGACATTTTTGTCAAATATGACTGCAATTTTTTTTGTATTTGGGCACAGCTTATTAACTTCTTTCTTTAATAAACTTATTGCCCCATTTCCAACCATAATAGGGTAAGTAGTTTCTTTAGTTTTAACTATGATTTTGTCTATCTTCATAAATTTGGAGTACTTCATTAATTATCTGTTCTTTATTTTTAGAACCACACTGAACTTTAAAATCAGCCAAAGAGTAAATTTTTTTCCTTAAATTGTAAATTTTAATTAATTCTTCTTCAGATGAATTTTTTAAAAGAGGTCTTTTTTTACTCTCTTTAACTCTTTTGTAAAGCATTTTAACATCTAAATCTAACCAAACCGAAAATGAGCTTTTTTTAATTTCATTTCTGATATTTTCATTGATAAATGCACCACCACCTAATGCTATTACTAAATTTGTTTTTTTCAAAATTTTTTTACTTTCTTTTTCCTCCTCTTCTCTAAAAGCTTTTTCTCCTTTATTTTCAAAGATCTCTGATATTGATAAACCAACTTTTTTTTCAATAATAGAATCAATATCTGCAAACCCCATATCGAGTCTTTGAGATAAAGATTTACCTATAGTAGTTTTTCCAGACCCCATCATTCCTGTTAATACCAGGTTTTTTTTCAATTTATTCACAAAATTTCAATTTGATTTATCACAAATTTGTCTTAATTTTTAAGTTTAAATATATTCTATAAATTATGCAACCGAGATTACAACGATCAAAAGGCGACCTATCTTTTACTAAAATAGTTATAAGAATGATAGTAGTTCTTTTATTAATATTTTTTTCATTTTTCTTTATTGAAAAAATTAATTTTCCATCACCAAAAAATGAAATTAACGAGGATGTTACTGACAAAATTATCAAACTTCGTTAGCCGAATTGTTATTATCATCATTTATTTTTGTCTTTTATTTAGCAATTTAAATGCAGAAGAAAGTATAGATATATGGAAAAAACAAAAAAGTACGACAACTAAAAAAAATGACATAGTAGATAAAAAAGAGTCACCCAAAATCAATATATTAGAAAAAAATAATTCAAATCAAAAAATTACAATTATAGAAGAAAAAAAAACCGAACTTGATCAAGTTCAGCTTTTAGGACTTCACGATCCTGGCAAAAACGATTTAACACTCAACATGTGGGTCAATAGTGACGGCGAGCTTATTAAGAATACATTTAATAGAATTTCAAAAATTAATCTGTCAGATTTTTCTGAGAAACTTTTTGAAGAAGTAATTTTTACATACTCTTATCCACCAAATAAAAATCTATCTCAAGACGAATTTTTGGAATTTAAAGTAAATTGGCTTATTAGTAATTCTAAAGTAGAATTAATTGAAAATTTTTTAAATAATAATTTAGAATTTAAAGGAAGATCGAAATTAATTAAATATTTAGTTGATCACTATATAGCTTCCGCAGATATAACTAAGAGTTGTGAAAATGCAAATTTTATTAATAAAGAAATTAAAGATAACTATTTAGAAAAATTTAGAGTTTATTGTTTGATATTAAATAAAAAAATAGAGCAAGCACAAATAAATTTTGATTTGCTAAGAGAAGAAAAAAGATCAGATAAATTTTTTGATAATAAAATTTTATTTCTTTTAGGCATAAATACAAAACCAGATAATCAAATTTCAGATAAAAACCTCTTATATTTCTATTTGTCATCAATCACTGTTGAAAATTTTAAATATGATCCAACAAAAAAAACCGATAAAAATATATGGAAATATTTAACAGCATCAAATCTTATTTCCACTAACCAACTTGAAGATCCAGAAATAATAAATAAATATGAATTCGCTGCAAATGAGGGAAATTTTGACAAAAATAAAATTTTTGATATTTATTTATCCATACCATTTAATATTAACCAATTAATTAATGCAAAAACCATTCATCTTGGTTTGAGCGGATATCAAGCTAGAGCATTGATTTATCAAAAAATTTTACTTACGGAAAATACTGAGAACAAGTTAGATTTACTTTTTGTATTAAAAGACTTATTTGAAAAAGATAAGTTGAATAATATTTATAGAGAATACTTAAGTGATACACTTAAATCTATAGAACCAGGAGACATTCCTGAAGCACAAAAAAAACTTGTGTCGCAAAATATTATTTTAGAAAAAAGCAATAATCTTGGCAAAATCAAATATGATGATAAAATTTTACATCGTTCTAAGGCAATTAAGTTATTTACAGAAGATAATCCAAGCAAAGATAAAATAAATAAAGAGTTTTTAAGTATATATAAAAAAATAAGTAAAAATAAAAAATATTTTTTTTCAACTAAAGATGTAATTCTTTTAGAAACCTTCAATTCAGATGGTTATAAAATGCCAAAAGAATTGGATATTTCATCACTTTCGAAAAATTTTACAATCCCATCAAATATAAATGAACTTATAGAAAAGAATGAAATTGGCATGCTCATGCTCAAACTTGTTGAGATAATTGGTAGTGATGATGTTGAAAACTTAGATCCTGAAACGTTATATTTTATAGTTAGTCTTTTAAATAAAGCAAAAATTAAAAAGGTTAGAAATAAAATTTTAAATCTCACACTACCTTTAAGAGTATAATTATAATATAAGTTTCCAATGGCTATTAAAAAAATTGTAACCGTTCCTGACTCTATTTTGAGAAAAAAATCATTGGTTGTTGAAAAGGTAAATAAAGAAATAAAAAATCTGATGGATGATATGTTAGAGACAATGTATAAAGCACCCGGAATTGGTTTAGCGGCTGTTCAAATAGGTATTCCAAAAAGGATTGTTGTAATTGACATCTCAAAAGATGAGATGAAGAAAGATCCCATTTATTTTGTAAATCCAGAGTTAACTTGGAAGTCAAAAGAAAAAGCAACTTATGAAGAAGGCTGTTTATCTATACCAGATCAATTTGCAAAGATAGATAGACCAGAAAAATGTACAGTAAAATTTTTGGACTACAATGGAAATCCCAAAGAGATGAAAGCCGAGGGACTTTTAGCTACTTGTATTCAGCATGAAATTGATCATTTAAACGGTATCTTATTTATTGATTATTTATCTAAACTGAAAAAAGATATTATTATAAAAAAATTATCAAAAAATAAAAAAGAATTAGAAAGAATAGTAGTTTAACTTCAAAAATTTAATGTCAAAAAAAATAGTTTTCATGGGGACCCCGGAGTTCGCAGTTCCTTCTTTGAAAGAATTAAAAAATTCTGACTATGAAATTTTAACGGTTTACTCACAACCTGCTAGCAAAGCTAATAGAGGACAAAAGTTAACCAAATCGGAAGTTGAAATTACCTCAGAAAAATTATCCTTAAATTTGAGAACTCCTTTATTACTGGATAATGATCAAGAATATAATTTTCTTAAATCTATAAAACCAGAAATGGTTGTTGTTGTAGCTTATGGAAAAATCATTCCAAAAAGATTTTTAAATATACCAAAATTTGGCTTTATAAATGTCCATGCATCTTTATTACCTAAATGGAGGGGAGCAGCTCCAATGCAAAGATCGATAATGAATTTAGATCATGAAACAGGAATAACAATTATGAAAATCGTAGAAGAGTTAGATGCTGGCCCAATTATTCATCAAGATAAAATTAAAATAAATGAAAATGTTGATACTCTAAGTCTATCAAAACTTTTATCTCAATTAGGTGCTAAATCATTAATAAAAGCAATGAATAAAATTTTTAACGGAGATATCTCTTTTCATGAACAAAATCATAAAGAGGCAACTTATGCTAAAAAAATTTCAAAAGAAGAAGCAAAAATTAATTGGAATAATTCTGCCAAGACAATTTTAGCTAAAATTAATGGGCTTAATCCAAACCCAGGTGCATGGTTTAAATATAAAAACCAGAGATACAAGGTATGGAAAGCCAATATAACAAATACTTTCGGTAGTCCTGGAACAATTGTAGATAAAATGCTTACAATTGCTTGTAAAGAACAATCAATTCAAATTTTAGAGATCCAAAAAGAAGGAAAGAGCAGGCAACAAATCGATCAGTTCTTGTTAGGCAATAATATTAAAATAGGCGAAAGCATAGATTAATGTTCACCTATCAAATTGATTTAGAATACCTAGGTACAAATTTCGTTGGATGGCAGTTTCAAAAGAATGGTGTTTCGGTGCAGGAAGTTTTGGAAAAAGCTTTATCAAAATTTTTAAAAGGCAAAATAAAAGTCATTGGATCGGGCAGAACCGATGCTGGAGTACATGCAAAAGGACAATCTGCACATTTTAAGACTAATAAAAAAATAGATTATAAAAATAATTTCATTAACTCTATGAACTTCTTTTTACGCAAGTATCCTGTTTCCATTCTTAGCATAAGAAAAAGAACAAAGATGTTTCACGCCAGACATAGTGCAAAAAAAAGAACTTATAAATATTTTATTATAAATAGGTTCTCATCTTTGGTTTTAGACAAAACAAAAGCTTGGCATGTTAAAAAAAAGCTAAATATTAAGATTATGAGGAAAGGTACAAAATTATTAATGGGCACCCATAATTTTTCTACATTTCGATCTTCATCTTGTCAGTCAAAATCTCCAATAAAAACTCTGAAAAAAGCACAAATTAAAAAAGAAAAAAATAAAATCATCTTCACATTTGAGTCAAAATCTTTTTTACAGCAGCAAGTAAGATCGATGGTAGGTGCAATCAAATATTTAGGTGAAGGAAAGTGGAGTTTAAAAGATTTCAAGAAAGCATTTCTATCGAAAAAAAGATCAATGTGTGCTCCTCCAGCACCTGCACATGGACTTTACCTATATGAAGTTAAGTATTGAAGTAGTTTTTTAAAATAAGAAAGTAAATTTTAGTTAATTTTTTTAAGTCTGATACAGATACACTTTCATCAATTTTATGCATTGTTTTTCCAACAAGTCCAAATTCCAAACAAGGCGCAATATTTTTCATAAATCTTGCATCTGATGTTCCACCTGAAGTAGATAGTTTAGGTTTAATACCTGTGATTTTTTTAATTGTATTTTGAATCATATAAGTGGTTTTATTAGGTTTTGTCAAAAATGATTCACCTGAGGTTTCATATTTTATTTTAAATCTACATTTGTTACTTTTAGATAATAATCTAAACACATTGTTTAATTTTCTTTTTAGAGAGCTAGAAGAATGTCTATCATTAAATCTAATATTAAATACTGCCTCTGCAGATCCAGGAATAACATTATCTGCATTATTATTTATATTAATTTTTGTAATTTCTAAATTTGAAGGTTGAAAATTCTTTGTACCTTTATCAAATCTAAGCTCTTTAATTTTTTTTAAAATTTTAATTAATGCATTCGAAGGATTATTGGCTCTATGAGGGTAAGCCACATGTCCTTGCGAACCAATAATTGTAAGCCTTCCAGTCAAACTTCCTCTTCTTCCTATTTTTATCATTTCACCAAGTTTATTTGGATTTGTAGGTTCACCTACGATACAAAAGTTAATCCTTTCTCTCTTTTTTTTTAAATATTTAACAACTCTTTTGGTTCCGTTAATCGCAATTCCTTCTTCATCTCCGGTGATTAATAAGCTGATCGAACCTTTAAAATTTTTATTTTTATTTTTAAACTTGCTCACTGCTGCCACAAAGCATGCAATTGAAGCTTTCATATCATTAGCTCCTCTACCAATTAATCTGTTATTTTTTACAGTTGGTTTAAATGGATTAACTGTCCATTCCTTAATATTCCCTGGCGGAACAACATCAGTGTGACCAGCGTAGCAAAAATTTGGAGAATTTTTACCAAGTTTTGCATACAAATTTTTTACATTTTTAAAATTAATCAATTTACATTTAAAACCAATAGATTTTAAATTTTTAGCTAATAAATTTATTGCTCCAGCATCTTTAGGCGTGACACTGGGTTTACGAATCAAATCTTTTGCTAATTTTAATTCACTTATTTGCATGATCTTTTAATCTCTTAACAAATCGTTTATAGAAGTTTTACTTCTAGTTTTTTCGTCTACTTTTTTTACAATTACCACACAATATAGTGATGGCCCCTTAGGATTATTTTTGCTTGGCATTGACCCTGGAACAACTACTGAGTAAGCAGGAACTTTGCCATAATGAATTTCACCTGATGATCGATCAATAATTCTCGTTGAGGCTCCGATGTAAACTCCCATAGATAAAACTGAGCCTTTTTCAACAATAATACCTTCTGCTATTTCTGCTCTTGCTCCTAAGAAACAATTATCCTCCACTATAGTTGGATTGGCTTGCATTGGTTCTAAAACACCACCAATACCTGCACCACCAGAAATATGACAATTTTTTCCAACCTGAGCACATGATCCTACAGATGCCCAAGTGTCGATCATAGTTCCTTCATCAACGTAAGCGCCAACATTTATAAAAGAAGGCATTAGCACAACATTTTTAGCAATGTGAGCGCCTTTTCTTATAACACCGTTAGGGACATATCTAAAACCAGCTTTCTTAACTTGTTCTTCACTCCACCCTTGGGTTTTTCCATCTACTTTATCGTACCAAGTAGAGTAAGGCCCTTTAGACGCTTTCATTTTATTTACACGAAAACTTAAAAGTATAGCTTTTTTAATCCATTGATTTACTTGCCATTTATCACCTTTCTTTTCTGCAACTCTAATTCTACCGTTATCTAATAAATCTATAGTTTCCCGGATTAACTCAGTAACCTCTTTATTAGAGGCATCCAATTTAGCTTTATTTTCAAAAGCTTCATTTATAGATTTTTCAATTTTTTCTAAGTTCATTTATATCTTTTAAAAAAGTCGTTAAGTTTCCAGTTCTATAATTTATAAAATTTTCATTTGAATATTTTGCTGCCCAAGGTTCGTTATTTTTAATCCAAACAGTTTTCATACCTAATTCATGAGCAGGTTTCAAATTTCTTGCAATATCCTCAATAAATATACAATATTGTGGCTCAATTTTGTATTTATCAATTAATCTTTTGTAAGTTTCCATAGCAGGTTTTGGGATAAAATCTGAGTCCACAATATCAAAAATTCCGTCAAAAAGCTTATTAATTCCAATTCTTTTAGTTACATTTTCGGCGTGAGCTCGAGAGCCGTTGGTAAATATTATTTTTTTATCTTTTATTTTACTAAGCTCAAGCTCTAAACCTTTATCATTTTTAAGGAATTCTAAATCAATATCGTGTACAAAATCTAGAAATTCTTGCGCATTTATCTCATGATTTTTGATCATACCATTTAAGGTCGTATTGTACTCGTGGAAATAATTTTTTTGTATTTTTTTAGCTTCATCAATGCTGACGTTTAGTTTATCCGAAATGTATTTGGACATTCTTTTGTCAACCTGATCAAAAACTTTAGTATCACCTGAGTAAAGAGTGTTGTCTAGGTCAAATAACCAGTACTTTATATTTAATAGGTCTTTCATTTTCTAATAAGAGTGCCAGCACCCTGATCCGAAAAGATTTCTTTTAGTATTGATCTTGGCTTTCTACCATCGAGAATAACAACACCTCTCACACCATTTTCAACTGCATCAATACAATTTTTAATTTTCGGTATCATCCCTCCTTGAATAATTTTTAGTTTAACTAAATTTTCCATATCAAAGGGTTTTATTTCTGATATTAATGTTTTTCTATCATCATAAACACCTTCAACATTTGTCATTAATAAAAGTCTTCTAGATTTTAATTTCTTTGCTATAGCACTAGCTGCAGTATCTCCATTAATATTATAAGTTTGTTTATCTTTATCTAAACCCAGCGGAGCAACAATTGGTATTTGATTTTGACTTAGAATATTTTTAATAATTTCTATATTTATTTCTTGTGGAACTCCTACAAAACCAAGCTCAGGTTGATCGGGGGTTACATTAATAATATTATTTTTTTTTGTATTTACTGATACTGCTTTAGATCCTTTTTTATTTAGTGAGTCGACAATATCATTATTAAAATCGATAAGTACCTTTTCGACAATATTTATTACATCTTTGTTTGTGACCCTTAAGCCATTAATAAACTTACTTTGAATATTACTTTTTTTTAACTCTCTTTCTATTCTTGGGCCACCACCGTGAACAATTACAATTGAAAGACCTAATTTATTTAAAACACTTATATCTTGAATAAAATTGTTAAAAATATTTCTGTCAATTAAAACATTTCCACCATACTTTATAACTATTAAGTTCTTTTTATATTTTTTAATATATTTTGGAACATTTGTTACATCTGGTGCATCTTTTGGCCAAAATTTTTTTATTTCTTCTAAACTTTTTTCCACAGACATTTATTTTGTTTTAACCGTTGTTCTCTTCATAATTACCCACTGCTGAGCTATGGTTAAAATGTTGTTAATTGTCCAATAAACAACAAGTCCTGAAGGAAAAGGCGCGAGTATAATTGTAAGAAATAACGGAAAGAACATAAATATTTTTGCTTGAATAGGATCTGGTGGTGTTGGATTAAGCTTTTGTTGCAAAAACATAGTTGCCCCCATCATTATTGGCCACGCCCCTATTATTAAAAAAGAAGGAGGATCCCATGGTATCAAACCAAAAAAATTAAATATCGATGTTGGATCCTGTGCTGACAAATCTTTTATCCAGCCAAAAAAAGGTTGATGTCTCATCTCAAGGGAAATGAATAACATTTTATATATAGCAAAAAAGAAAGGTATCTGGATTAAAATTGGTAAACACCCTGATAGTGGGTTTACTTTTTCTCTTTTATAAAGCGCCATCATTTCTTGTTGAAGCTTAACTTTGTCTTCCTTATGTAGTTCTTTTAATCTCAATAGTTCGGGTTGTAATATTTTCATTTTTGCCATTGATCTAAAAGAATAATTAGCAAGTGGGAAAAATAACAACCTCACTGCAGCTGTTACTAAAACAATAGCTATCCCAAAGTTTTTTGTAAGTTCGAATAAATAATTCATTATAAAAAACAGAGGTTTAGTGAAAAAATAGAACCAACCCCAATCGATTGCTAAATCAAATTTATTTATACTCTCTGTCTCTGCATACCCGTCTATTACCTTAACCTCTTTCGCTGCAACAAATACTTTTGACTCTGAAGTTCCTGTACCAGAAGCCTGAATGACCACAGGTTTGTTTTGAATGTAGTTTGCCTTGAAACCATTTTTATATGTAAATTCACCTTTAAAAGACTGATTTTTTTCTGGAACAAGTGCTGTTAACCAATATTTGTCAGTGATTCCAAGCCAACCTTCTCCAGCAGAGTATTCTTTCTTTTTATCTTTAACGTCATCATAGCCCTCTTCCTGCAAGCTCTCATCAAAAACACCAATGAATCCCTCATGTAAAATATAAAAATCTAATACATCTGGGTCTTGGTTTCTTGTTATCTGTGCATAAGGATAAAGTTCAACTCTTTTACTTGAATTATTTTGAACTTCTTGTGTTACTCTAAACAGAAATTTTTCATCTAATTCTATTTTCTTTCTAAAGATTAATCCCGATTTATTATTCCACTCTGCAGTAACTGGATTTCCAACTGAAAGTTTATTATTTCCTACAACTTTCCATAATGAATTTTTTGTTGGAAGGGATGTATTGCTAATCTTACTTGCTGCCCACCCAGTTTCAATAAAATATCCATCATTTGTTTCTGAAGGATTCAGGTATTTTACTTTTTCATCTGAGTCGACGTCTTTATTATATTTTTTAAAAAGAATATCATCTATCAAAAATCCCTTTAATGAAATTGTGCCTTTTACATTTTCATTCTCAAAATTTATTCTTTTTGATGATTTAATGGCATCGTCTCTTGAAATATTCACAACTTTTTCTTTTTCAACGTTTACACTAGGTACATCAGAATTATCGTTTTCTGAATTCGGTGAACTTTTAGACTGTTCTAATTTTTTTTGTTCTTCTATTTGCGGGGTCTCAAAAATTACTGACCAACCAAATAAAACAGCAAATGAAAGAGCAATTGCAAATATTACGTTTTTTAAGTCCATTTAATTTTTTTTCTTTTTTGGCACAAGATCTATTCCGGAATTACCACCTAAAATTTTAATTGGATGACATTTAGTAATTCTTTTAAACCCCAAATATGTACCTTTAAAAGGGCCGTGTAATTCTAAAGATTCTATAAAATACTCTGAGCATGTAGGCAAAAATCTACAGTTTTGACCTAAAATTGGAGAAATTAAAAATTTATAAGTTTTTATAATACTTATTAAAATATAATTTATTACCTTTATCATTATTCTTTATTTATTTTTTTAAAACTTTTTTCCATATTTTTAAATAATGAATTACTATGTTCACTATAAATTTTCTCTTTTCCAAAAATTACATATGTATAATTTAAATTTATTGAGTTATTAACTTTAAGCATTTTTTGAACTACACCTTTAAGTTTTCTTTTAATTCTGTTTCGTTTTACCGCATTTCCAACTTTTTTTTTCATAACAAAGCTTATATATAACTTTTTTTCATTAGTTACTTTTTTTATAAAATTTCTTTTACGATATATAGTATAAAAATCGTTATTTATGACTCTGTTTTTTAAAACAGTCCCAAAATGTGAACTTTTCTTCAGGCTTTCAAGTCTTGTCATTGTATATTTATGTAGAAAGTCTTTTTCGTCCCTTGGCTCTTCTTCTTGATAGAAGTTGTCGTCCAGCTTTAGTAGACATTCTATTTCTAAAGCCATGCCTTCTTTTTCTAATCAACTTGCTTGGTTGGTAAGTTCTTTTCATAAGATTTCTCTGGTTACTATTAATTTTTTTGATATTTATAGGTAATAAGCTTGTATAAGTACAGTTAAAAATTGTTTTATGATTATTACTTCAAAAAATTTAAAATTAGTTATAGGAGCTACTTATTTAATAGCACTTTTTGCAGTTTTGTATTTTGTATTTTCTTTTATTGATATCAAAGACCTAACGAATTATGAATTTATAAGAGCTTACAAAGAAAGTATTTCTCAATATAAAAATGACAACCTATTTTTTCTTACTATAGTCTTTTTTATTTTTACGGTAGTTTGGATATTACTTTTAGGTTTTGCAGGTCCAATTCTACTTTTTGCCGGATTTGTTTACGGTAAATGGTTTGGCATTTTGATTGTATTATCTGCTACAACAATTGGCGCCACTCTCTTATACATTTTAGCAGGACTGTTTTTTAGAGATTTAATAAAAGAAAAATTAGAACATCGGTTTTCTAATTTAAAAAGTTTTTTTAAAAAAAATGAATTTTTTTATTTTCTGATGTACAGGTTTGTCGGAGGTGGCGGTGTACCATACGGTATTCAAAACGTGTTACCAGTATTATTCGATATATCTGTAAAAAATTATTTTCTGGGCACCCTTATAGGAAGTGCTCCACTAATGTTCGTAAGTGTTGCTTTAGGCTCTGGTATAGAAAGCTTTATTGATAAAAATGAGGAATTAAGTATTTTTGCGATAATTACTTCACAAGATATATATTTACCCATCTTAGCTTTTTTAATTGTTATCATCCTTGCATTTATTTTTAGAAAATTTATTTTTAAAAAACCTTAATATGAAAAAGATCAATATAATTATTTGGTCAATTTGGTTGTTACTAGTAGTAATCTGGAATTATGGTTATCCAGAAGCAACTTCTTTCCAAGATGTATTGGCCACAGTTATTTTGTCAGCTTTAAATTTAATTGTATTAAAGTTTATTAAAAAATAATTATGGACATAAATTATTTTAAAGCTGCACTATCGCATCATAGTAAAGGAAATTGGAACAAAGCACTCGAAATTTACCAACATATTTTGAAAGAAGATCCAGAGAATTATGCAGTGCTTCAAAATTATGGCCCCCTATTAGCTCAATTAAGAGAATATAAACTAGCGAAAAATATTTTTGAAAAGTGTTTAAAAATTAAACCAAATGACTCTTTACTTATATATAATTATGGAAAGTTTTTTCATGATCAAAAAATTTATGAAAAAGCTATTAAATACTATAATAAGTCATTTGAAATCAATCCTAAGAACGCTATGTCGAAATACAACATTGGAAATATTTACTTTGTACAAAAAAAATTTAATTCTGCTATTGAGTATTATAAAAAAGCAACTGAGGTTGATCCCTCAAATTTTTTTGCATACAACAATATAGCCCTTTCATTTAAAAAATTAGGCAAATTTGACGAGGCTTTAAAATTTTATAAAAAAGCAATTGATACAAACAAGGATTTTGTTGATGGCCATATCAACTATGGCACCTTACTTTTACTAACAAACAAATTAGAGTTAGGTTTTAAAGAATACGAGTGGAGAAAAAAAAGTAAAATTTTTTCAGATTATTTAGATTATTCTAAATTACAAATTAAAACACCAATTTGGACTGGGCAAAATTTACAAAAAAAAACTATTTTAATATTATCTGAACAAGGTATTGGAGATTTAATTCAATTTTCTAGATACCTATTTGTTTTAAAAGATAGATTTTCATGCAAAGTTATACTTAGGTTAAAACAAAATCTCGCACATTTTTTTGATGACTCATTACAAATAATCACGGAGAGAGAGAAAATACCAAAGCACGATTTTCACAATCATTTAGCAAGTCTTCCAGGAATTTTTTATAAAAAAAATAAAAGTTTTCCTAAGAATGTAAATTTTATTAGAATAAATAAAGAAATTGATCAAAAATGGAGTAAAATTTTAAATAAATACAAAGGGCTTAAAGTAGGTATAAACGCGACAGCTTCATCTGCTACCACCGGGGATAGAATAATTCCATTAGAAAACTTTAAGACTCTTACTGATTTTAAAAAAATTAATTTTTTTATTATTCAAAAAGACTTAGATAAAAATAATGTTAAAATAATTAACCAAAATTCAAATGTTAGTTATTTTGAAGATCTAGATAAACTAGGTAAGCCGTTCGAAGATACAATTGGTTTAGTTAAAAACTTGGACTTAGTAATAACTGCTGATACTTCTCTAGGGCATTTATCTGCAACTCTAGAAAAACCAACATGGATTGTTCTCTCTTTAATCAGTGATTGGAGATGGTTTCAAAATGAAAAAAAATCTATTTGGTATGATAGCGTTAAATTATTCAGACAAAAAGAAATTGGAAATTGGCAACAGGTTTTTGAGTTAATATATAAAGATTTAGAAAAAAAGTTATGATTTAGCTATTTAGTTGCAAAAGTAAGAATGAGCTTGCATATTAGCATTCTTCAAAGTAAAACATACTAAAACTATGGTGCTAAAATGGGTATTCATTACGATTATAAATCAACTAGAGGCGAAAAAGCTTTGAAAAAAGAAGCCAAAAGGAAAGCTCGTTTAGAACAGAGAAAAGCAAAAAGGAATCTGAAATCTAAGACTGAGAATGTTGAGGATAAAATGCACGATATTCAAAAAACCATAACTTTGGATGATTTAACAAATCCAGACAAAAACTAAATTAAATGAAAATTGTTGAAAGAAAAGAGAAATCTTTTTTACGAAAAGAATCAGCCTTAAAATTAAATTTAAAAAAAAGAAAGAAAATTAAGGATAAATATAAAACTAAAAAGAAAATATGACAGTATTATCTGATAAATGGATTAAAAAAATGGCTAAGAGTAATAAAATGATTGCTCCATTCGTGCCAAAACAAGTTAGAAAAGGAAAAATTTCTTTTGGTTTATCATCGTATGGTTATGATGCTCGAGTTTCAAATGATTTTAAGGTTTTTACAAATGTTAACTCTGCCGTAGTTGATCCAAAGAACTTTAAAAAAGATAGTTTTATTTCTAGAAAATCGAATACATGCGTTATACCCCCAAATTCATTTGCTTTAGCAAGAACAGTTGAATATTTCAAAATTCCAGAAAATGTAATGGTAATATGTTTGGGAAAATCAACTTACGCCAGATGTGGAATTATAGTTAATGTTACTCCATTAGAACCTGGTTGGGAAGGCTATGTAACCCTTGAGTTTTCAAATACAACACCTTTGCCAGCAAAGATCTATGCTAATGAAGGTGCAGCACAATTTGTATTTATTAAAGGAAACGAAAAACCAGAAGTGTCATACTCAAAAAGAAAAGGCAAGTATATGAAGCAAAAAGGTGTAACACTTCCTAAAATCTAATTAATGCAAAAGCTTAAAGTAAAAGGTAAACACATTTTATCTGGAGAAATTAAAATTTCAGGATCAAAAAATGCTACACTACCAATACTTGCTGCATCTATTTTGAGTGAAAAAAAAATTGATTTAAAAAGGGTTCCAATAGTAAAAGATGTGGTGACTATGTGTCATTTATTAAAGTATATGGGATCAAATATAAAAATTAATTCTCAAAAAAAGTGTATTTCAATACATAATAAAAATAAAAAATTCAAAAATATCGCTCCATACGCATTTGTAAAAACAATGAGAGCTGGCGTAATTGTTTTAGGTTCTTTACTCGCGAGATTTGGAAAAGCAAAAGTTTCCTTGCCTGGTGGATGTGCAATAGGAACAAGGCCAGTGGATATTCATCTTTTTGGTTTAAAAAAATTAGGAGCTAAAATAAAAATAAAAAATGGATATATTTTTGCTGAGGCCACAAATGGCTTAACTGGAGCAGAAATCAAATTTCCATCAATATCTGTTGGTGCTACAGAAAATGTTATTATCGCTGCGAGTTTAGCTAAAGGAATTACATATTTAAAAAATTGTGCTTGTGAACCAGAAATAAAAAATTTGACTGATTTTTTAAATAAAATGGGAGTCAAAATATCCTGGCTTGGAAAAAGAAAAATTAAAATAACAGGTTGCAAAAAGTTAAAGCAAGTAAACCACGAAGTAATGTTTGATAGAATTGAAGCTGGAACATTTATTATTGCAGGAGCTTTAATAGGAAAAAAATTAAAAATATCAGGAATTCAAAAAAATTTTTTAAATACAGAACTTAAAATTTTAAAAAAAATGGGTGTTAATATGCAAATTAACAAAGATCATATTAACGTACTTTATTCATCAAAAATAAAACCAGTGAAAATAAAAACAGAACCTTATCCTGGGTTTCCCACTGATCTACAAGCACAGATGATGGTTTTAATGACAAAAGCTAGAGGAAAATCACAAATAAAAGAAAATATTTTTGAAAACAGGTTTATGCATGTTCCTGAGCTAAGAAGAATGGGAGCAAAAATTAATACCTCAGGAAACTTATCTTATATAAATGGTCCTCAAAATTTAAATGGTGCCGAGGTTATGGCAACCGATCTTCGAGCATCAGTAAGTTTGGTGCTCGCAGGATTGATTGCAAATAACGAAACAATAATAAATAGGGTGTACCACCTTGATAGAGGATATGAGGATTTAGAAAAAAAACTCAAACACTGCAGAGCAAAGATTTCTAGAATTTTTTAGTTATGAGTTATAAAAATTTAAAGTTATTAGCAAACTCTGAGGAGGATTTAAGAGTTATATCTGCCCACTTACAAGATTCGATAACTCAAGTTAAAAATATTGCACATTTAAAAAAAAATAGAATTTTTTTGATTCAGTTTAATAGGTTTATGTGGGAAGATATTGAGAAAGGCGTGTTTAGAAAAAACAGAAGAATACAGTCAGTTCTTAAATTTGATAATATTCTAGATGTATTTTCAAAGAATATTAATCAAAAAAAAAGTGATCGTTTTTTAGACTTTTTAGCAATTGAAACTAAATGCTTGTCTGATAAAAGTTACCAAATAAAACTTAACTTTGCAGGTGGAATTTTAATTAAATTAAATGCAGAGATAATAGAATGTTTTTTAGAAGACCAAGGCGACTCATGGGAAACAAGAAATAAACCTAAGAATATTTTTAATGATTAATATATTACTTACTAAGTCAAAGAATTTTCAAAAACAGCTCTACAGTTATTTAGACTCAAGGAAACCAAATGATCCTTCAAAATTGAAGGTCGTTAAAAGAATTATTTTTGATGTAAAAAAAAACAAAGACCAATCTCTATTAAAGTTTGAGAGGAAGTTTAGTAAATTAAAGAAAATAAAAAGAGATGATCTAGTTTTTAGCAAATCGGAAATAAATAAAATTATTAAAAGATTAGATACAAAAACAAAAAACTCTATTAATATTGCTTTTAAAAGAATTTATAATTTTCATAAAAATCAGAAGTTCAAAGATTTTAAAGTTTTAGATAATTTCAAAAATTCTCTTACTTACAGATCTATGCCCATAGAAAAGGTTGGAGTTTATGTACCAGGTGGTATTGCCAATTATCCAAGCTCTGTATTAATGAATTGTATTCCGGCAATTGTTGCAGGAGTAAAACAAATTTATGTGACCGTTCCTTGTGTAGGAAAAAAAATAAACCCAGGCGTACTATATGCTGCACGGAAGTGTAAGGTTAAAAAAATTTATAAATTAGGTGGTGCACAAGCAATTGCTGCTTTTGCATATGGCACTCAAACAATAAATAAAGTCGATAAAATTGTAGGACCTGGAAACGAATACGTAGCTTTAGCAAAAAAAGAAGTTTTTGGACAGGTAGGAATAGATATGTTTGCAGGCCCTTCTGAAGTGACCATAATAGCGGATAAATATTCTAACCCAGACTGGATAGCTGCTGACCTAATAGCCCAAGCCGAACACGATGAAATGTCACAATCAATTCTTATAACTGACAACAAAAAAATTATAATAAATGTAAAAAAGGCTCTCGGATCTCAAATTAAATTTTTACCAAAAAAGAGAATAGCTGCAAAAAGTTTGAAAAAGTATGGAATAGCTGTTTTAGCAAAGAATTCAAACGAAATTTCAAATATAACAAACAAAATTGCACCTGAGCACTTACAAATATTAACATCTAATCCACAAAAATATTTGAAAAAAATAAATAATGCTGGTTCTGTTTTTCTAGGAAAATATTCACCCGAAGCTATGGGAGATTATCTTGCAGGACCAAATCATGTGCTACCCACGTCCGGTACTGCTAAGTTTTCATCTGGTTTATCTGCTTATGACTTTTTAAAAAGGCAATCTATAATAAAAATAACAAAATCAGGCATTGAAAGACTCGGTTCTTCAGTTATAAATTTGGCTGAATATGAAAATTTACAAGGACATGCTAACTCAATAAAAATAAGGATTAAATAAGGGTATAAATTTGGTCAAACAAGATAAAATTGAATTTAAAGGAAAAGTCACTGAACTTTTACCAAATGCAATGTTTAGAGTTATGCTTGAAAATAATCACGAAGTTTTAGCTCATACCGCTGGAAAATTAAGAAAGAATAGAATAAGAGTCTTAGCCGGCGATCAAGTTCTAGTGGAAATGACGCCGTACGATTTAACTAGAGGTAGGATTACCTTTAGATTTTAGTGGCCTTGTAGCTCAGTAGTAGAGCAGTACCCTGAAAAGGTATGTGTCGTAAGTGCGATTCTTACCAAGGCCACCACCAAACAACAATTATTTAACGTGTAGAAAAATACAACCGCGTTCTGACTCTCGTATGACTCAGTTGAGAGCGTATTTTCATCAAGCTTGTTTTAAAACATAAAAAAAAGCAATATATTATTGTAATGGTATTTGGTTTTTTAAAAAATAAAAAAGCTGAAAAGGTGGCTTCAGATATAAATAAAATACACAACAAAATATTTAAGCTAGCGAAGAAAAATAAAAATGGCAGCTATTCCATAAGCAAGAAAGTACTTGAGAAAGAATTTAAATCTAAAAAATTGAAAACAACAAAAAATAATACTGAATGGAAAATTTCAAAAAAAGAAGCTAAATGGACAATGTTTGTTGGTGAGATAGTAATTAATTATAATATGAGTTCTAAAAATAAAGATGAATTTAAAGCAAGTTATACCGGGATCTCTACATTCCCTGGGTATTATTTTTCATATTTTACTTCTGAATGGGGAAAAAAACAAAACACAGTTATGGTTATGCCCATTCCAGACAATGATAATGGAATAGCAGTTAAAGATACTTTAGTAAAAAAATATGGCTTTGAAGAATAATTTTGTAATTATCGGTCTATATATTTTGCTTGAAATATTTTAATCTACTTTTACTTCTGAACCACCAAGATTTTAATCCAGTTTCTGAAAATCCTTCTAATCGACAGTCTATCCAAACTATCTTCTCAACAATTTGATCTAATATTTTTCCAGTATTTCCAGAGTTTAATTGTTGACGAAATGAAAGTAAAAGTTGTTCCTTGCTAGACTGAAGGTCACTTTCTTTAATTAGTCTAACTTCTTCTTTTATTTTTTTGATCTCAGAGGGCGTAACCGGCATTGCTATTTTTCAAATTTACTAAAAAAGTCATTATTTATTGAAAGCCAAATAAAACCGCCAATACCTAAAAATATGTATAATGGCAAACCAGTTCCGAACAATCCATGAATAACAGCCCCTCCAGCAAGAAGCACAGCGAATGACACAATAAGTTTTAACATAACTAAATTTTGTCATTTTTTTTAACCTAAGTCTATGACTCTCTGTGGACTCAGTTGGAAGCCTTTTTTGATGAATTTTTCAAAAATTAATATATATTTTAAGCGGTTTTCAGAGTAGAGCAGTACCCTGAAAAGGTATGTGTCGTTTGTGCGATTCAAACCAAGGCCACCACAAAGTTAGAGCAGGATGAGTAAAATAAAATCAGATATTGAAATAGCAAGAGCATCGAATATAAAGCCGATCGGAGATATTCTTGGTAAATTTGATATTCCCAATGATCCTTTCTCATTTAGCCCTATGGGACGCCACATCGCAAAACTAAATTTCGAATATATAGATAAATTAAAGGAAAAAAAAAGTAACTTAATTTTGGTAACTGCTATAACACCAACGCCTGCAGGTGAAGGAAAAACAACAACCTCAGTAGGATTGAGTGATGGTTTAAATAAAATTGGGAAAAAATCTATTGTCTGTTTAAGAGAACCTAGTTTAGGACCCTCATTTGGTATGAAAGGAGGAGCGGCTGGTGGAGGTTATGCACAAGTGGTTCCCATGGAACAAATTAATTTACATTTCACAGGAGATTTTCACGCAATAACTTCAGCGCACAATTTGCTTTCAGCTTTAATTGATAACCATATTTATTGGGGCAATAAATTAAATATAGACCCAGAAAATATAGTTTGGAAACGTGTAGTTGATTTAAATGATCGAGGACTTAGAAAAATAAAAATAAATCTTGAAAAATTAAAAGCAAATATCCCTAGAGATGATAGTTTTGATATTACTGTTGCCTCAGAAGTAATGGCTATTTTTTGTTTATCAAATAATATTAAAGATTTAGAAGAAAAAATAGGAAATATTACAGTTGCTTACACCAAAGATAAAAAACCTATTTACGCCAAAGATTTAAAAGCTCACGGCCCGATGACTGTATTGTTAAAAGAAGCAATTAGACCTAATGCGGTTCAAACATTAGAAAATAATCTTGCAATTATCCATGGTGGACCATTTGCAAACATTGCACACGGATGTAATTCAATTATTGCCACTAAAACTGCTTTAAAACTATCCGAATATGTAATTACTGAAGCTGGTTTTGGAGCTGATCTTGGTGCTGAAAAATTTTTAGATATCAAATGCCGAAAAGCAACCCTTAAACCTAACTGTGTAGTCCTTGTAGCCACCATAAGAGCTTTAAAAATGCACGGAGGTGTAGAGAAAGATGATCTTAAGAAAGAAAATATTGATGCGCTCAAAAAAGGTATGCCGAATTTAGAAAGACATATACATAATATCAAAAAGTTTGGTTTAGAAGTAATAGTTGCGATTAATCACTTTATTACCGACACTGATAAGGAAGTTAAAATTATTCAAGAACAATGTGCTAAACTTGGGGTTAAAGTAAGTCTTTGTACACATTGGTCAGATGGTGGAAAAGGCACAAAGGATTTAGCTAATAATGTTGTAGAGATTTGCAAGAGGAGTGATACATCTAAATTTAAACATTTATATTCTGATCAAATACCAATTTTAGAAAAAGTAAAAAAAATTGCTAAAGAAATTTACAACGCAAAAGGGATTGAGGTAGATGAAAAAATTAAAGAACAAATAAAAAAAATAGAACAGGCAGGTTTTGGAAGATTTCCAGTTTGTATAGCAAAAACACAATATAGTTTCTCAACTGACCCGAAATTAAAAGGAGCTCCTTCCGGTCATACATTGACCATAAGAGAAGTAAGATTATCTAGTGGAGCTGAATTTGTAGTAATTGTTTGTGGTTCCATAATGACCATGCCAGGACTTCCAAGAGTTCCGGCTGCAGACAATATTAAATTAAATGAAAAAGGTGAAATTGACGGTTTATTTTAAATTTATTTCTTTTTGTACTTAGCTGCTTCTTCCGATCCACCAGTAGCACTTCCTTTACTATAAGAGTGAGCACCCATTCCAGCAAGCTGGCCATTTTTAATAATTAAATATGGATCTCTAATTGGTTTTTTATCGAAGAAACATTCTAGAATTTCTCTAACACCCGCAGCATATCTAGCTTGTGCTGACAATGAAGTTCCCGAAGTATGAGGTGTCATACCGTGGTTTGGCATTGATCTCCAAATATGATCGTTTGGAGCTGGCTGAGGAAACCATACGTCTCCCGCATACCCACTTAATTGACCAGATTTAAGAGCTTTAGCGATAGCTTCTCTATTACAAATTTTTCCTCTAGCTGTATTAACAATGTAAGCACCTTTTTTCATTTTGCTTATTAATTTGTCGTCAAATAAATTTTCAGTTTCAGGATGAAGAGGGCAGTTTATTGTAACTACATCACAAACTTTTACTAAAGATTCTACAGATTCGTGAAATGTTAAATTAAGTTCTTTTTCAACCGAGTCTGGTAATTTATGTCTGTCAAAGTAGTGAAGGTGAACATCGAAAGGCTTCATTTTTCTTAATGCATCCAATCCGATACGTCCTGCAGCTACCGTTCCAACATGCATACCTTCCACATCGTAAGATCTATGAACTGCATCAGCGATATTCCAACCTCCTTGATTAACTATATTGTGCTGGTTGTGATAATCTCTTACTAGGGACAAAATCATCATAACAATGTGTTCTGCTACAGATCTTGAATTACAGTAAGTAACTTCTACCACATCAATTTTATTATCCATTGCTGCCTGCAAATCTACATGGTCTGACCCAATACCAGCAGTAATGGCCATTTTTAATTTTTTTGCAGACTGAATTCTCTCTTTTGTTAAATAATAAGGCCAAAAAGGTTGAGAAATAACAACATCTGCATCAATTAATTCTTTGTCTGCTTTGCAGCCTTTTGCATCTTTATCTGAAGTAACAACTAATTGATGACCATTAGACTCTAAAAACTTTCGTAAACCTAATTCTCCTGAAACACACCCGAGTAATTGGCCTGGTTTAAAATCTATTCCTTTGGGAGTTGGTAATTCCATACCGTCTGGATATTTATCTAATTTGGGCAAACTAGCCACAGGATAGCTTTTTGGCATTCCCCCTTTAGGATCGTCGTATAAAACGCAAAGTACTTTCATTTTTCCCTTAGAGTTATTTGACTATTATAGCGGCACAAAGTCAAACTCTTCTTGTATTGATTTTTCTGGACAGGCCGAGGGGTCTACTGGTATATCCCGGGAAATATGCATTTTTCTTTAGAGATAACAATGAAGACAAACCTCTCGGTTTTACCTAAGGTTAAAGACGTTTACATTACAATGCTTCCTGGAAACGATTTTAGGGAAGTTGCCAACAAAGCAAAAGAACTAGTCCAATCCGGGTTTAATCCTGTCCCTCATTTTCCAGCTCGTTCAATTAAAAATTTAGGTCAACTTAAAGATTACGTTACTATGTGTAAAGATTTTGGCGTAAAACAAGCTTTAGTAATTGGAGGCAGTGCCGAACCAATTGGGGATTACCATTGCTCGCTTCAACTTTTAGATACAGGTTTGTTTCAGGGTTTTAAGATAGGAATTGCTGGACACCCCGAGGGGTCACCTGATATATCGGAATCAGACTTAGAAAAAGCGATGAAAGACAAAGCACCTTTTGCAGACTACATTGTGACACAATGGCTTTTAAATCCCGATCCAATAAATCAATTTATCTCTAAACAAAAATTACCTGTTCATGTTGGAATTACAGGCCCATTAAAAATAACTAGTCTTATAAAATTTGCAAATATTGTAGGAGCAAAAAATTCAATTAATTTTCTTAAATCTAATGCATCTAAAGCGTTAGATTTATTAAGACCATCTGATCCGAATGATTTAATAAATAAGATTAAGGGTTCGACAAACAATTTTCATATTTATACTTTTGGCGGATTAAAAGAAACAAATAGATGGTTAGAGAATAATAATTATGCCTAAAAAAATTCCGAACTCTTACAAAGTTGAAAAAGTAAATTATAACAAAGTAAGACACGAAACTTCAGTTGATCAATCAGACAGACAAGTTCCATATAATCTTAGACAAAGTGGACCAACAAAAGTTGATTTGTTAATTTCAACACGTGTAAGAAAATCTCCTTACTGGCATCTATCGATGCAAGCAGGATGTTGGAGAGCCACAGTTTATAATCGTATTTATCATCCAAGAGGTTATGTAAGACCAGAAAAAGGTGGTGCGATGGTTGAGTACCAAGCTATTAAAAAACATGTAACGATGTGGAATGTTGCGGTAGAAAGACAAATTCGTGTAAAAGGACCAGATGCAGAAAAATTTACAGATTATGTGATAACAAGAGACGCAACAAAAATCTCAACCATGAGAGGACGTTATGTTGTTTTGTGTAATTATAAAGGCGGGGTTCTAAATGATCCAGTATTAATGAGAGTGGCTGATGACGAGTTTTGGTTTAGTCTATCCGATTCAGATATTGGTATTTATTTACAAGGGGTAAATGCAGATAAAAGATTTAATGTAGAGATAGACGAAATTGATGCTTGCCCGGTTCAAATACAAGGTCCTAAGTCAAAAGCACTTATGAGTGATTTAATAGGAGATCAGGTCGATTTAGAAAATATGCCATTTTATGGGCTAGCAGAAGCTAAAGTGGGTGGCAGAAATTGTGTTATATCACAATCTGGTTTCTCTGGGGAAGCTGGATATGAAATCTATCTTAGAAATGCAACTCTATATGCAGAAGACATGTGGAACGCAGTTCTTAAAGCTGGAAAAAAACATAAACTAATGGTGATTGCGCCAGCACATCATCGAAGAATCCAGGCTGGAATATTATCTTGGGGTCAAGATATGGATCAACAAAACAATCCTTTTCAGTGTAACTTAGGTTATCAAGTTTCTTTATCTGGCAAAGGTCAATGGGAAAAAAAATCCGACTACATTGGAAAAGAGGCATTAGAGAAAATGAAAACACAGCTTAAAAATGGTGAAAAACCTTATAAATTACAATTAGTCGGACTAGAACTTGGAGGAAAACCAATAGAAGATTATGCAAATGATTTTTGGTTGATATCAAATGAAAAAGGTGGAAAACCAGTTGGGTTTATTACCTCACCATGGTTTCATCCAGAAAAAAAAACAAATATAGCTATGGGCTATGTCCCTTATGAGGGAAATTTAAGCAATAATGGTTTTCCAATAGGTAACTTTGGAAAAAAATATAAGGTGCACCTTCCAAAAAAATATTCCAATAAACCTGTTAATGCGACAGTTGTGCCAATACCATTTACCGAGTCATTTAATAAAAATACTAGAGAATCTAATTAATTTTAAACATTTAAAATAATTTTTTATGATTGAAAAATTTAATAACATTTTTTATTTAATCGCATTTTTCACCCATTTTGCAGTTTACGGTGTTTATGCATTTAAATCTGTAATCACTACAAAATCTTTTATTAAACAATACGGAATGGACGTGACATCAGCAGGAATAGTAAGATTTTTTGGAGGATTTTTTATTGGATCAATTTTAATGGCCTTGTACATACTTTTAATCAGAGACAACGGAGTTCAGGCTACATGGGCTTTTTTTAACCTTGTTTTTGTTCAAAATTTTGTTTTATTTTTTATAGGTATATACAATCATTTCATTAATAAACTTGGTCATACAAAAAAAACATCAATCGAACAAGTTTTTGCACCAGGAATACTTACGCTATTAAGCGCAATTCTTTGTTACGGTTTAGCAGATAAAATTTACATTTAATTTATTGAATTGAATTTTTTTCATTTTGGTTCTCGTAGATACCAAACTTGATCATTTTATGTAATACTTCTGCAACTTCATTTAAATTTGGACACTCTAGAATTTTTTGTTTTTCTGCAACTGAAAATGGAGAGATCATTGCTAAAGTAAAGATTTGTTGAAAATTTTTAAGCCTGGAAAACTCTTGCCAATTAATTAACATTCCTTGTTGTTCAAAAAATTTAATTGAGTCTTCCTTAAGTTTTTGCAGCAAGTCTTTTTTAATTTCATTTTCACCAAAAATCATGTCTCCCTTAAATTCATCATAATCTACATTAAATTCTCTATATTTTTTATTATTTTTAATTTCTTGGTTTACGCTAAATCTAGTAAGACCTTTTAAATTTATTAAAATTCTTCCATCACTAGTTCTTTCATGTTTATCTATTTTTCCTAAACAACCAACTCTAAACACTTCTCCATCTAGTTTTTTTGATTGTATCATGCCAATATATCCATCATTTTTTAAAGCGTCTTCAACCATATTTAAATATCTATCTTCAAAAATATTAAGTGGCAAATTTGTTTTAGGAAAAAAAACAGCGCCTCTCAAAGGAAATATTGATATTTTTTTTGGCAAGATAGTTTTCATAAAATTATTTACGCTGCCCTTCCGCAACAGTGTTTGTATTTTTTTCCAGAACCACAAGTGCAAGGCGAGTTTCTAGAAACTTTTTGTTTTTTTTCAATAGGAATTTTTTTTTCTGACCCATCATTCTCCTTATTATCTTGAACAACAACCTTTAAGTTCATAAGAAACTTTATCGTATCTACTTTTACCTTAAATAATAAGCTTTCAAATAGCTCAAATGCTTCTTTTCTAAATTCTGCAAGAGGATCTTTTTGTCCATAGCTTCTTAATCCAATAACCTGTCTTAGTTGTTCAAGATATTGAAGATGAGATCTCCACAAAAAGTCTAACATTTGAAGGAAAATCCTTTTTTCGACTTCGTTATTTTGTTCAGGACCTAAAATTTTAATTCTTTCTTGTCTTATTCCATTAAAAGTATTATTTATTTCCATATCAAAAGATTTAAAGTCAATCTTAGTAAAGTTTTTAATTTGATCTTCAGTGAAAATATTTCCAAAATTAGTCTTAATCTCGTTTGAAAAAATTTTGAAATCATTATTATTTTTGAAGTTTTCTAGGGCTGTTTTGCCACTTTCTTTTATCTCATTTAAAAAAGAGTCTATCATTTCTGAAATTTTTTCGGTCTTTAATATTTTTAATCTTTGACCAAAAACAACTTGCCTTTGATCATTCATAACGTCATCAAATTTTAAAAGCGTTTTTCTAATTTCAAAATTTCTAGCCTCTACTTTTTGTTGGGCTCTTTCCATTGCTTTATTTATCCAAGGATGATTGATTGACTCATTTTCTTTAAGTCCTAATTTTTTTAGCATACCATCGATAGACTGTCCTCCAAAAATTCGCATTAGGTCATCTTCTAAACTAATATAAAATGCTGATGTGCCTGGGTCTCCTTGCCTTCCAGACCTTCCTCTTAATTGATTGTCAATTCTTCTACTTTCATGTCTTTCAGTGCCTAAAATAAAGAGACCTCCGAGATTTTTAACTTTTTCCCTATCAATTTTTTTATCATCTTTTTCTTCTATATTTTTATTTCCACCAAGTTGAATGTCCGTACCCCTGCCAGCCATATTTGTTGCAATTGTTACCATGTTAATTTTACCTGCGTCAGCAACTATTTTTGCTTCACTTTCGTGTAATTTTGCATTTAAAACATTATGTTCAATTTTATTTTTTTTTAATAAATCAGATATTTTCTCAGACTTTTCTATGCTAGTGGTACCTACTAAAATTGGCTGGCCTCTATTGTTACACTCTTGTACTTTTTTTAATATTGCAAAATTCTTTTCCTTATTAGTTCTAAAAATTTGATCATTTTGATCTTCTCTGATCATTGTTTTGTGGGTGGGTATACTTATAACATTTAACTTATAAATATTAAAAAACTCTTCTGACTCAGTTAAAGCAGTACCAGTCATACCCGAAAGTTTATTATACAGTCTAAAATAGTTCTGATAAGTGATAGAAGCCAAAGTTTGATTCTCCTTTTGAATGTCTACATTTTCTTTTGCCTCAATAGCTTGGTGTAGACCATCACCAAATCTTCTTCCCTCTAATGTTCGTCCAGTAAACTCATCAATAATCTGAACGCTATTATCTTTAACAATATAATCTTTATCTTTCTGAAATAATAAATTTGCTCTTAACGCCTGGTTTATATGATGAACTAAATCCATATTTTCAGGATCATAAAAATTATTATTTTTTAATAAACCTGACTGTGAGGACATTTTTTCAATTTTATCTATACCCTTATCAGATAAAATTGCATTTTTATTTTTTTCATCTAATTCAAAATCTTTTTTCTCAAGGACAGATACAAATTTATTTGCAAGGAAATATCTGTCGGATTTATCTTCTATGCCTCCAGATATTATTAACGGTGTTCTTGACTCATCTATCAAGATACTATCAACTTCATCAACAATACAAAAATCTCTCTTTTTTTGCACCATCTCCGAAATATTATATTTCATATTATCTCTTAGATAATCAAAACCAAGTTCATTGTTTGTTGCGTAAATAATATCAAATTGGTAATTTTTTTTTCGTTGTATATCGTCTAACTCATTAGTTATACATCCAGTCTTAAGACCAAGTTTAGTATAAATTTTTCCCATCCATTCCGAATCACGCTTTGCAAGGTAGTCATTAACTGTAACAATATGTACACCATTTCCGTTTAGAGCATTTAGGTAAGCTGGTAACGTAGAAACTAAAGTTTTACCTTCTCCGGTTTTCATTTCAGCTATACAACCCCTATGTAGAGCCACACCACCAACAAGTTGAACATCATAGTGCCTTTCACTCAAAGTTTGTTTTGCAGCTTCTCTTACCAAGGCAAAAGCTTCCGGCAAAACATTATCCAACTTTCTTCCCTCAGATATGTTTTTTTTTAATTGATTTGTTTTTTCAATGAATTTTTCCGGTGTAAAATTTACAAAATCTTTCTCTAGCCCATTAATTTTTTGAACCAAAGGCTTAATTTTGTTTAATTCCTGTTGATTACTGCTTTTAAATAATTTATTTAATGCTGTAGTTATAAAATTCATTTGTAATTTATATATTATATAGTGATTAATTAAGATATTTACATGACAATAAACCTAAAAAATTTTTTAAAAGATAAACCCAAAATGTCAAAAATGGGGGAATTTCAGGAACTACAAGAAATAGATGGCCTTGAGGTCTCTGCAGTTTCAGCAGATTTATATGGAAGTGGAAGAGATGATTTGGCTCTTTTTTATTTTAGAGAGGGCGCAAATTATGCGGCTGTTTATACAAATAATTCTATATGTTCCGAATCTATTACTTGGAATAAGAGTATCAGAAAAACTGCCATAAAAGCTTTAATGGTTAACACTAAAAATGCAAATACCTTCACTGGTTCTCAAGGTTTTGAAGGTTTAGAAAGTATTTCAAAAACACTTGCAAAAAATTTAACCTTGAGAGAAGCGCAAAAACAAGAGGGAACAACAGGTGTTATCAAACCAAACGAAATACTATTTGCCTCAACAGGAGTTATTGGGGAAAAGTTTCCAACACAAAAAATTAAAGAAAATATTCCAACTTTAGTTGAAAAGTTAAGAGATAGACAAAATAAATTTATTTGGTTTAAGTCAGCCTCGTCAATCATGACAACTGATACAAGACCAAAATTAGCATATGAAGAATGTAAATTTGGTAATCACGATATAAGACTTTGTGGTATCGCAAAAGGATCAGGGATGATAGCTCCTAATCTTGGAACCATGCTATCGTTTATTTTCACTGATGCAGATATACCTTCAATTTATTTAAAAAGTTTACTTAAAAAAGCAGTTTCAAACTCATTTAACTCTATTACAGTGGATAGTGACACATCCACAAATGATATGGTTGCCATTTTTTCTACAAATAAATTTAAAACTGGCAAAGTTTATAATGCATTAGATCCAAAGCTAAAAGATTTTGAAAATGCTTTACATAGACTTTTATTAAATTTAGCAAAACAGATTGTAAGTGATGGCGAAGGCGCAAAAAAGTTTGTTACAGTAAGAGTTATAAATGCAAGATCACAAAATATGGCAAAAAAAATTGCTTTTTCCGTTGCCAATTCACCGCTTTTTAAGACGGCAATGGCCGGTGAAGATCCTAACTGGGGAAGAGTAATAATGGGAATAGGTAAATCAGGAGAAAAAGTTTCTTTAGATAAAATTGAAATAAAATTTGGTGATCTTAAAGTTGCAGAAAAGGGAAAAATTTCTGATCAATATGATGAAAAAAAATTAAAGGAGTACATGAAATGGGACTCATTATTAATAGAAATTAATCTAAAACTTGGACAAGGTTCTTATGAATGTTACACGTGTGACTTTACTAATGACTATGTAAATATAAACTCTGATTACAGAAATTAATGATTAAATACAATTTAAAATGTAAAAATAAACACGAGTTTGAAGGTTGGTTTTCTGATTCAAAAGAATTTGAAAAACTAAAATCTAAAAAAATTATAGAATGTACTTTTTGTGGAACAAAAAATATTCAAAAAACAATTATGTCGCCGAATATTCTTAGCGAACAACAAAAAGAAAAAAATGTAAAATCATTGCGTTATATTAAAAAAATAAGACATGATTTAATTAAAATGAAAACTTTTATTGAAAAAAATTTCAAATATGTCGGTGAAAATTTACCACAAGAGGTTAGAAAAGTTTATTATGACAAAAGTAAAAATAGTAATATTTATGGTAAGGCCACACTGGAGGAAACCGAAGAATTGAGGGAAGAAGGGATCGAACTAACAACAATTCCTTGGATAGATGGTAAAAAAGAAAACTAATTTTTTTTTGCAAGAAGAATATAATTTACCGAACAGTCTTTGCTTCTAGCCCAATTATTTGAAAATAAATTAAATTTCAAACCAGTCAAATCTAATTTATTTAAATTAAGCTTACTAAATTTTTGTTCTATCTCATTAGGGGTTAAAAACTTTTGCCAATCATGCGTTCCTATTGGCAACCATCTCAAAACATACTCAGCACCAACTATTGCCTTAATATAAGACTCTAAAGTCCTATTAATTGTTGCAATAAACATTATTCCGTTTTTTTTTAAAAGATCAGTTGCTGCCATCATAAATAAATCGACATTTTCAACGTGCTCTATAACCTCAAGATTTAGTATTACATCAAATTTATCTTGGATTATTTTTTTTTCAGGTGACGTGGCTAAATATTTTATTTTTAAATTATTTTTTTTTGCATGTATTTTAGCAACCTCTATATTTTTTGCCGAAGCATCAATCCCTGTTACATTTGCGCCTAGCCTACAAAGTGGTTCACTTACAAGACCTCCACCACATCCAATATCTAAAAATTTCAATCCTGAAAGAATCTCATTATTATTATTTGATAGATTAAAGTGGGCAGTACATTTATCTATAATATATTTAATTCTTATTGGATTGAACCTGTGCAAAGGTTTAAACTTACCTTTTGCATCCCACCATTCATCAGCTATTTTTGAAAACTTTTGAATTTCCTCTTGATTTATTGTAGTCATTAAATTCTATATATAATTAATTACTATAATTTTAACTTAATTACTTTTAAAATTAAATCAAGAATGACAAAAAAAGTACTTAAATTTGGTGGAACTTCAGTAGGATCAATTCAAAGAATTGTTCATGCGGCAAAAATTATCAAAAAAGAATATGATAGTGGAAATAAAATATTAGTTGTTGTTTCGGCAATGGCTGGAACTACTAATAATTTAGTGGCTCATTCTGTGTCAATATCAAAAAAATTTAATAAAAGAGAATTAGATGTACTATTAACTTCTGGGGAGCAGGTCACAAGCGCACTAATGGCAGGAGCTCTTAATCAATTAGGATTAAAAGCTAAATCTTGGATGAATTGGCAAATACCAATTATTACCGAGGGTGAAAATACAAATTCTAGAATTGTTCAAATTATTACAGAAAATGTAAATAAATATTTAGATTCGGGCGGTATAGCTGTAATACCTGGATTTCAAGGTATATCTAAATCTGGAGATATTACCTCAATTGGAAGAGGAGGCTCAGATGCAACTGCCGTGGCAATTGCAAAGATATTTCAAACTGATAGCTGCGAGATATACACTGATGTTGATGGTGTGTACTCGTCAGATCCGAACAAAATACCCTTAGCTAAAAAAATCGACAAAATATCTTATGAAGAAATGTTAGAGCTATCATCTCTGGGTGCAAAAGTTATGCAATCATCTGCGGTCCAAACTGCAATGATGAACAATATACCAATCCAAGTTAAATCTACCTTCACAGAAAGAAAAGGAACAGAAATAAATAATGATATTATTGATTACAGCAAAGCGGTAACTGGTGTTGCTTATTCCAAAGACGATGCAAAAATTACACTTTTAGGAGTAGAGGACAAACCAGGCGTTGCAGCAGATATATTTGAACCACTATCGAAAAATCAAATTAATGTAGATATGGTTATACAAAATATTTCAACAGATGGAAAGAAAACCGATGTTACATTTACTATAAAAAGAGATGATAGCAAAAACGCAATATCATTAATAAAAAACAATAAAAAAATAAAGTATGAAAATATATATATGAATGATAAAGTATCGAAAATATCAATTGTTGGTGCTGGAATGGTAGCTACACCGGGAGTAACATATAAAATGTTTAGATCATTATCGGAAGAAAAAATTAATATACTTGCAATCTCAACATCTGAAATTAAAATTTCGGTTATAATTGATGAAAAATCAACTATAAGTGCAGTAAAAAAATTACACAAAACTTTTAATTTAGATTAATAAAAATGCAAATTAGACCACACAGAATTATTAATAGGCGTAAAACAAAAAAAATTAGTGTTGGAAAAATTTTCATCGGAGGAGATTCCCCCATCTCAGTTCAGTCAATGACAAACACTATTACCTCTGATGAGACATCAACAATAAATCAAGTTAATCAACTTAAAGAGGCAGGCGCAGATCTGGTTAGAATTTCATGTCCTGATCAAGATTCAACCAAGGCATTAAAAAATATTGTAAAAAAAACTGATATTCCAATTATTGCTGATATTCATTTTCATTATAAAAGAGCTATAGAGGCAGCCCAGTCAGGTGCAAACTGTTTAAGAATTAATCCAGGAAATATCGGATCAAATGATAGAGTAAAAGACGTAATTAAAGCTGCTAAGGATTATGATTGTGCAATAAGAATAGGTGTTAATGCCGGATCTCTTGAAAAGAAAATTTTGGAGAAATTTAAAGAACCATGTCCTGAGGCTTTAGTTGAAAGTGCTACTTATAATATAAAGCTTTTGGAAGATAATGACTTTTACAACTTTAAAATTAGCGTTAAATCCTCCGATGTTTTTTTAGCTGTTAAAGCCTACGAATTATTGTCAAAAAGTTATGACTATCCTTTGCATCTAGGAATAACCGAAGCAGGTGGATTGCTTCCAGGCAGTATCAAATCATCAATAGGAATTGGGTCTTTGCTAATGAGAGGTATTGGAGATACCATCAGAGTTTCTTTATCAGCAGACCCAGTAGAGGAAATCAAAGCCGGTTATCAAATACTAGGATCCTTGGGCATAAGATCTAGAGGAGTTCAAATTATTTCGTGCCCGTCGTGTGCTAGGCAAGCATTTCCAGTTATTGAAACAGTCAAAATACTTGAAAATAAATTATCTCATATAAAAAAACCACTCACCTTGTCAATAATTGGATGTGTTGTGAATGGACCCGGAGAAGCCTCACAAACAGATGTAGGTTTAACAGGCGGTGGCGAAGGTAGTAATTTGCTTTATCTTTCTGGTATTCCTCACGAAAAAATAGCCAGCAATTCTCTTATAGATAAAGTCGTTGAGCTTGTAGAAGCTAAGGCCAAAGAATTAAAAAATTAAATCCAATGATACCCATTGATAAAGTTAAAAATATTATAGAAAGATATGATTTATTAGAAAAAGAACTTTCAACAGGAAAGTTTGATGCCAAACTTTTTGCAAAAAAGTCGAAAGAATATTCAGATCTTAAAAATATTATTAAACCAGCTAAAGAATACGTTAATTTTGATAAGAATAAAAAAGATTTAAATAATATTATAAGCGACAAAAAAAATGATCAAGAAATGATAACAATGGCAAAAAAGGAGTTAGATGCAACCGAAAGCCAAAAAAATAAACATGAAAAATTATTAAAAATATTCTTGTTACCCAAAGATAGAGATGATGAAAAAAATGTTATTGTAGAAATTAGAGCAGGTACAGGTGGACTTGAAGCTACATTGTTTGTTTCAGATTTATTTAAAATGTATGAAAAAGTATGTTCTAAAAAAAGATGGAAAATAGAAATTATAACCATATCAAAAAGTGAAGCAGGAGGATTTAAAGAGATAATATTCTCTGTAAAAGGAGAAAATATATTTTCTTATTTAAAATATGAGTCTGGAGTTCACAGAGTTCAAAGGGTACCAAGCACGGAGGCCCAAGGAAGGGTACACACTTCTGCTGCAACAGTTGCAATTTTACCTGAAGCAGAGGATGTTGATATAAAACTTAATGACTCAGATTTAAGAATAGATGTATTTAGATCTAGTGGTCCAGGCGGCCAGTCTGTGAATACAACTGATAGTGCAGTTAGAATTACTCATATCCCAACCAACATTGTTGTTACACAGCAAGATGAAAAATCACAACATAAAAATAAGTCAAAAGCACTTAAGATTTTAAGAGCAAGAATTTACGAAGCCGAAAAACTAAAAAAAGAAAAAGAACGTTCAAATGAGAGAAAAAACCAGATAGGAACTGGAGATAGATCAGAAAGAATTAGAACTTATAATTTTCCCCAAGGTAGGGTTACAGATCATAGAATTAACTTAACGCTACATAAATTAGAGGAATTTTTAAGCGGAGATATTCATGAAGAGATGAATGAAAACTTAAGACTTAAAGATCAAGATTTAAAATTACAGAGTCTGACCTAATATGAAAACCTTTCAGCTTTTAAATTTAGGATCAGAAATTTTAAAAAAAAATAATATTTCCTCTCATTTAATAGATAGTGAAATTATTCTCTCAAAGATCTTAAATATCTCTAGAGAAAAGCTTTTAACAAATCAAAGCATAGTTAATGTAAAAAATATTACAAAATTTAGAAGTAAAATTGCAAGAAGATCTAGAAGCGAGCCAATAGCTTATATTTTTCAAACAAAAGAGTTTATGGGATCAGATTTTTTTATTGATCAGAAATCTTTAATACCAAGACCAGAAACTGAATTGCTAATTGAGCCAATTATGAAAATTTTTAAAAATAAAAATTTATTTTTTCTTGATATTGGTATTGGCAGTGGTTGTATTATGATCTCACTTTTGAATGATTTAAAACATAGTCAAGGTGTTGGGATTGATGTGTGTAATAAAACTCTTAAAAATTGTCGAATTAATTTAAAAAAATTTAAATTAGAAAATAAGTGTAAGCTTTTACTTAAGTCTGTTGATGAATTAAATACTATAAAATTTGATTTAGTTGTATCAAACCCGCCGTATATAATTAGAAGAGATATTAAGCGTTTGTCCAAAGATATCAAAAGATTCGAACCAACCGTAGCCCTAGATGGAGGAAATGATGGTCTTGACGTTATTAAAAAAGTTATTTACAAATCTACTAAAGTTCTTAAATTAAATGGTATTTTAGCTATAGAAATTGGTTACGGACAATATAGGGCTGTGAGAAACCTTTTAATAGCAAACAATTTTAAAGAAAAATTTGTAATAAAAGACTTTGGAAACAATATTCGTTGTATTTTTAGCACTTTATTAAAAAAATAATTCAATGAATAAAAAAAAAAAAATTTAATAGATTAAATTTAGTAAAATAAAAATTATCAAATGAGAAATGACAAAATAAGAAGATTTAAACCAAGAATGAATAAGTTTCGTTCGAGACGACCCTCAAATGGAATGAAGAATAATGGTATCATTCACCAAAATAATATTCATAGAAATGGTCTGTCAAGAAATCATGTAAATAAAAATCCTCACAACCTAGAAAGAATAATTGAAAAATATAAAAATTTGGCAAAAGAGGCTTTAAGCTCTGGAGATAAAATTTTGTATGAAAATTATTTGCAACATTCAGATCACTTTTCAAGAATTCTCACAGAACTAGGTTCTAATAAAGTAAAAGAAACCTTAAAAGACAAAGAAGAAAATAAAGAAGAACAAAATATTGCTAACGAACAAAGTTAATTTCTCAGCTCAGCCACCTCAACATCCAACTTAATTCTTTCTATTTCAAATAATTTTCTTTCTTCACCCTTTAAAATTTTTCCTGATGGTAATTTTAATTTTTGTGAATTGATAAATTTTCCGTTGTATTTGACAGTATAATGTAAGTGTGGACCAGTTGACATTCCCGTGTTTCCAACATACCCGATTACTTGTCCTTGTCTTACACGTCTGCCAGTCTTTGTTGCAAATTTTGAGAGGTGACCATAACCCGTTGTGTAAGAGGAGTTGTGTCTTATTCTCACACAGTTACCACCATTGCCACACCATCCAGCTTTAATTACAGTTCCATTACCAGATGCCATGATCGGAGTTCCAGTTGGTGCTGCAAAGTCAGTTCCATTATGATGTTTAGTAAAACCTAAAATTGGATGTTTACGTAAACCAAAAGGCGATGATAACCTAGCGCCATTAATTGGAGTTTTCATTAGAGCTTTACTAATACTTTTCCCTTTTTCATCGTAGAAATCAAAATCTTTTTTACTTTCAAATCTATATAATTTTATTTTTTGATTATTTACATTAAGATAAGCATATAAAATTTTACCTGTTTGAATAAATTTATTAGTATCATCAACATATTTTTCATACATAACTTCAAATTCATCACCTTTTCTAATATCTCTCTGAAAATCTACTTCAAAACCGAATATTCTTGCAAACTCAATAATAATATTTGGCTCCATTTTAGCTTTTATTGCTGAACTGTAGAGATTATTTGATATTTTTCCATCAACTACAATCTTTTTTTTAAAAAGTTGAGTGACATTTTTTGTTATTTCAAGACCACTGCTACCTTTATCAATATTTACGTATGTCGTTTTTGATATTGGATATTCTACTTTAAGTACCTCCATATCTTCCTTATCTGCTGATCTCCTAAGCACAAATTTAATTTTTTGATTTGGAACTATATTTGAAAGCTTTCTTTTTTTGATTTCTTTAACAATAAAACTTATTTCCTTTTTTTTTACACTAAACTTTTTGAGTATCGACTCCATTGTATCATTATTTTTCACAATATAATCGTACTCAAAATAAGGTGACTTAATTTGATTAAGAAGATAATTTTTTAATAAAACGGTCTCATTACTAGATATAAATGCATCTATTGCTTCTAACCTCTTTTTTTTCAATGTTGAACTGTAGGCGAATAGTGCGCTGACAACAAAAATTATTAAAAATCCAAACAAAACAGAGTTTATGGATACATCAATATTTTTAAGTAATTTTTTGCCGTAGTTAATGGTTTTATCAGTAGAGATCTTCAATATATTTTTTTTCATAGTAGATTTGTCATATATTCAAAAAAAACAATTTGTACAATGCCAAGTAGAAAAAAAACACCTATTTTACAAGGTTTTTTTGTCATTACAGCGAAATATACGCCTTGATTAATTCTACAAATTTTGTATAACGGCGTCTCGCTCTAATCGGCATAGAAACTAAGCTTTTAGCAGATTTCGATCTGATTTAGAGGGATAGTTTTCTCTAAATTAAAGAAAACTCAGCTTTTTCAAATTGTTAAAAATTAAGAAGAGAAGTGTGGACGGTTAGGTTAACAAAGAAATTGTCGTACACACTTTAACGAAAGTAACTTTAGTTTTATCTGAAGTTATTAAAGCTAGTGTGCGCCGTTATTAAACTTGAGAGTTTGATCATGGCTCAGAACGTACGCTGGCGGCACGCCTTATACATGCAAGTCGAACGCAGTAGCAATACTGAGTGGCAGACGGGTGAGTATAATGTGGGAATCTGCCTTTTGGTTTGGAATAACTCGGGGAAACCTGAGCTAATACTGGATAAGCCCTTACGGGGAAAGCTTTACGCGCCAAAAGATGAGCCCGCACTTGATTAGCTTGTTGGTGAGGTAAAAGCTCACCAAGGCAACGATCAATAGCTGTTCTTAGAGGAAGACCAGCCACATTGGGACTGAGACACGGCCCAGACTCCTACGGGAGGCAGCAGTAAGGAATCTTGCACAATGGGGGAAACCCTGATGCAGCGATGCCGCGTGAGTGAAGAAGGCCTTTGGGTTGTAAAACTCTTTCGTCGGGGAAGAAAATGACTGTACCCGAATAAGAAGGTCCGGCTAACTTCGTGCCAGCAGCCGCGGTAATACGAAGGGACCTAGCGTAGTTCGGAATTACTGGGCTTAAAGAGCTCGTAGGTGGTTAAAAAAGTTGGTGGTGAAATCCCAAGGCTCAACCTTGGAACTGCCATCAAAACTTTTTAGCTTGAGTGTGATAGAGGAAAGTGGAATTTCTAGTGTAGAGGTGAAATTCGTAGATATTAGAAAGAACACCAAATGCGAAGGCAACTTTCTGGATCATTACTGACACTGAGGAGCGAAAGCATGGGTAGCGAAGAGGATTAGATACCCTCGTAGTCCATGCTGTAAACGATGTGTGCTAGACGTTGGAAATTTATTTTTCAGTGTCGCAGCAAAAGCGTTAAGCACACCGCCTGGGGAGTACGACCGCAAGGTTAAAACTCAAATGAATTGACGGGGACCCGCACAAGCAGTGGAGCATGTGGTTTAATTCGAAGATACGCGCAGAACCTTACCAACACTTGACATGTTCGTCGCGAAACCAAGAGATTGGTTTCTTCATTCAGTTGGACGAAACACAGGTGCTGCATGGCTGTCGTCAGCTCGTGTCGTGAGATGTTGGGTTAAGTCCCGCAACGAGCGCAACCCCTACGTTTAGTTACTAACATTTAGTTGAGTACTCTAGACGAACTGCCAGTGATAAGCTGGAGGAAGGTGGGGATGACGTCAAGTCCTCATGGCCCTTACGTGTTGGGCTACACACGTGCTACAATGGCATTTACAATGGGATGCAAAGAGGCGACTCCTAGCTAATCCCAAAAATATGTCTCAGTTCGGATTGTACTCTGCAACTCGAGTACATGAAGCTGGAATTGCTAGTAATCGCGGATCAGCGCGCCGCGGTGAATACGTTCCCGGGTCTTGTACACACCGCCCGTCACACCATGGAAGTTGGTTACACCTTAAGGCAAAGGGTCAAACCTTTGACTACGGTACGATCAGCGACTGGGGTGAAGTCGTAACAAGGTAGCCGTAGGGGAACCTGCGGCTGGATCACCTCCTTTCTAAGGATGACCAAAAATTTCTTTTGGTCACAAAAAATTAGTTAATGTGACCGTCCTCATTTCTCTTCTTCAAAGTGTCTCTATAAAATGACTTTAGGGGCCGGTAGCTCAGGTGGTTAGAGCGCACCCCTGATAAGGGTGAGGTCGGACGTTCGAGTCGTCCTCGGCCCACCATAGTTTCGGGGGATTAGCTCAGCTG
>CACMHR010000001.1:55000-158741 GCA_902613655.1 uncultured Pelagibacteraceae bacterium
TGTACCATTTGCTCCTGACGATGTTTCCCAATCCGTTGGAGGCGCTATTGCATTGCATTTACAATTGTTAGACCAAAAAAAAACAAATTTCCAAATATCACAGTTGAAAACACCGTATTTGGGAAAAAGTATTGATATAGAAGAAGAAAAAAGATTAATAAAAAAAATAAAAAAAAATAATAAGTACAAAGTATATAGTAAAAAAATAAATACTTTAGCTGCAAAGCTTTTAAGTAAAAATCACATTTTAGCTAGATGTGTTGGAAAAACTGAATATGGCGCTAGAGCTTTAGGAAATAGATCGATTTTAGCTAATCCATCAAACTTAGATTTAAAAACACAAATAAATAACAAAATTAAAAGTAGGGATTTTTGGATGCCTTTTGCTGCAACTGTTTTAAAAATAAAAAAAAATTTTTATTTTCAAAAAAATCCTAGTATTGATAACCTAAAATATATGACTAATTGCCTTAGGACAAAAACTAAAGGTGCAGATTTACTTAAAGCAGCGATACATCCATCAGACTTAACCTGTCGAGCTCAATTGTTAGATAAAAAAGATAATAAATCGTATTATGATTTGATTAATGCGTATGGAAAAAGAACAGGTAATTTTGCTCTTTTGAACACCTCATTGAACTTTCATGGATATCCATTAGCCAATGATATTCATGATGCTTATAAAATTGTCGATAAATCAAATCTAGATGGATTAATTTTGGAAAATTTTTTAGTAATAAAAAAAACTATAAAAATTTAGATATTCTCAAGAAAATTATAATTTTTTAAAGTTTTTTTTAATTAATTCTGCCAACTTAAAATCATACAAACTATCAATATCTACTGAATTTTTTTCACTCATTAGTAAATAGCTAATTTTTCCTCCAATTATAAATTTTTCAATTTTATTCATTTTAGTGATATAAATTGCAGCTCCATTTGCATTGTAATATTTCTTTTTTTTTTGTCTAATTGGAATTATTTTATTTTTATTCGCTCTAATCAAAAAACTATTACTTTTTTTAAATAATGTATCTGGATTATATATATGTTTTAATTTTGATACACTCACCAAAGAGTCAGCTTTATTTCTTATAAAAGTTTTACAAGCTCTATCTATATCTTTAAAAGTCCTTAACGGTGATGTTGGTTGAAGTAGTATTACAGCATCATATTTTTTTTTTTGTTTAATTTTATTTAACTCAAATTTAATAACTTTAAGCATTAAAGTATTAGATGATGAGATTTTTTTCGGTCTAAGGGTAGGTACTTTGCAATTAAATTTTTCACAAATTTTTGCAATTTTTTTTGAGTCTGTAGAAATTATAATGTCTTTTATAAATTTTGATTGTTGAGCAGATTTTATTGTCCAATATATTAAAGGTTTGCCATCAAATTTTAATATATTTTTATTTTTTAATTCTCTAGACCCACCCCTTGCTGGAATAATTGCTAAAAAATTCATTATTTATTTGTAATTTAGTCTTTTTTGAATATCTATTTTTTTTATTTTTTTTAATATTTTAACAATTTTTTTAGCTGCATAACCATCTCCGTAAGTAAAATTTTTTCTACATTTTTTTTTAATTGCAATATTTATTTTCTTAAAAATTTGATCTGAATTATGAGATGAATGTAACACATTGTTACCATGCTCTCGTCCCTTTTGGCGTGTACCTATATTAACAACTGGCAAACCAAGAAAACCTGCATCTCTAATACCAGCCGATGAGTTTCCAACAAGACATTTTGATAATTTTAAAAGTTTATAAAAATATTGTGTTTCTAAATTCTTTATAAAAAAAAATCCTTCTCCTTTATTTAATTCTCTCCAAGTTCTAATTTTTTCAGAAATCTGTTCTGATCCAGCATCTACATTGGGCCAGAAGAAAATTTTTTTCATCTTTATTTTATTTGTTGCTTTAAGAGTGTTATAAATTTGATTACCAGCACTAGAGTATTCCGTCGTAACAGGGTGTTGCATTACAATAATAAAATTTTCATTTTGAAGATCAAATTTTTCACCAACTCCCTCATTAAAAATTTTTTTTTGAAAATCTCTTAAATTTATTTTTGTGTTTAATGTTTTCTTAATAAGATCCATTCTTGGACAACCTACTTTAAAAACATTTTTTTTATTTTCTCCCATTTTTATAATATATTTTTCTGCTCTTCTAGAAGCAGGAAAGTGCAAATGTGAGAATTTTGTAATAGCATGCCTTATACTTTCGTCAATAGTTCCAGAAATTTCGCCACCCATTGTGTGAGCTACAGGGATATTCATATATACAGCTGATAAAACTGTAGCCATACATTCATAACGGTCTCCTACTGTAAAAATTAGATCTGGCTTTTTCTTTTTCAGAAAACTTGAAAGCTCCATCATCGCAATAGATGTTGATTTGACCATTGTTTCAGGAGTTTCCCCCTCGACAACAAAAAAAATTTCTTGAGAAACTTTATAACCATCTTTTCTAATTATTTGGGAAACACCTCCGAATTTGCTTAAAATTGCTGACCCTCCTGCAATGATAGTTAATTCAAATTTTTTATCTTTATTAATTTCATGAATTAAAGATTTTATACTTCCATAATTTGCTCTTGAAAACACTACAATACAAATTTTTTTTAAAGACATTAGGTTATTATGTTCAGATTTTGAACATTGTCAATAATTATGTTCAAAATATGAACGAAAAACAGATAAATCTTTTTATTTTCGCAATTAAATCAGATTGGTCTTGATTAATTTAATTATTCTTACTATGTTTTGAAATGTGCGGAATAGCAGGCATAATTAATTTTAATGAAAAAAAGATTTCTGAGCGAGAGGTAAAATTAGCTTTAAAGTCTATAAAACATAGAGGACCAGATGATAGTGGTTCATGGACAAACAATAGTAAAAATATTGCACTAATAAATACCAGATTATCAATTCAAGATTTATCAACTAAAGGCTCACAGCCAATGACTTCAGACGATGGAAGGTTTGTAATTATTTTTAATGGTGAAATATATAATTTTAAATATCTTAAAAAAAATTATTTTTCTAATGAAAATTTTGAAAGCAATTCTGATACGGAGGTAATTTTAAAACTCTTTATCAGATATAATTATAAATTTCTAAATTTATTAGAGGGTATGTTTGCAATAGCTATATACGACAAACAAAATAATAAATTATTTATTGCCAGAGATGAATTTGGTATTAAACCTTTGTACTACTTTATTGATGGAAATAAATTTATTTTTTCGTCAGAAATAAAAACATTTTTTGAACTCAATATTAAAAGAGAAATTAATCCTAGATCTCTATCGAGCTATTTAACAAGTGAGTATTACGAAAATAAAACACATACATACTTTAAGAATATTTTAAAGTTAGAATCTGGAAGTTATATGGAGATTAGTAATGGGAGAGTAAAAACTCAAAGTTATTTTGATTTTTATGATTACTCTAAAAAAATTTTTGTACCAAAAAAATATAACGAAAGAAAAGAAAGACTAAGTGAAATAATCTTAAAATGTGTCAAAAATGGAATGGTAAGTGATGTACCAATATCTATAGCAGCTAGTGGAGGGTTGGACTCGTCAATTTTACAATACGAAGCATACAAAATAAATCAAAAGGCAAAACTAATTTCTTGGGATTTTAAAGAAAATAGTTTCTCTGAAAAGAGGTATGTAAACCAAATTTCAAAAATAACTAATGTCAGTCCCATTTTTTATAAAATTTATCCAAAAAAAATAATTAATATTTTAAAGGAAATTATTTCAATAAATGAAGAGCCTTTTGCCGGCGTTCCAATAATTTCTTATTACTTAGCTTTAAAAAATATAAATAATAATAAAGTTATTTTAGATGGTAGTGGTCTCGATGAGGCAAATGGGGGTTATGAAAAATATTATATTCAAAAAAAAAAATATAATAAACTTTCGCAAGATGGAAGTTACTCAATTAAAAATATTATAAATAAAAAATTTTTAAATAATTTTCCAAATTACGATAAAGATTTAATTTTACGAAATAGTTTTAAAAAAAAAATGTTCAATGATCTTTTTTTTATTAAATTACCTCGAGCCTTAAGATTTAGAGACAAGATAAGTATGAGCTTAGGTTTTGAGTTGCGACCTATTTTTTTAGATAAAGAACTTGTTGCATATCTTCATAAACTTAAAAGAGAAGATCATTACAAAAGAGAATTTACTAAATTTATCTTAAGGGATACTTACAAAAATAAAATAAGCAAGAATATAGCATTTGGGAAAAAGAGAAATATACAAACACCCCAAACTATTTGGTTTAAAAAAGATTTAAATAAATGGTTAAGTAATTTGTTAAGAAAAAGTCCATTATGGGACACAAATTTATTAGATAGAGATAAGTTTTTTTTAAATTATGATTTATTTAATAGAGGAAAAATTAATAATTCTTTCTTCATTTGGCAATTTATTAATTTACATTATTTTATAAAAAAAAATGATGTTTTAAGTTAGTAGATATCGCTTAATTTAATTGGTGTTTTAGATGCAAGGTTTCTCTTTAACTTTTTTCCAATTATTTTCTTTAAATCTTTAGAAAAAATCCCCATTTTAGACTTCATCAACATTATATCATTTTCTTTTAATCTATAACCTTTTTTTTTATTTTCTTTTAGTATTATTTTTTTTTCGAAGACTTTTTTCATTTTTGAAAATAAGCCAATTTTATTTTTATCAAGAAAACTCTTCAGAATTTTTTTTGTTTTTTTTAATCCTATTACGTATTTAGAAAACTCATCAGGCTCCATTGCAAATTTTGCGTCACTTCCATACATCTTTCTTGAGAATGTTAGGTGTTTTTCGAATACCGTTGCTCCAGCGGACATTGCCAATATAGCAGCTTCATTTCCCTGTGTATGATCAGAAAATCCATATTCAAAATTTTTTGAATATTTTTTTTTCATTTCCTTAATAACGTTTATTCCAGCCATTTCAGGGGGGCAGGGATATAAAGAGGTGCATTGCATTAATGTAATTTTTTTTGATTTTAAAACTTTTAAAGCGGCGTTGATTTCATGCCACGAACCCATACCCGTTGAAATAAATAGATTTATATTTTTGTATTTATTTAACGATTTGAGTAAAAAAATATTAGTCAATTCACCCGATGGTATTTTAATATTTTTAACACCAAATTTAACTAAATTATGTAATGATTTTTCACTAAAAACAGAACACATAAATTGAATATTATTTTTTTTACATCTTTGAATTATTTGTTTCCATTCAGTTATACCGAATTCAATTCTCTTAAAATAATTATATCTAGTTTCATCTTTAAAATAATATGGTTCTGGGGCATCCTTTAAAGTTTCCTCCTCTGCTATGTGATATTGAAATTTGACACAATCAGCTTTGCACTTTTTAGCTAAATCAACAAGTTTAAGTGCATTACCTAACGAACCATCGTGTACCGACCCTATTTCTGCAATAATCATTTTTTATCTATAATACTCCCTATACCAATTTATAAAAGCCGATATTCCTTTTGACAAAGTTGTTTTTGGATTATAGTTCAAAATCTTCTTAGTTTCGGCAATACTTGCTGTAGTTTTAACAACATCGCCTAACTGCAATGTTTTAAATTTTATTTTAGGTTTTTTATTAATCTTTTTTGCAATTAAATTTACATAATCCATAAGCCTTATTGTTTTATTTCCTGAAATATTCAAAATCAAAGCTGGTTTTTTATTTTTAAAAAATTTTCTAATCTTTTTTTTGGTCGAAAACCTAACAATTGTTTTTGATAAAGCATCTGTTACATCGTCGACATAAGTAAAATCTCTTTTATGATTACCATTATTATATATTTCTATTCTTTTATTCTTTATCATTCTATCTGTAAATTTAAATAACGACATGTCTGGCCTGCCCCAAGGTCCATAAACAGTAAAAAATCGAAAACCAATTGTTGGAATTTTATAAAGATGAGAGTAAGCTGAGGCCATCATTTCATTTGTTTTCTTGCTAACCCCATAAGGAGATATAGGGGCATCGGTTTTGCTTAACAGTCCAAGTACATCGTCTTTATTATCACCATAGACTGAGCTAGATGATCCATAAATTAATAGTTTGATTTTAAATGTTTTTGATAATTCTAAAATATTTTGAAAAACAGTTATGTTATTATCAATATAGTTCTGTGGTTTTAATAGTGAATATCTTACTCCTGCTTGTGCCGCGAGATGATAAATGAATTTTGGTTTAAATTTTTTAAAAATTCCAAGTAACTTTGATTTATTTTTTAAGTCTATTTTAATAAATCTAAAATTATTATTTTTAAGATCTTCTATTCTATCTTTCTTAAGTTTTTTTGAATAATAATTATTCAAGTTATCTAGACCAACAACGTAGTAATTTTTATTCAATATTTTTTTTGCTAAATGGTACCCTATAAATCCAGCTACACCTGTAATTATAACTATATTTTTCATAATCTAAAAAAACCTTCTTTAGGAAATATATTTTTAATATCAAAAATTGCGAGATCTTCTTTACACATATTTTTTAAAATTCTCGCATTTAATTTTTTGAAGTAATCATGGTCAACAGATATTATAATTGCATCATATTTTTTGTTTGATGGTAATGACTTTAATAGTTTATATTTTTTTAAATCCTTTTGATGAAAATTCTTAATAAAAGGATCAAAGATTTCAACTGAAAATTTTTTCGATTTTAATCGTTCTAAAATATCAATAGATTTACTATTTCTTATATCATTGCAATTTGCTTTATAAGAAATACCCATCATTAAAATTTTTTTTACTTTTCTTAAATTTAATCTTTTTAGAAAGAGGTTTAAAATATCCCGCGGATATTTTTCATTAATATCTCTACCAGATAGAATGATTTTAGGTTTATATTTTTTTTTGATAAGTTTATCTATAAGATAATAAGGATCAACCCCAATACAATGACCACCCACCAATCCAGGTTTAAAATTTAAAAAGTTCCATTTTGTGTTGGAGAGTTTCAAAACTTCATTGGAATTTATTTTAAATTTATTGCTTATTAGCGAGACTTCATTCACAAAAGCTATATTGATGTCTCTTTGAACATTTTCTATCACTTTTGCCATCTCAGCTGTTGTTATGTCAGTTGAAACATGAACTTTTTTGATAACTGAGCTATAAATTTTTTTCATTAGTGCCAAAGACAAATTATTTGAACCAGATATTATTTTATCAATATTTTCAAAATTATTTTTTCTATCACCTGGATTAATCCTTTCAGGACTATACCCAAACAGAAAATCCCGGTTTATCCTAGAATTTGAAATTTTTTCTAAATAAGGAATAAATTCTTTTGTAGATGCTTCAGGATAAACTGTGCTTTCTAAAATAATAAGTTTATTTTTAATGCTGATTTTTTTAAATATATCAAAAGCTTTAAAAACTAAGCTTAGATCTGGTTTTTTATTTTTTGATATTGGTGTTGGGGTAGTTACTATAAAAACATTTGATGTATTTAAATCGTTTATATTTGACGTAAATATAATTTTTTTCAAAAATTTGGAATTTTTCTTTTCAATACTATTATTCTTGTCAAAAGATCTTTTTAAATCTTTTATTCTATATTTATCTATGTCATAACCTATTACTTTAAATTTTTTTGAAAATGAGACAGCCACAGGTAAGCCCACATATCCCAAACCGACAACACATATTTTAAAATTATTTTTTTTGAGTTTATCCATTAAAATATTCATTTCTTAAACCTCATTGTTTAACTTCCACCCATTACCTTCAAATTTCCATATTTCATTGTCTCTATGCTTATTGCATATATCGTTAAATTCATCCAAAGAAATTGAAATGTAATCGCAATATTTAATAATATCAGATGTAGGGACTTCTCTATCAAATTTAGAAACATCATCTTTAATATCATTATAGTTTTTACTACTTTGTTGAATCAGTCTTGATGCATCTCTTGCAGCTCTTCCAAAGCCAAATTTCAATAGTTGCAAATAATAATAAACTTGATCTACATGATCGTCTAAACTGTCATAATTTGTGAATGTTCCAGGGCTTCTACCGTCATGATGGCATAAAAATTTTATTTTAGATGAAATGTATTTAAAATTTTTTTCTACATTCCATTTTTCAAAATAAGCATAATAATATATTTCAATACCAGATTTATTAAGCTCATTTTCATCAGGCAACATATAAGCATTTAAATCTTTTTTAGACACCTTGTCGTCAACCCAGTTAAATGGGTGATCACCAATTTTATTTTCAATGATATCCTCCAAATGTACTCTCTTTTCTGCATCTTTGTGTAGTACGTTGCCACCATAAAAACACTCTCCGTTTTCAGCGTAAAAAATCAGTTTAATTTTTTTTTCAATAGCTGTTTTAATTGGGAAAGCTTTCATCCCAGCTGTCCAATGAATTTTTGGGTCACCCCTTTCAATAAAAAATCTTTTTGACAGGTACTGATTAGTTTTAATATCAGGAGCCATGAATACGTTGTCAAATCCTAAAGATCTTAGTTCCTCTCTGTTTTTTCTTCCTATTTCGCTGCCAATAATAGGTGAAAATGTAACTAATAAAGGATTCATATTAAATTCAAATTTTAGTTTATGTGCAATTGCACTACTATCTTTGCCACCTGACCAAGGAACTATACAATCGTACTGACCACTTTTTGATCTATATTTGTCACATAATTCAATTAATTCTTTTTTTCTGTTTTCGAAATCAATACTTCCCTCTCTTTTTTTATAGAACGTACATGCATTACAAACTCCGTCTAAATCAAATTTAATTCTTGGTCTAGAATTTGGAGTAAAACATTTTTTACAAAATTTTAATTTACTTTTATTCATTTATTTATCTGACATTTATTTTCTCTTTTTTTAAAAATTCCTTCAAAGCATATAAACTTTTCTCAGTGAAGTGAAAAATATTCGAAGTACAGATACCATCTAAATTTGCTGATTTTAACGCCTCAATCGAGTGTGTCCAATTTCCAAAGCCCCCAGATGCTAATACAGGAACTCTGCTCAAACTTTTAATATGTTTACAAAGATCAATGTCAAAACCAAGAAGAGATCCATCTCTATCAATAGAATTAATTAATATTTCACCTGGATTAAACTTTAAAATAAACTTAGTGTAATCATCTAAATTAAAATCAACTTTTTCCTTACCATTATTTACAAAGACACTATAGGATTTTCCATTTTTTTTTACATCTATACTTAATATTACAAACTGACTACCAAATTTAGAAATTATTCTATTAACCATTTCAGAATTTTCATATGGTAGCGTGCCCAATAATATTTTATCTGCCCCACAACTTTGAAAATTTTTAATTTGTTCTATATTCTTAATTTTTCCACCCACTGTAATTGGAACGAAACAATTTTTAGTTATTCGAGTTATTGCCTCAAAAAACTTTAAATCTTGATTTTTACCAGTGTCTTTTGAGATGTTTACTATTACAATTTCATCAGCATAGGTATTTGAAACAAAACTATCGGTATATCTATAGTCAGCATTAAATTTCTTGGTTCTAAATAAAATACCATCCATGTATGTTAAAAATAAAATAATTCTTTTAGCTAACATTTTAAAAAATCGCCCAAAAATTTTAATCCATCTTCTTGACTTTTTTCTGGATGAGGTTGAATACCAAATATATTGTCTTTTGAAAAAATTGATGTAAATTTATTTTGAAAATTTGTTTCTGCCACTATATTCTCATTGTCTTTTAATACAGGATAATACGAATGATTAAAATACATCTTTAAATTTTGTTTTTTATTATTAAAAATATTTTTTTTTATCTGTACGTCATTCCACCCGTTATGCGTTTTAGTTTGAAAATCTCCTTCATCAAATTTCTTACTGAAACCTTTTATCCAACCAAACCCCTTTTCTTCCCGACTTTCCTCACTAAATTCGAGTAACAATTGAGAACCAAGACATATTCCTAATATTTTGGTTTTTTGTTTACAAACTTTATAATTTAGAAGGTCTAATAAGTTTAACTCCCTTAAATTTTTCATGCCCTCTGTAAAATGACCAACACCTGGCAAAATTAGTTTTGATGCCGATTTTATTTCATTTATGGAAGATGAAATTTTACATTCATACCCTAAATATTTACAAGCAGAATAAAGGGAAAAAATATTTCCTAGTTTGTGATCGATTATAACATTCATAACTATATATTAATTTCCTTTTGCAAAAATTTGATCGTGTCTATATTTTTGTTATAAATTTCACCCAGATTTTGAATATTAGAAATATATTGCTCATAATTCATATTTAACAAAGTAAAAACCCTTTTTTCAAAATCATCGTAATTGGTATGATTAAATATATGAGGCCCAACCCCCGGAAACTTTGCATCTTCATTATTTCCAAAATTACAACATAAAACTTTTCTATCAAAAGCAAAAGATTCTCTCAGACATGTGCTGCCCAAAGCAATTATAAGATCGCTTTGTGCTATATTTTTATAGGTTCCATATTCTCCTTCTGATGAAAATTTAATTTCAAAATTCTTATCTGATAAGTTTTCTTTATAAAAAAGCTTTTCTGTTTCCTTTTTAAAATTATTCGCTTTTGCCTTACCGTTAAATATTAATTTTTTTTTATTTTCTTTACAAAATTTTATTGTAAATTCTGCGACCTTAGCAATTAATTCTTCTGGATTTGCTGTTCTTCTAAATCCATCAGTGTTCAATTCAGTGTGTGGCTCTGAAATTAAACAAATATCATACATTTTCTCGAAAGATACTTTATTTGATTTTAAAAAGTTCTTCGCAACAACTGCTCGCAAAGAACCAATTGACTCAGTTCTTTTTGTATTTATTAAATATCTTTTTAACTCAGATTTCTCAAAATCTCCTATGGTGAAGTAGTTTTCAATATAAAAATTTTCAGAAATTTCACCATCATACTTTTGAGTCCCCTGAATCGCGATTGTTTTAATTCCCTTTTTTGAAAATATTTCAGATATTTTAAAAAAATCCACAGATGTATCTATTTCTGTAATAATTATTTTAGGATTAATGATTTCAATAACAGAACATAAGTAATTTATTTTTAGAGATTTATTGAAAAAGTTTCTTAAAAAATTAAGAACTATATTTGGTGTTAAATAAATATAATCAATATGCTCCAATCTTGTTTTTAAAATATAATATTTATCATTCTTTAAAATTGGTTTTAAGTTTTCAGAGCCCTCTTTATCAAATATTATAACTTGTTTTTGGGGAGGATTTTCGAACTTAATTTTAATTTTTGATAATAAGAATAAAATTGATCTAATTCTACTTAAAAATTTTAAGTATAAAAAAATTTTTATTTTTTTTAAAAAAGTATTTTTTGGTAAAGATTTATAATTGTTTTTAATTAACAAATTTTTACAGTACCCTGGAACTTTAATGATTGAGTTTCCTTTAGGACTCAGAAGTTCAATAATTTTCATTTAATACATCCAATAATTTTAAAACAAAATACTAGAAAAATTTATTTAATTTTAAGCTCTTTTCTCAATATTTTTTACGTTCATTATTTGAACATTTATATTGACATTGTTCAAAATCTGAACATAATGATATTATGAAAATTAATCAAGAGCAATTTGAGTTACTACGCAAATTAAATAATAAGCCCAATGCGAGCCAACGAGAGCTAGCTTCAGATCTTCAAATCAGTGTTGGAAAATTAAATTACGTTATTAATGAATTAAAAAATAAAGGATTAATTAAGATAAAAAACTTTACAAATCATCCGAATAAAACAGGCTATCTCTATCTTTTAACACCTAGAGGAATTACTGAAAAAACAAAAATTACAATTAATTTCATGAAAAGAAAACTACAAGAGTACGACGAGTTAAAAAAAGAGATAGAAACTATAAAGCAAAATAAAAGCAAAAAAAAATAATTTTATGTGGATTGTAGTTTCATCAAATAACATTAATTTATTTAAATCAGAGACTAAAAAAAAATTCTCAGATATCAAATTTTATTATCCCAAAATAAAATCTGAAAAAAAAGGCACTATCAAAAATTTACTAGGAAATTATTTATTTTGCTATAGTGAAGAATTCTCTAAAAATAATAATTTAAACAGTTTAAAATTTACAAAGGGACTTAAAAAAATTCTTTTTTGTAATCAATTATTTTATAACGAAATTATAAACTTCATCGACCACTGTAAATCTCATGAAGATAAAAATGGTTACATAAAAAATTCTTTTTTTAAAATTGGTATAAAAGAAAAAGGAAAATTTTTAAATGGTCCTTTTACAAATTATATATTTAATTTAGTTCAAAAAGAGAAAAAGTATATTAAAGTATTAGTTGGAGAAATTAAGATATCAATTTCTGATACAGGAAGTTTTAATTACTCTACTATATAAAAAAAATGAAAAATTCTATTTACATTCATATCCTGGGTGAGTGCGGAGCTATATTTAAATTTTAAATTGTATAAAAGAATTATTTCAAGACTCGATGTTAAAAATGGTATTCTTGTAAAGGGAATAAACCTAGAGGGATTAAGAAATCTAGGCGATCCAGAGCACTTTTCAAAAATTTATTACAATCAAAAAATTGATGAAATCCACTTTCAAGATATTGTTGCCTCATTATATAACAGAGATGTTTTATTTAAAATAATCGAAAAAATTTCAAAAAAAATATTTGTAAATGTTTCTGTCGGTGGTGGTATAAGAAATATAAATGAAGTTGATAAATTATTGAGAATTGGAGCTGACAAAGTAGTAATTAATACTGCTGCAGTTAAAAATCCAAAATTTCTAAAGAAACTTGTTGATGTCTATGGTTCTTCAACAATATCAGTGGCGATTGAAACTGCTAAAATAGAAAATAAATATGAAGTATTCATTGAAACAGGCAGAGAAAAAACAGGCATTGAACTTTTTAAATGGATAAATGATGTTCAAAAATTAAATGTTGGCGAAATAATAGTTACTGAAATTTCAATGGAAGGAAGAAATATGGGTTTTAACTTAGATTTATACAAAGATTTAAGAAGTAGAGTAGATACACAATTGGTTGCACATGGTGGTGCAGGTCCATTTAGTAACATAGCAGACTTATTTATTAAAACTAACGTTGATGCAGTTTCAATAGCATCATTGTTTCATTATAACAATATTAAACCAGCAAGTTTTTCTGAGTATAAAGGTAGTAACGCTTTTGTGAAATTTTTAAAAGACGAAGATGTAGTAGGAGCTTCTGTGAATAGCCTCAAAAAATATTTATTATCAAAAAAAATTAAAGTAAGATTATGAGAACATTATTTGGATCACCAAAAAAAGTTATTTTTTGTAAAGAGTGCGTAATGTCAAATCAGAAACCTGATACAACATTAGAATATCAACATGAATTCTCAAGAAAGGGTTCTACATATTTAAAAATTGGAAATGATGGTATTTGCCAGGCGTGTAAATATTGTAAATCAAAGTATAAAACAGTCGATTGGAAGAAAAGAGAAGAAGAACTTTTAAAACTTTTAGACAAACACAGAAAATCTAATGGAGAATATGATTGCTTAGTGCCTGGGAGTGGCGGAAAAGATAGTGTATTTGCTTCACACATACTTAAATATAAATACGGGATGAATCCACTTACCTCAACATGGCCGCCAATTTTATATACAGACTATGGATATCAAAACTTTCAAAATTGGTTGAATGTCGGTGGGTTTGACAATGTCACACTTAGACCGAGTGGAAAAATAATGAAAAAAATTACAAAATTATCTATACAAAATCTTCTTCATCCATTTCAAACTTTTATTTTAGGACAAAAAAATATGGCTCCAAAAATTGCTAAAAATTTTGGTATAAAATTAATATTTTATGGAGAAGCTGAGAGCGAGGATTCAAATCCAATTGCAGGCACAAAAGACTCACTTATGAGAAATGAATTTTATTCATTTAAAAATCTTGATAAGATTTTTCTTGGCGGAATAAGTCTTAAAGAGTTGAAAGAAAAACACAATATTACACTTAATGATGTATCATGCTTTTTACCAATGAAATTAAATGAGTTAAAAAAAATAAATTTAGAATTTAGATATCTTGGATATTATATGAACTGGATTCCGCAAGAAATGTACTACTATGCTGTTAAGAATACTGGTTATAAAGCTAGACCTTTCAGAACTCAAGGAACTTATCAAAAATATTCAAGTATAGATGATAAAATTGACGACTTACATTATTACACAACTTACATAAAGTTCGGAATAGGTAGAGCTTCATATGATGCAGCTCAAGAGGTAAGAAATAGTCATATTAATAAAAAGGAAGCCCTGGCATTAGTAAAAAAATTTGACGGTGAGTTTCCTGACAAATATTTTAATGATGTTCTTGATTATATAGATATCAAAAAAGATGAGTTTTTTGAACTTTTAGAAAAATTCAGACCAAAGCATCTTTGGAAAAAAACAAAAGGAAGTTGGAAACTGAGACACACTGCAAACAAAGACGGATATGATGACTAAAAATTTATTTAACTTTTATAAATGAAAAGATTACCAAGAATTGGTTTAGTAGATACTAGTACTTCAAATATCAAAAGTGTTTTTTTATGCACTTAAAGAATTTAATTGTGATGTTATAGAGATAAAAAATTTTAAAGATCAAACCAATATTGACGCAATGGTAGTTCCAGGTATCGGCAGTTTTGATTTTGTTATGAAAAAACTAAAACAAAATAAATTAGATCATTTAATTTATAAAAGTATTGAAAAGGGAATACCAAGTTTATTTATATGCGTGGGTATGCAAATTCTTTTTTCTGAAAGTTATGAATTTGGTAAGCACAAAGGATTAAATATTTTTAAAGGCAAAGTTAAAAAAATAAAAAAATTAAATAATAAAAAAGATACAAGAAAAATACCGTTTATTGGGTGGAATAAATTAATTGTAAAAAAAAAATGTAAAATACTCAAAAATATAAAAAATAATGAGTTTTTTTATTTTACACACTCATACTATGCTGAACCTAAAGATAAAAAAATAATTTCTACAAAAACAAATTATCATGATTTTAAGTATTGTAGCAGTGTGTCAAGTGACAATATATTTGCTACTCAATTCCACCCAGAAAAAAGTGGTCATTCAGGATTAAAAATTTATAAAGATTTTGTAAATTTAGTTTCTTAAAAATTTAATTAATAATGTTCAAAAATATATTTGATATAATTCACAAAAAAGATAGGTCTACTTTAAATATAATTATTTTGCTCAATATTTTGATATTTATTTTTGAATTTATAAGTCTCGCGTCAGTTCCAATTTTTGTAAGTATTTCAATTAATTCTGAGTTTTTTATACAAAAAGTTAACTCTTTTACTAACTCAGAAATATTTTCTCAATTTAGCCAAAAAGATCTAATTTTATTTGGTGGTTCATTTGTTATCGGTGCTTTTTTAATAAAAAATGTTTTCTTGATGTATCATACTTTCCTTCAAGGGAAGTTTTTTAAAAAAATAAAAGTTGGGTTAGCAAATAGTTTATTTAATTTTTATATTAATTCACCTTATCTTTATCATTTATCAAATAATCCTTCGTCTTTATCAAGAAATATATCTAGCGAAATTCAAAACTCATCTGGTTATATTTTTCATGTTTTAGCTCTACTTAAAGAAAGTCTAACAATATTTGTTATAATCACTCTATTAGTATTTGTTAATCCAATTATTACTTTAATTGTATCTTCATTTTTAAGTATATTAATAATTATATACATAAATAAAGTTAAACCATTGCTAAAAAAAAGGGCACTACAAAATCAAGAAATACTAGAAAGAGTTACACAAACAGTTTTTGAAACATTTGGGGCAATAAAAGATTTAAAAATTTTGAATAAAGAAAAAGAAATTCAAAAATATTTTGATAATAAAATTAAAATTCTTGAGCAAAATACTTATTTTTTCTCTTTTTACGAAAGATTTCCCAGAGTCATTTTGGAGTTAATATCTATTGTGACTATTACTTTAGTTTCATTGATTTATTTAAATTTTAATCCTAATTTAATTAGTTTAATTCCAACATTAACACTTCTTGTTGTTTCATTAGTAAGGTTTATTCCTGCATTTAGTGCAATAACTACCAGCATCACATATATTAAACATTTTGAACCGAGCATTAAATTAATTGGAAAAGAAATTAGAAAAATTAATGCTAACCAAAATGATATTAAATTTAAATATAATAATTTAATATCAGGTTCGAATTCGAATAATAGTAAAAGTTTTTTTTCTTTAGAAAATGTTTCTTTCTCCTATCCGGGTAGTGAAATTTTTCCAATAAGAAATATTAATTTAAATATCGAAAAAGCTAGCAAGATAGGTATAACCGGAAAAACAGGCGCAGGAAAAAGCACCTTATTTCATCTAATGCTTGGTTTGCTAACTCCCCAGAAAGGAAATATTTTTTATAAAGGTTCAAATATTTTCAGTGATCTAAACAATTGGCGAAATAAAATTGGATATATTTCACAAAATATCTATTTGCTAGATGCTTCAATAAAAAAAAATATAGCTTTTAACTTTTTAGATGAACCCATAGACGAACAAAAATTAAATAATGCAATAAATATTGCAAATCTTGAACAAAAAATTGCTGATTTACCAAATGGGGTAAATACAGTAGTTGGTAATGACGGTGTTAAGCTCTCAGGCGGGGAAAGACAAAGAATAGCTCTTGCAAGAGCAATTTACAGAGAACCATCAATTTTTTTTATGGACGAGTCCACAAGTGCTCTTGATACAAAAACTGAAGAAATTGTAATGAATAATATTAAAAATAAATTTAAAGACAAAACTATGATAATCATAGCTCATAGGAAAAGCACTATAGAAATGTGCGATAAAGTTTTAAATTTAAAAGATGGTTCATTAATTTAGATAAAATTAATTTGAAAAAGATAATATTTTTTTTTTAAAAATCAAATCAACATATTAAATGAAAACTTTATTACTAGTTGCTGGAGGAAGAGGGGGATCGGACTTTTTTCAAGGTTTGTTAGATGGTCATTCACAAATTTTATCATTACCCCAATATACTCCAATAGATAATGATTTCTTTCAAATGATAAACCTTAAAGATAGTAAAAAATTAGCAAAAAATTTTATCCATCTGTATCCAGAATTCTTTAATTCAAGAATTAATAAATTCGAACGGTGGAATAAACTTGGAAAAAATAAAAACTCATTTTTTTCTGTAGATAAAAAAAAATTTATTAAAAATTATACCCAACTTATACAAAACCAAAAAAAGACAGAATTCAATAAAATAAAGTGTTTGCACTTGGCTTATTCTAAAGCCAAGGGTGAGGACATAAAAAAAAAGAAATTGTTGTTTATACATACTCATTTAGTTAGTTGGACTAAGAATTTCGTTAAAAAAATAAATCCTCCCAACACTGAAATAATACACATTATAAGACATCCTTTAGCTTCTTTAAGTTCACCTATTAAAAATTGGCTAAATTTTGAAAATGGAAATAGTTTCTTTCCTAAAGACTTATATTTTCAATTAGATTTAGTTTTCAATGGAATTTATGATTTAATGTTATTAAGAAAAGTTAAAATCATCCAATACGAAAACCTTCATTGGAATTTTAAAAAAACTATTGGGGATTTTTGTAAAATTTATAATATCAAATATGAAAAATGTTTAAACAAGAGTACAAAAAACGGGCTAATTTGGTGGGGGGACGTAGTAAGCAAAAAATGGCTTTCGGGTGTAAATAAAAATTTCAAAATTATAATTGATAAAAAATATTTTTTTGCAAAAGATTTGATTTTCTTTCAATTCATCAATAGTAGAATAATTGAAAAATATAATTATAAAAACCTTTTTTTAGATAAAAAAATATTAGTTAACATTTTACCCCTGAAGTGTGAATTGCTGGTTTGGAAAAATACTCTGAAGCATCTTTTTTTAGGCTTTAGATGGAAACATTTTTTATCAATTCCTTATTTTTATTTTTTAAGAATAATATGTATAAATGCTTATATGTTACCAAATAAAAAATTACCCTATTGCATAGGGTCAAAGATTAAAAAGAAAAGATAAATTTTATGGGAACAAAAAAAATTTTAATAATAGGTTTGCCAGGATCGGGAAAAACTACATTAGCTATAAAATTAAAAAAAATTATTAAAGCAGATTGGATCAACGCTGATAATATTAGAAAAAAGTATAAAGATTGGGATTTTTCTAAATCTGGAATCTTGAGACAAGCATCAAGGATGCGTGATTTAGCCAAAAAAAGTAAAAAAAAATATGTTGTTGCAGATTTTGTATGTCCTTATGAAAAAGGTAGAAAGATATTTAAACCAAACTACTTAATATGGATGGATACTATTAAAAAGGGAAGATACCCAACTTTTGATAAAATATTTCAGAAACCAAAAAATTATGATCTCAGACTTTCTGAAAAAAATATAGATTTAAATTTAATTCAAGTTAGAGATTTAATTTTGGGCTATAAATGGAATAACAAAAAAAATACTATTCAAATGATGGGTCGCTATCAACCATGGCATTATGGACATAGAAAATTATTTGAAAAATGTGTTACTAGAGCTGAACAAGTTCTTATAATGGTTAAAGATGTTCATGGAATTAATGATAACCCGTTAAAATATTCCAAAGTAAAAAAGAATATAAAACAAGATTTAATAAATTTTAAAAATAGAATTAAGATAAAACTGGTTCCTAACATCTCAGAGATTTGTTTTGGTAGAAAAGTTGGGTACAAGACCAAAAGAATTAAACTTGGTAAAAAAATAGAAAATATTTCAGCAACTAAAATAAGAAAAAAACTTCGCTCAAAAGGTATTTTGAAAAATTAATTATATTACAATATGTCTAAAACAAAAATAATTTGTACCCTTGGTCCATCCTCTTATAAACCAAATGTATTAAAAAAGTTAAAGGGCCATGGTGTAAATATATTTAGAATTAATTTATCACATACACCTAAAAATAAAATTTTAGAACGAATAAAATACTTAAAAAGAAAAAAAATTAAAAATATCTGTATAGATACAGAAGGCGCACAAGTAAGGACAACAAAGATTAAAACCAGAACATTATTTAAAAAAAATAAAATAGTTAAAGTATCAATCTCTGATAAATTTAGTAATAAAAACAATATTTTTCTTTATCCAGAATTTAAAATTTTAAATTGTAAAATTAAGACAAAAATTAAATTAGGATTTAATAATTTAGTTTTGGAGGTAAAAAAGAAAGACAAAAAAAATAAAATATTAACCACAAAAGTTATCGAACCAGGATATCTTGAATCAAACAAAGCCGTGCATTTTGATCAGAAAATACATTTACCACCATTAACAAGAAAAGATATTTATGGGATTAAACTAGCAAAAAAAAACAAAATTAAATTTTATGCAATGTCTTTCGTAAACAACTCCAATGATATTGACCAAATAAAAAAAATTATTGGTAGAAAAAGTTTTTTAATATCAAAAATAGAGACGAAATTAGCACTTATAAATCTAAGCGAAATTTCAAAAAAATCTAGCGCCCTACTAATAGATAGAGGAGATTTATCAAGATATGTTCCAATAGAGGAGATACCAGTTGCACAAGAAAAAATCATCAAACATGGTATAAAAAATAATTTACCAGTTTATGTTGCAACCAATCTTCTTGAAACAATGATAAAAGAACAACAACCAACTAGAGCTGAAAGTCATGATATTTTTTCAACCTTAAAGCAAGGAGCAAGTGGTCTCGTCCTTGCCGCAGAAACCGCAATTGGTAGGGATCCAGTTGGATGTGTAATTTTTATGAAAAAAGCTATTAAAGTTTTTAAAAAAATATCTAAATGAAGACTATTAAATTAAAAAATTATTCCAATAAAACTAATATTGTAAAAAAAATAGTTTTTATTGACGGCGTTACAAGATCCGGAAAATTACTCACGGGTTCACTTATATCTTCATTTCAAAAAATGGAAAGTCTAGTTTTTGGAGAAAACTTTGAACATTTCATGCCTGCTTTAAAATTAAAAAAGTGTAGTTATGATTTTGCCAAGTCTTATTTAAATAATTACATAAATCAGACTATTTATAACAAAATGATTTCGAGAGACGTAAATTTTAGACCAAGAGATATCACAAGCATTAGAAATTTCTTTAAACCAATTTTATACAAAAAAAGACTTACTAAACCTGAGGGTGACGTGGTTTTAAAAAAAATCAAATTATTAAATCCAATTCTACCTTTTGTAACACACGACATTATGATGAACTATAATATTTTCAAAAAACTAAACATAAAAGTTAAATTAATTGAAATATACAGAAACCCATTTGAGCTAACTCATTCTTGGTTTGAGAGAAATCTTGCTAATAACTTAGAGAATTCAAAAAGATCATTTACTCTAAAAATTATGAACAGGAAAAAAGAATATCCCTGGTACCTTAAAGACCTTCCAAAAAATTGGGAGAAATTTAACGATCATGAAAAATGTGCCTATTATGTAATTTTAAACACGACTGAAGCTATAAAAAAACAAAAAAAAATTAAAGACAAAAAATTTTTATATACAACTACTTATACTCATATAACAGAAAATACTCATTCAGAACTAAAAAAAATTGCAAAATTTTTGGGAACTAATTTTAGTAATAAAACGAAAGAAATTATCAGAAAAAAAAATTGCCCAAATTTTAGCTTTAGAAAACTTATTAAAAAGAAAAAAAAATATCTAAAACAAAAATTATCTAATAAAACATATCAAAAATTACTTAAATTAGAATCCGATTATAATAAAAATATTTATGGCCTTAAAAAATATTAATATTTATGAAAACTAAGAAAAAAATAAAATATAAATCACTAATTTTAAATAAAGATAGGCCTATAATAATGGCTATTAAAAAAATTCAAAATAATACTAAAAAAACATTAGCTATTGTAAATAACCATAATAAATTAATAGGTACAGTAACTGATGGTGACATCAGGAGGGGAATATTAAGAGGCATTAATATAAATGACTCAGTATTTAATGTGGTAAACAAAAAGCCCACCAAGATTGTGTTAGGAAAAAAAAATTCCTACGGGTTCGGAAAAAAAACTAATATTTCCATTCTTCCAGTAGTAGATAAAAAAAATACTTTAAAATCAATTAAACCAAATAATTACTTTAATTTAAATAATTTCAACGAAAATACCGATATAATAATAATGGCTGGAGGGTTCGGAAAGAGACTTATGCCTATAACAAAAAGAATTCCTAAACCTTTAATAAAAGTAAATAAAAAAACACTTCTAGAAATAATAATGGAGAATTTTAAAAAATATGGATTTTATGAATTTAAGATATCTACTTTTTATAAATCTAATTTGATAAAAAAATATTTTAATGAAAAAAATCTAGGAATTAAAATTGAATATTTAAAAGAAAAGTCACCATTAGGAACTGCCGGATGTTTAGGTCTTTTAAATTATAAAAAGTTAAAAGATGATATTTTAATACATAATGGTGATGTAATATCAGATTTAAATATTTATAATTTATTAAAATTTCATAAAGACTCACAATCAGATATAACAGTTTGTGCCAAAGAAAAAACCAATTCCTCGCCATTTGGTCAAATTTTTTTTAAGGGCCATAAGATAAAAAAAATTTTAGAAAAGCCAAATAGTAAAAATTTTATCAACGCAGGTATTTATATTTTTAAAAAGAAAGTTATAAAAAATATCCTACCGAAAAAGCTAGATATCACATCACTTATCGAAACAAAAATTTCAAGCGGCTTAAACGTCAATATTTATCCTATATACGAATATTGGGTAGATATAGGTAGAAAAGAAATTCTTAAAGGTGTCCTTAATAAAAAAAACACTTGAATTTTTAGATCTAATGAAAAAATTACTTAATTACTTGGTATTAAAAAGAAAGAAACTAAAAAAAAATTTATTACCTTTACATGAGCCAAATCTCACTAAAATAGATGAACGAGAAGTAATCAAAGGAATGCGAACAGGCTTTGTTTCAACTGCCGGCAATGAAATAGCTAAATTTGAGAGAAAAATAAAAAAAATTACAAAATCTAAGTATGTAGTCTCAACTATAAATGGGACATCGGCAATACACACAGGATTAAAAGCTCTTGGTGTTCAAACTAATGATGAAGTATTATTACCAACAATAAGTTTTATAGCACCCGCTAATGCAATTTTATACACAGGCGCAATACCTCATTTTGTAGACTCCGATTTAAATCATTTTGGCATTGATCCCGAGAAACTAGATGAATATCTAAAAAAAAATACTGTAGTAAAAAAACATTTTTGTTTCAATAAAAAAACAAAAAGAATTATAAAGGCTGTTGTTATCGTTCATGTATTTGGTCATCCAGCTAATATTGAAAAGTTAATCTTCATATGTAAAAAATATAAGATTAGAGTTTTGGAAGATGCTGCAGAAGCACTCGGTAGTCATTTCAAAAAAAAACAAGTCGGAACTTATGGAGATATTGGAATTTTAAGTTTTAATGGAAATAAGATAATAACAACTGGAGTAGGTGGAGCAATACTAACAAATAATCAAAAACTTGCAAAACTATCAAAACATCTAACAACGACTGCTAAGAAATACCATAAATGGGACTTTGTTCACGACATGTCAGGTTATAACTACAGACTCGCAAATATAAATGCTTCTCTAGGTATTTCACAAATAAAAAAACTAAATAAACAAATAAGACTAAAAAGAAATTTATTCAAAAAGTATAAAAAAATATTAGGAAAGTCTGAAGATTTCCTGATATTAGATCAACCAAATAATTCCAGAAGTAATTTTTGGTTACAAACTTTGGTCTTATTAAAACCTTCAGCTACTAGAAAAAATAAAGTTCTAAAAATTTTTCATGAAAACAAAATTTTAGCTAGACCTGTTTGGAGGCCATTACATAAAATTAAATTTTTGAAGAAATATCCTAAAATGAATTTAAAAAACGCTAATATTATAGAAAATAAATTAATTAATATTCCAAGTAGTTTTTATTTATAAAATATGAAATTTAAAAAAAAAAATTTCTTTAAGAAGATTTTTATAGATTTTAAGAAAAGTAAAAAAATTCCTAAAATAGATATGCATGTTCATACTAATTGGACAGATGGAAAACATACTGTTAAACAAATGGTTAAAGCTGCAAATAAAAAAAATTTACACACTATATTATTCAGTGAGCACTCTAGAGCAAGTAGTAAAGGTTGGTTTTCAAAATTTTCTAAAGAGGTTAAAAAAAATCGCTCATATAAACAATCAGGATCGTGTAACGCACTTATTGGTACCGAGGTAAAAATAAAAGATTTTGATGGAACATTAGATCTTAATCAAAATATTAAAAAAAAATGTGATTTAATAATGGCTAGTGTTCATCGCTTCCCCGGAGAAAAAGGAAATATTTTTCAAAATAAATTTAAATTTACTAAAAATGAAGCAATAGAACTAGAGTTTAAGTTAAGCATGAGCGCAATTAAAAACAGCAAATTTGATATACTTGGGCACCCTTTCGGTATGTCGATTAAGAGGTTTAAAGCAACTCCAAAATGGCATCTTTTTAAAAGGCTTATAAAAGAGTGTAAGAGGAATGATAAAATTTTTGAAATAAATTTTCATTATCACAAAAATTATAGAAAATTATTAGATGAATGTTTGCGATCTAAAACTTTATTTTCACTTGGCTCAAATGCACATCGCATGAATGAATTGGGAAAAATAACTAAAATTTGAATCATGAAAAGAATACGAGTCTTAGTTACAGGTGCAGGGAGTGGAGTAGGACAGTCAATAGCTAAAGCTTTGAATTTATCAAATCTTAACTTAAAAATATTTCTAGCAGATATTAATTTACTTAATTCAGGTTTGTATAGATTTAAAAACTCAATCTTAACACCAAAAGTGGAAAAACCTGGCACTTTAAAATGGTACATTAAAAATCTAAAAAAACTTAAGATTGATATTTTGATGATCGGATCAGAATTTGATTTAATTTTTTTTTCTAAATACGCAAGTATTATCAAACAAAAAACAAATTGCCTTGTTTGTAGTTCAAGTCTTAAAGTAATAAATCAATTCAATGATAAATTTTCTACTCAAATTTTTTTAAAAAGAAATAATCTTCCTTTTCTTAAGACATATGCTCCAAAAAAATTAAAAGAGGCTCTGATTAATTCTAAAAAATTAAAATTTCCATTAATTTTAAAAGGACGGCATGGCACATCATCAAGAAATGTTTTTTTAATAAGAAACTTGGATGAATTAAAGAAAAAGTTTAAATTAGTTAAAAATCCAATTTTGCAAGAACATATCGGATTTATAAAAGATAATTTTAATACAGAATATACTTGCAGTTTTTTTAAGACTAAGCAAAAAACTATAATAGGTCCGTTCATTTTAAAAAGAAAAATTTTAAACGGAACATCTTGGATCACTGAAACAATAAACAATAAAAAAATATCAAAACTAATATTAAATATCGCTAAGATCATAGATTGTAATGGAAGTTTTAATATTCAATTAAGATTAACTAAAAAAGGTCCAATACCATTTGAATTTAATCCGAGGTTTTCAGGAACAACATCAATTAGGTCTCATTACGGCTTTAATGAGCCTGAAATGTATATAAAAAATTATTTTTGCGGCTCAAATTTAATTAATAATTTTAAAAAATTAAAAAGAGGAATTTGTTTCAGATATATCGAAGAAATTTTTCTTGATAATTCAAATTTTAAAAATCTAAAAAATAAAATTGGTAAAGGAAAAATAAACAAATGGTTTTAACTTCTAAAGTTGGAATGACAGGCACTTCAGGTTTATTAGGCAAACATGTTGTACAATATTTTTTAGAAAAAAATTACAAAATAATTGGTACAAGTCGTACAAACCCAAAGGTTTATCATAAAAATTTTTTTTGGAAGAAATTAGATCTTCACAAAAAAATAAACAATAAAAAATTAAATATTATTTTTAATGATATTAATTGCTTAATACACATGGGTGCTTACGTTCCAAAAAAAATGAACTCAGCTAGTAAAAATTTTATTAATAAAGTTAACATTGACTCAACAATTAATTTATTAAAGTGGTCTCAAAGAAATAATATACATTTTATATATATATCTGGATCAGTAATTTATAATAAAAATGGAAAGAATTCAGAAAATTCAAAATTACTAAAAAATTCAAAAAATCCTTATATAGATTCAAAAATTAAATGTGAAAAAAAAATTTTAAGATTATTGAAAAAGAAAAATTATAATTACACAATTTTTCGCCCTTCTTCAATATATGGTTTTGGATTAGATAAAAGCAAGTTGATATCAAAATTTATTAAAATATTACAAAAAAATAAAGTTTTAAAAATTTTTAATTTCGAAAAAACAAAAGTAAATTTTATCCACGCCAAAGATGTTGCATCTGCGATATATCTATCTTTTAAATTAAAAAAAAAGGGGGTATTTAATGTCGGCTCAGAAAATTGTTATCATTTCTTATCATTGTCAAAAATTTTGGCAAAATTAATCAAAAGTAAAAGTAATATAATTTTAAGGGATAACAAAAAAATTAAAAATCTAAATTCTCTTGATGTAAAAATTACAAAAGCAAAAAAAATTTTAAATTGGAGACCTGTTTTGAGTATGAGAAACGGTTTAAAAATGACATTACAAAAAAAATGGAACTAAAAAATACATATATCATTGCTGAAGGTGGGATTAATCATAATGGAAATTTTAACAATGCAAAAAAATTAATTTCTGTCGCAAAACTTTGTGGTGCTAATGCGATAAAATTTCAAACTTTTATACCCAAAGAGGTAGTTACAGCCAACTTAAATTTGGCAAGCTATCAAAAAAAAAATTTAAAAAGAAATATTAGAATGATAGACATGATAAAAAAATATGAATTAAGTTTTTCACAACAAAGGAAACTTTTTAAAATAGCAAAAAGAAAAAAAATTGATTTTATTTCATCTGCTTTTGATTTAAAAAGTTTAGAATTTTTGATAAACGATCTTAAATTGGGTATTCTTAAAATTCCCTCTGGCGAAATAACAAACTTTCCATATCTAAAACGAATATCTAAATTTAATAAAAAAGTAATTTTATCTACCGGCATGTCAAATATTAAAGAAATTGAAGCAGCTTTAAAAGTTCTTCTTTCAGGTAGTCTTAAAAAAAAAAATATATATATTCTTCACTGTAATACAGCATATCCAACACCTATTGAAGATGTTAATTTAAAAGTCTTAAAAACTTTTAAAAATAAATTTAAACTTGTAACTGGTTATTCTGATCACACTTCTGGTTTTGAAGCATCTCTAGCCGCAGTAAGTCTTGGGGCCAAAATTATAGAAAAACACTTAACACTTAATAAAAAACAACACGGTCCCGACCACAAAGCAAGTCTCAATTCTAGAGAATTTAAGTCTTTTGTAAATTCTGTTAGAAAAGTTGAAAAATTGCTTGGAAGTAATATTAAAAAGATTTCGCCCTCAGAAAAAGAAAATATTAAATATGCAAGAAAAGTAATTGTTGCAAAAAAATTTATTAGTAAAGGCGAAACTTTTTCCTATGATAATTTAACAACAAAAAGAGCCGGAAACGGTATTTCTCCAATGAAATGGAATAATTTAATATCAAAAAAATCAAAATACAATTTTGAAAAAGATGAAAAAATTAAATAAAAAAATTGCTGTAATTACTGGAAGTCGCGGTGATTTTGACCTTTTAAAACCAATTATAAAAAAACTTTATAGATCAAGAAAATTAAAAGTTTACACTGTAGTGACTGGATCACATTTAATAAAAGCCTACCAAAATAAAAAATTATTTAAGAATGATCTAATAAAAATAAATAAAAAAATACACATAAAATATTCAGGCGATAATACATCATCAATTCTTAATTATTTCAGCGATGGTATAAAAAAGTTTAATAAATATTATACAAAATTAAAACCAGACATTGTTCTTGTGTTGGGTGATAGATATGAAATTTTTTCTGCTGTTGTTAGTGCATATTTTGATAGAATACCAATTGCACATGTCTCAGGAGGAGAGATTACTCAAGGTGCTTTAGATGATGGAATAAGACATTCTATAACAAAGCTTTCATCAATACATTTTGTTACAAACAAAATTTACGCAAATCGTGTACAGCAATTAGGTGAAAATAAAAAAAATATTCATGTTGTAGGAAGTACAAGTGTTGAGGATATAAATAAAATTAAGTTTTATAGCAAAAAAGAAATTAAAAATGTAATCAATTATAATTTTAAGCGTAAAAATTTTTTAATTACTTTCCATCCTGTTACACTTGAGAAAAATTATGGACTAAAAGATTTTAAAACTATTTTAAAATACTTTTCAAACAAACACCATATAGGTATTATATTTACTTTGCCTAACACGGATACGAAAAATTATAAAATTATTTCTTTAATAAAAACTTTTGTTCAAAAAAATAAGAATTCTTATTTTTTTAAATACCTAGGAAAACAAACATATTTTTCAATTATCAAGAATTTTGATTGCGTAATTGGAAACTCTTCAAGTGGCATTTCTGAAGTTCCAAGTTTGAAGATACCAACAATAAATATAGGTACTAGACAGAAGGGTAGAATTATGGCCTCAAGCGTTATTAATATAAAAAGATTGTCCATAAAAAGTTTGGATAATGCTATAAAAAAAATTGAAACTGTAAAATTTAATAAAGCTCTACTCAAATCTAAAAATCCTTATTATAAAAATAATACAACGAAAAATATAATAAAAATTTTGGAAAGAGTTAATTTTGAAAATATTAATTATAAAAAATTTGTAGATTTAAAATTAAAAAGATGAATAAGACTAATAAAAATATTTTCTGGTGCAAAAATTGTGTGACTATGTCTACAAGACCAAGAATAACTTTTGATAATCGTGGTTATTGTAGTGCATGCCAATGGTCAGAGGAAAAAAAGAAAATTGATTGGTCTAAGAGAGAAAGAATGTTGAAGGAATTACTAGATAAACATAGATCGAATGGTAATAGATATGACTGTATCACAACAGTAAGTGGCGGAAAGGATGGATCATATGTAAGCTATAATATAAAGCACAAATATAAAATGGATCCCTTGGCAGTCACATTCAGACCAATAATGGAAACTGATATAGGTAAAGAAAATTTAAACTCATTTATTAACAGCGGTTATGATCACATACACGTAACACCAGACCATGAAGCTATGAGAGTCTTAAACAAAATTGGTCTAACAGATCTTGGTTTTCCTTATTACGGGTGGTTAATGGGTATTCATACAGCAGTTCTTAGAGTAGCGCTGCAAATGAACATTCCATTAGTATTCTACTCTGAAGATGGTGAAGTAGAGTATGGGGGAGATGCAAAATTTAAAAATCATGGTGTTTATGATGTTGATTATCAAATTTCAAGATATATGGAGGGAGGTTATGATAAAATTATTAAAAAAGCTAAAAATCTTGGCTTAAATTCTAGACAGCTATATTGGTTTACTTATCCAAGTAAAGATGAGTTAAAAAACTTCAAATTGGAATTAACTCATTATGGATTTTATGAAAATTGGGATCCTTATAGAAATTACGTTTTAGCTAAGGAAAAATGTGGGTTAAAAGAGGCACCAACTTTAAATGAAGGAAGTTACACTAATTTCGCACAGACTGATCAAAAAATATACCTTTTGCACGTTTATTTTATGTATTTGAAATTTGGATTTGGAAGAACAACTCAAGATGCAGGGATAGATGTAAGAAGAGGTGCGATGACGAGATCACAAGCTGTTCAATTAGTACAAATGTATGATGATATGTATCCAGAAAGTTTATTTGAAGAATATTGTGATTATTTCAAAATGAGCATGAAAGAGTTCCAAGAGAACATTGACAAATGGGCAAACAAAAAATTATTTGAAAAGAAAAATAGATGGGTACCAAAATTTAAGATAACTTAGTATGTCAAAAAAAATAAAGATAGGAATTATTGATTGTAATTTTGGTAATATAGCTTCATTGATAAATTCTTTTAAGTTTCTAAATTTTGATTTTAAGGTTATAGAAAAAAAGATTATACAGGATGATATATCACATTTAATACTCCCAGGTGTTGGTTCCTTCAACAAAGCTGCAAAGACCCTTAAAAAAATTGGCTTTGATGATCAAATCAAGGAGTTTACATCAAAATCTAAACCTTTTATGGGAATATGTTTGGGAATGCAATTAATGTTTGACTCAAGTACTGAAGATGGAAAAGAATATGGTCTGGGACTTTTTCAAGGTGAGTGTAATAGGTTTTCAGATAATTTAAAAGTTAGTTTGCCTCACGTTGGTTTCAACCTAGTTGATAATTATAAAACTAAAATATGGAAAGGAATTCCTTGTAAATCCCCTTTTTATTTTGTTCATTCTTATAGAATTTCAATTAATAAAAAAAAATCTAATCAAGCAAAATTGTCCAAAACTTACTATGGTGAAGACTTTGTTTCATTCATAGAACAGGAAAATATTTTTGGAGCACAATTTCATCCAGAAAAAAGTCATAAAACTGGATTAAACTTATTAAAAAATTTTGTAGCAATTTAATGAATTTTAAAAGAATAATTTATGCTTTATTGTACAGCAAAGGACAGTTTTATCTAAGTAGAAATTTTAGTTTACAGAAAGTTGGAGATGTAGAATGGCTCAAGAGAAATTATGGGTTTGGTGAAACTTGTAATTTTATTGACGAACTTATGGTTATAAATGTATCTAGAAATTCAACCGAAAACGACAAAAAATTATTTTTTAAAGATATTAATAACTTAAGAGAAAAAATCTTTGTACCTTTAACTTTAGGTGGAGGTATCCGCAGTCTTGATGATGCTAAAAAGTATTTCGATAATGGGGCAGATAAAGTTTTAATTAATTTTCTAGCACATAAAAATTTAGAAGTATGCGATTCAATATCAAAAATCTACGGTGGACAAGCTCTATCTATTATGGCGGACTATAAAATAATAAATGAAGAAATCAAAACTTTTATTGATGGAGGTAAAATATTTTCAAAAAATTTAGAAGATTATATTTTGTCAATTAAAAATATTAAGTTTGGAGAATTAATATTAAACTCAATAGACCAAGACGGAACAGCTGCAGGGTTAGACAAAAAAACATACAAGTTAATTCCAGATGATTTTAAAAACCCTATTTTATTGATGGGTGGAGCGGGTAAACCAGAACATTTTGCAGACGTTCTTTGTAAAGATAGAATTTCAGGAGTTATAACTGCAAATTTATTTAATTTTTTAGGCAAAGGATTAGAAGAGGCAAGAAATTATTCTATCAAGAATGAAATAAGATTGATAAAATTTGAAAATATATAAAAAATGAAAAAAAAGATCTTTATCTCAGGAGCAACCGGCTTTATTGGTTCACATCTTTGTGAGACCGCAGTTAAAAAAGGTTTTAGGGTTGTAGCCTTTGATAGATATAATTCCAATAACGATCTTGGATGTCTTAAAAATAGTAATTACTTAAAAGATATAGAAGTTATATTAGGAGATGTTCGTGACTATGACTCTGTTTATAAGTCTATGAAAGGATGTAAAACTATTTTTCATTTGGCTGCATTAATTGGAATTCCATATTCTTATGTTTCACCTTTGGCTTATGTCAAAACTAATGTTGAAGGAACATATAATATTCTGGAGGCTTCAAAAAATTTAAATTGTAAAAATGTAATTATAACATCAACCAGCGAAGTTTATGGATCAGCACAATATTTACCAATAGATGAAAAACATCCATTAAGTGCACAATCTCCTTACGCCGCCTCTAAAACTGCCGCTGACCAATTATCTTTAAGTTATTATCGCTCTTTTAAATTACCAGTAACCATATTAAGACCTTTTAATACTTATGGACCAAGACAATCAGAAAGAGCAATAATTCCAAGAATAATCACGCAATGTTTGTCTGAGAAAAATAAAACTTTAGTTTTAGGAAATTTAAAACCTACAAGAGATTTTAATTTTGTAAGTGATATTTGTGAGTCCTATTTTCATGTTTTGAAAAATAAAAAAATAATAGGTCAAGTAATCAATGTGGGCGGTAAAACAAATATCTCAATTGATAATTTAGCTAAAAAGATCATAAAAATTATAAATCCAAATATTAAAATTCAGCAAAATAAAAATTTATTTAGACCTAAATTAAGCGAAGTGCAAAATCTAAAATGTAATAATAGTAAAATACTTAAATACACTAAATGGAAACCTTCAACTGAATTAAATGAAGGACTAAAAAAAACTGCCAACTGGATAAAATCGCATAGATCTCAATTTTCTAATAAGTATAAAATTTAAAAATGAAAATTCTTTGTACGATTTGCGCTAGAAAAGGATCTAAAGGTATTAAAAATAAAAATCTTGTAAAAATAAATAACAAACATTTAATCTTCTACTCAATAGATCAAGCAAGAAAAGTAAAAGAGATCAATGATATTATTATTTCAACAGATCTTAACCTTCCAAAGAGCGAATTAAAAAAGAGAAAATTAAAAATCTTTTTTAAGAGAAAACCAAGTTTATCACATCATACTTCTGGAAAAGTCCCAGTGATTAGAGATGCATTGAATAAAGCTGAAAAAATTTTTAAAAAAAAATATGATATTATAATTGATTTAGATATAACCTCACCACTTAGAAATGTTCAAGATATAAGAACAGCAATCAAGAAATTTAAAAAAAATAAGTCAAATAATTTAATTACAATTTGTAAATCTAGAAAAAATCCCTACTTCAATATGATCGAATTAAATAGAAATGTACCTATTTTAAGTAAAAAAACTAAAAAAAAAATCCTAAGAAGACAAGACGCACCGAAAGTCTATGACATGAATGCTTCTATTTATATATGGAAAAAAAAATACCTTATGCGAACAAATAAAATTTTTTCAAACAAAACAACTTTTTATGAAATGCCTTATAATAGATCAATCGATATAGATAGTTTTCATGATCTGGAATTGGTGAAATATTTCATGAAATGGAATACTAAATCTATTGATATTGACAGTATTTATGATTTAAAACCATCAAAATATTTTACAAAATATGAAAAGAAATAAGCTAGCGTTTGTATTAGGTGGCAACGGTGTTATCGGAAGAGAAATAGTCCAAAGATTACACCAGTCAGGTATTAAAGTCATAATATTAGATATAAAAATTGATAAAAAACTTTTAAACGATAACGTTTTGTTTTTTAATTTTGACTCCTCTAAATTGAATACAGTTGAAAAAAAATTTAATAAATTAATATCAAAATATAAATGTCCAGATATTTTTATCAATACTTCTTACCCTTATTCCAAAGAATGGGGAAAAATAACCTTTGAGAATTTAAAAACTACACAATTAAGAAAAAATGTTGATATTCATATGAATTCTTTTGCGTGGACATCTTTAAAAATTGCTCAAGAAATGAAAAAAGATAAGGTTAAAGGAAGCATAGTGTTAATAAATTCTATCTATGGCGTCTTAGGACAGGATAAAAATTTATATAAAGGAACCAAAATTAAACCTAATCCAGTTTATTCACTCATCAAAGGTGGATTAATTGGATATGCAAAAAATCTTTCTTCTTACTATGGAGAGTATGGAATCAGAGTAAACACCATAATTTCCGGTGGTGTTAAAGGTCACGTAGCAGGTTCAAAAATTTTACAGAGCAAAAAATTTGTAAAAAACTATATTAATAAAACTCCTCTCAAAAGAATGGGAAATCCCAACGATATTTCATCTGCAGTTTTATTTTTATCATCCGATGAGTCTTCATATATTACCGGAACTAACGTATATGTCGATGGAGGTTGGTCAGCTATATAATTTATGAATATTGTTATTATTGGTTACGGGTCGATAGGAAGACGACATGCAGAAATCCTTAAAAAATTTTTTAAAAGTAGTAAAATTTTTATTTATTCTAAACAAAAAATTAAAAAATTTCCAAACTTCAATAATTTAAATTATTTAAAAATTATTAAACCACAATATGTAATTATAGCCAGCGAAACTTTTAAACATGAAAAACAACTTAAATATTTAGAAAAAAATTTTAAAGGAATAAAAATATTAGTTGAGAAGCCAGTTTTTCATAAATATATAAAGTTAAAACTGAAAAATAATAAAGTTTATGTCGGTTATAATCTAAGGTTTCATCCATTTATAATTAAACTACATAAAATTTTAAAAAAAAATAAAATTTATGACATTCAATTTATAACAAATTCATATTTGCCAAATTGGAGAAAAAATATTTCTTATCAAAATAATTATACAGCTAGCAAATCAAAAGGAGGTGGGATTATTTTAGACCTTAGTCACGAATTAGACCTAATACACTTATTTTTTAAGAAAATAAAAATAAATTATGTATCATTTGGGAAAAAATCTAATCTTAAAATTAATACAGAAGACTATATGAAACTTTTTGGCAAAGCTAAAAAAACTCAAATCACTTTAGATCTTAAATATTACTCAAAAAATGAATTAAGATTAATTTTAGTCGATGGAATTAAGTTTTCAATTTTTATTGATTTAAAAAAAAATATATTTAATTTTGCAGCTTCTAACAAAAAACAAATAATTCATAAGAATTATAATTATAACAAAACATTTATTGATATGCATAAAGCAATAATTTCCAACAAAAATTCAAAATTTCTCTGTTCATATAATGAAGGTATGAATGTTTTAAAAACTATAAAAAAAATTAAACTGAGAAAGTACTAGTATTATAAATAACTTTTTAATGCTTATTATATTACATCCTTATAAATTTACTGAATTTCATTATCTAAGTTATGGGTTAGATTTTTATGAAAAAAAACTTTGTACTGATTTTGAAATTCATGATTTATCAAATATAATAAATCCAGAATGGGATCATGCATTTAGGTTGAAAAGACACAGTAAAGCCAAAAGATTTAATTCAATAAATGATTGGGAGACTCATATTAAAAAATTATCTCAAAGATATCAAAATTTAGTTGTTTTTAATAATTTAGATTTAAACTCATTTAAATCTTTAATTATACACAGAAAATTAAATAAAGTTTGTAAAAAAATTATTAAACATGATGATCCAGGCCAACCAAATTTTTATTTTGAAAGAAAAAAAAAATTAACCATAAAAGATTATTTAAATAAAATTATTAAAATCTTCAAATATCCAAATTTATTAATTTTTTTTTTAAAAAATAAATTTCTTCATTATTTAAGTAAATTTATTATTTTTGAAACAATTTATAATTTATATCATGGCAGTAAAATAAATTATGTTACCAAACTTAAGTCTAAAAAAGAAATTTTTATTAATATACACTCTTCTGACTATTCTAGACTAATCTCATATAATATTAAAAAAAAAATATCCAAGAAACCAATAGTAACTTTTTTGGATGGCCCAGGTCCGTACTTTACAAATGATTTCGATCTTTTTAATGAAAAAATTTCTTATAATAAAGCAAAATGGTATGGTGATTTGAATCGTTTTTTATTAAAAATTAAAAAAAAATATTCTTGTGATATTTTAATTATACCCCATCCTAAAGTTAAAAGATCAAAAAACCCTCATTATAACAAACATTTCAAAGTTATTCATGATTTAGATGCTGCACATAAATTTATACCAATCTCTAAATTTGTAATTTCTATTGCAGCCAGCACCGGGGTAGGTTTGGCGAGTGCTTGTAATAAACCAATATTACTTCTTTACAATAATCAGATAAAAAAACTAAATCCAAATCTTTTAAATTCTATAAAATTTTTGTCAAAAAAGTATCGAACCAATTTGTTTAACTTAAATAACAATGATGAAATATTTATTAAATCAACAAGCAAAAGTTATAATAAGAAAATTCTGTACAAATACATGACTTCAAAAAAAATTTCAAAAATTAGAAACTATGATATTTTCAACAATATTTTGCTTAACAAATATAGATAATTTAATTATGACTAGAAAAAAATACTTACTATATGTGATAACAAATGATTGACAGAACTGCTGTAATACTCTGTGGTGGTAAAGGTACTAGATTGGGACTTTTAGGTAAGAAGGCGCCTAAAACTTTGCTCAAGGTGCACGGCAAACCTATCTTATGGTATATTATTAAATTTCTTCAAAAAAATTCTTTTAATCATTTTATTCTACCAGTAGGTTTTAAAGGAAAAAAAATTACTAAATATATCAATAAAGAAAAGACCCTTAAAAAATTAAATATCGAAATAATTAATACAGGAGAAAATACTTCAATCTCTCAAAGAATTCATAAAATCATAAAATTTATCAAATCTGAAAATTTTATACTTCTTAATGGGGATGCAATATTTAATTTTAATATAAAAAAAATATATTTAGATCATTTAAAGCAAAATAATATAGTCACTTTTCTTGGCAGCCACGCTCATATGCCATATGGAATTGTTGGCACTAAAGGTAAAAAAATTATTAGTTTTAGTAGAGACACAAAATTTAATGCGATAATATCTCAACATAAAAAAAAATTTATTGGTTATATTTACTCCGGAATCTCTTTAATGAATAAAAAAATTTTAAAAAGTAATTTTAAATCATATAAAAATTTTGAGAAAAAGTTTTACCCTTTAATAATTAAAAGATACAAATGCGGTTTCCATAATATCGATGGATTTTGGAGTTCAGTAGATAACCAAAAAGATCTTGAACTTTTGAACAAAAAAAATAATAAATTTAACTATCGAAATGTTGAAAAATTAAGGAAATATTTAATTAAATGAATCTAAATTTTTGGAAAAATAAAAGAGTATTTATAACTGGACATACAGGTTTTAAGGGAAGTTGGTTGACCTTAATACTCTCATCAATGGGTGCTAAAATCACTGGTTTTGCACTTAACCCTATATCAAAGCCAAATTTTTTTGATGGTCTAAAACTAAAAAAATACCTAGTTAAAGATATAAGGCAAAATATTTTGGATTACAGTAAATTGAAAAGTGCGATTAAAAAATTTAAACCCGAAATAATATTCCACCTCGCTGCCCAATCTAGTGTTCTGGAGAGCTATAAAACACCTAGACAAACAATTTTAACAAACGTAATTGGCACAACAAATATTGTAGAAGCTACAAAATTATGTAAATCGACTAAATCTTTAATCATAGTTACAACAGATAAAGTTTACTTAAACCTTGAAAAAAAGATTCCCTTTAAAGAAAATGATAATTTAGGGGGGCATGATATTTATAGTGGTAGCAAAGCTGCTGCAGAAGTACTATCTCAAAGTTATATAAAGTCATTTTTTAACTTAAAACAAAAATGCAACGTAGCTACAGTAAGATCTGGAAATTGTATAGGGGGTGGAGATTGGACTAAAGATAGAATTATTAAAGATTGTGCAGAAGCTTTTTTAAAAGATAAAAATCTAACAATAAGAAGTCCAAATGCAACTAGACCCTGGCAACACGTCATAGAACCTTTGTTTGGTTATTTAAATTTATCTGAAAAACTTTTTTATAAAAAAAAATATGAGGGATCATGGAATTTTGGTCCAAGAAAAAAAAGTAATTTAAAAGTAATTGAAGTAGCAAAATTTTCAAAAAGATTTTTAAATTCGAAATCAAAAATAGTTATCAAAAAAAATAAACTTTATGAGTCTACAAATTTATCTCTTGATAGCTCAAAATCAAACAAATATTTAAAATGGAAAACAAAAATGAATTCTTACGAAGCCCTGAAACTTACTTTGAGTTGGTATAAGTATCATAAAAAAGAGAAATCAAAAAATAAAGTTGTTGGTTTCACTTTTAATCAAATAAAAAATTACTTAAAAAAAATTTAAAAATGAAATGTAGAAATTGTAAAAACCAAAAATTTAAAAAAATTATAAATATTGGTTCTCAACCAGTTAGTAGTAAAACTTTTAAAAAAAAAATAAGTTTGAAATCATATCCACTAGATTTATTTAAATGTAATAAGTGTGATTTAATTCAATTATCTAAGGCAGCACCGCCAGGTGTAATGTATGGTTCAGGTTATGGATATTGGACCTCTTTGAGTCGTCTAATGATTGATCATATGAAAAAAAAGGTTAATAAAATTAAATTGAAAAAATCTGCAAGAGTTTTAGATATTGGATGTAGTGATCCAACTTTTTTAGAATTATTAAAATCTAAAAATAAAAATCTTGAACTTTTCGCAGTAGATCCTTCCTCTGAAAAATTCAAAGGTTCTTTTGAAAAAAAAAATATTAATTTAATAGTAGACTATTTTTCGAAAAGTGTAATTAATAATTTTTGTAAAGTTAAAAAAATTAAATCCAAAAAATTTTCTTTGATTTCATCTTTTGCGATGTTTTACGATATAAATGATCCAAATAAGTTTTGTGGAGACATAAACAAATTGCTTTCAAATAAAGGAATGTGGATAGTAGAGTTTTCATATTTTCCATTATTAATTAAAAATTTAACTTATGATCAAATTAATCATGAACATGTGACTTATTATACTTTAAATACATTTAAAAAAATTTTAGACAAAAACGGACTTAAAATTGTTGATGTTAATTTTAATGAAATAAATGGCGGAAGCGCAGAAGTAAAAGTAGTAAAAAAACAAAATAAAATTAGATCAAATATTATTAAAATAAAAAAAATTCTTGAAGAAGAAAAACTAATAAATTTTGATACATATAAAAAGTTCAACTTAAGATTACAAAATGTAAAAAAAGTAATTAATTTTTTTCTAAGAAACAATAAAAAAAAAGTGATTGGATACGGTGCATCAACTAAGGGCAATATAATTCTGAATCACTGTAAAATTAAATCAAATTTACTTAAATTTATAGCTGATGGTAACTCTAAAAAATGGAATCGTTATACTGCCGGATCAAATATAAAAATAATATCTAAAGAAAAAATGCGTAAATTAAAACCTAAATATCTTTTTGTTTTAATATGGTCCTTTAGATCTGAGGTTATTAAACAGGAAAAAAGCTTTATTTTAAATGGCGGTAAGTTAGTTTTACCACTTCCAATTTTCCATATAATTGATAAAGAAAACTACAAATATTTTTTAAATGAGAAATTAAGCACACTAGGTCACGAATTATAAGAAAACACCATGAAAAATTTAAAAGTAAGACTATCTACCCCTACTGTCGATAATCGTGAATTGTCGAAAATTAAAAAAATATTTAAAAATTCTTGGTTAGGATATGGCCCAAATGTTGGAAAGTTTGAAAATGCTTGGAGTAAATATTTTAATGTTAAACACTCTATAGCTTTAAATTCTTGCACAGCTGCACTGCATTTATCATTAGCTGTTAACAATTTTAAAAAAAATAAAAAAGTCTTGGTACCTGCAATGACATTTAGTGCATCTGCTGCTTCAGTTTTGTATTGTGGTTTAACACCAGTTTTTGTAGATATTGATCCGAAAACTCTTGTAATGAGTTTTGAGGACATCAAAAAAAAATATTCCAAAGATTGTGTAGCAATAATCACAGTTCATTTTAACGGCCAACCTTGTGAAATGGAAAAAATTGTACCATGGGCAAAGAAAAAGAGAATGACGGTTATCGAAGATTGCGCACAAACATGTGGTGGTGATTATAAAGGAAAAAAACTGGGAACCTGGGGAGATTTTGGATGTTTCAGTTTCCAAGAAATAAAAATCATGACTTCAGGTGGAGATGGAGGAATGATCACAACTAATAAAAAAGAATTTGCAAAAGATTTAAAAACTTTAAGTTACCACGGGTGGGACCAAGATCCACTTGTAAGGCATAAAAAAAGCCTAAAAGGCAATATGAAAGTTAAACACTGGAATTATTCAATCACTAAATTAGGATTTAAATATAATATGACGGATTTAATGGCATCAATTGGGATGGAGCAGCTAAAAAAATTAAAGTTTTTTAATAGAAGAAGATCTCAATTAATCAAAAACTACATCAACTCAATAAAAAATTGTAAAAATATAACTCCAGCTTTCCCATATAAGTTTCAAAATTCTTCTTATTGGATGTTTACATTAAAATGCAAAAAGCGTGATCAATTAATAGATTTTCTTAAATCAAAGAAAATTGCTACAACCGTTTACATCAAACCACTGCCACTCCACCCATTATATAAGAAATATAAAAATAGAATCCAAAACTCAATTAAAATTTGGAAAGATCTAGTTACTATACCAACTTATCCAAATATGACTAATTCTCAATTTAATTATGTTGTAAAAAACTTAAAAGAATTTGATAGAAATTTTTAAATGATAAAACTAGCTCATAATACAATAGATAATAAAGATTATAAAGTTTTAATAAAATTTCTTCAAAAAAAAAGTTACCTAAATCAATCTAAGATTACAAAAAAATTCGAAGAAAAATTTTCAAAAAAAATAGGAGCTTCTAATTCGGTGTTTATAAATTCTGGTTCATCAGCTAATTTGTTGATAGCCCAGACATTGCTTGAAGGAAAATTTTTAAAAAATAAAGTAGTTATTTTACCATCAGTTTCTTGGTCAACTACAGTCAGCCCCTTTTTACAATTAGGTTACAAGGTCCTTTTATGCGATTGTGATAAAAATAATTTGGGAGTTGATGTGAAACATTTAGAGTATTTATGTAAAAAATTCAAACCAGGATTGTTAGTCTTGGTAAATGTTCTTGGACATTCAAATAACTTCAAAAACATATTAAATTTAAAAAAAAAATATAATTTTGAACTCATCGAGGATAATTGTGAAAGTTTAGGTAGCAAGTTAAAGAATAAAAGTCTTGGAACATTTGGTCTGGCATCATCACACTCCTTTTACTATGGTCATCATATATCAACAATTGAAGGGGGTATGGTATCAACGAATAATAAAAAATTTTATAACATATCTTTAGCTGTTAGATCGCATGGCTGGTCTAGAGATATGCAAAAAAATTTTAAAAATAAGTTGGAAAAAAAATATAATATTGATGAATTTAAATCATTTTTTACATTTTATTTTTCAGGATTTAACATTAGATCTTCAGATTTAAATGCCAGACTTGGAATTGAACAAATAAAAAAAATTAATAGAATATCAAATATAAGACATTCAAATTTTAATTATTATAAGAATAAACTAAAAGATTTTTGGTTTCAAAAAAGTGAACTTGATTTAATATCAAGTTTTGGCTACGCCACATTCGTTAAAAATAGAGTTCAAGTTTATAAATATTTAAAATCAAAAAAAATTCAAACGAGACCATTAATATGCGGAAATATGGGCCAACAACCTTTTCTTAATAAAATTTCCTTTAATAAAAAAGAATTAATTAATGCAAAATTTGTTGATCAATACGGTATTTATCTTCCAAACCATGCAAATATTAGTTTCAGGGATATAAATTACGTAACAAAGATTTTTAAATCGATAGCTATTCCAATACATTTTAAAAAATAATCAATCTTAATGTTAATATCAGTTTGTATACCTACGTATAACAGACCTAAAAGCTTACTAAACTGTTTAAACTCATTATCATTGCAAACTGATTTAGACTTTGAGGTATGTATTTCAGATAATTGCTCTCATGAAAATATTGAAAGAATAATCGATCCATATAGAAAAAAATTAAATATAAAATTTAATAAAAATAAGGAAAATCTTGGAGCTGCGTTAAATTTTTTGAAAGTTGCTTCGATGGCAAAAAGTGAGTTTATATGGTTTTTAGGAGATGATGATCTACTTTTTCCTAATGCTATTAAAGAATTAAAATCACTAATTAACATAAATAAAGATTGTGATTTTTTTTGGATTAATTCATGCCATTTGGATAGTAATTATTTAAAAAAATTTGAATACCCTTTTGATACAAAATTTTTACCAAAGGACATGGACAAATTATCCCCAAATCAAAATGATAAAAAACTTAATTTTTTTGACTTGATAAAACACGAAATTGCTTTTGATTATCTTTTAGGTGTTTTTGTTTGTGTTTTTAAAAGAGATGGGTGGAATAAAAATTTAGATATTATTGATAACAATTTAATAAAAGAAAAAGGCTCATGGTCAAATTTTGAAAATACATGTTTTCATATAAAAATATTTTGTGAAGCTTTTAAAAACTCAAAATCATATTTTTTTTCAAAACCGTTAAGTGTGAATTTATATGGAGAAAGAGAATGGAAAGATATTTATCCACTTGTTGAAATTGTAAGAATACCTGAAGCTTTAGATTATTATAGAAGCAAAGGCTTGAATTTTTTTCAATATGTCTATGAAAAAAATTATTCACTAAGAAACTTTTTTAATTATTTTTTTAAAATATTAATAAATGGGGATAAAATGGGTATTAAATATATAAATTTTAAAAATCATTTTTTTAAAAACCTTATTTATCCTAATGCATGGCTATCAATATTATATTTTATTGTAAGAAAAACTAAATTATTATTCAAAAGAAAAAATTATAAAACTTTCTAAAATTATGATTCATGATGTTAAAATTTCACCACTAAAAATAATTTCTGATGATAGAGGCAAAGTAATGCACATGCTTAGATCTGATAATTCTATATTTAAGAAATTTGGAGAGATTTATTTTTCAACTATTTACCATAAATCAATAAAGGGTTGGCATTTACATAAAGAATCTTTTTTAAATTACACATGTATAAAAGGGGAGGTTAAATTGGTTTTATTTGACCAAAGAGACAAAAGTTCCACAAAAAATAAGTTTCAAGAAATTATACTTTCTCCCAAAAATTACAATTTAGTAACTATACCCCCAAATATTTGGAATGGTTTTAAGGGTTTGGATACTGAAGAGTCAATCATCGCAAATTGTTTAACCCTACCTCACAATGAAAAAGAAATGGTTAGAAAAGATCCTTTTGATAAAAGCTTCAATTACAAATGGTGAACTATAGAAATAAATTTGAATAAACTAATAATATGATTAAAGATATTAAAGTTGTAATTTTAGCTGGCGGATTTGGAACCAGATTATCTGAATTCACAAGAACTATACCTAAGCCAATGGTCAAGGTGAGAGGCAAACCTATTATTCTTCATATAATAAATCATTATAGAAAATATGGATGTAAACACTTCATAATTGCCAGCGGTTATAGAGGTAAAATAATAAAAAATTTTTTTAAAAACAAAAATAAAAAATTTAAAGTTGATGTGATTGAAACTGGCTTAAAAACAATGACAGGTGGAAGAATAAAAAGATTAAAATCTATTTTAAGAAATCAAACCTTTTTGTTAACCTATGGGGATGGACTATCAGACGTTAATATTAAAAAATTAATTCAGTTTCATAAAAAAAATAAGAATATCGCAACATTAACCGCAGTAAGACCACCAGCCCGATTTGGAGCAATAAGACTAAATGGAACTAAAGTTAGATATTTTAGAGAAAAATCAAGTTTAGATGAGGGTTGGATTAATGGAGGATTTTTTGTGTTTGAGCCAGAAGTTTTTAATTTTATACGTGGAGATAGTACTTATTTAGAAAGAGAACCATTAGAAAAAATTAGTAAAAAAAAATTACTTGGTGCATTCAAACACAAAGGTTTCTGGCAATGCATGGACACAAAAAGAGATAAAGTTATTCTAGAAAATTCAATCAAACAAAAAAAATATAGAGTTTAGTTTATTAATGTTAAGAGCAAAAACCATGTTAATAATTGGTGGAACCGGTTTTATTGGTTACCATTTAGCAAGAATAGCTTTAAAAAAAGGATGGAGTGTAACAAGCATCTCCAAGAATAAACCTAAAAAACTTAGAAAAATTAAAAAAGTAAAATATATTGTTTGTGATATCACAAACAAAAATAAATTAAAAAAAAAACTAAACAAAAATTATAATTTTGTAATTAATCTTGGCGGTTACGTTGATCACGTAAATAAACAAAAGACTTACAATAGCCATTATTTAGGTAGCAAAAATCTTTCTGAAATTTTTTTAAGAAAAAAATTGATTTCTTTCGTTCAAATAGGTTCAGGTGGTGAATATGGTAGCGCCAGATCACCACATAATGAAAAAATGAAAACCTTTCCAAAAGGATTTTATTTTAAGGCCAAAGCTATGGCTACAAAATATCTTTTAGATTTACACAAAAAGAAAAAGTTTCCAGTTACAATTTTAAGACTTTATCAAGCATATGGCCCCAAGCAAGATACAAATAGATTAATACCAATTGTTATTAAATCCTGTTTGAAAAATAAAAAATTTCCTTGCTCGACTGGAATTCAATATAGAGATTTTTTACACATAGATGATTTAATTAATTCAGTTTTAAAATGTTATAATAATAAAGCAGCAATTGGACAGATAATTAATATTGGGTCTGGAAAACCAGAACAGATTAAAAATGTTATAGGTTTAATAAAAAATAAAATTAAAAGAGGTTACCCTCAATTTGGAAAAATAAAATTACGATCTGATGAAAATATTAAAGTCTATCCGAGTTTATTAAAAGCAAAAAAAATACTAAATTGGAAACCGACAATACAATTTAAAAGAGGCTTATTTAAAACAATAAAATCATATGAATAATAAACCTATTATTAGTATCATTATGAATTGCTATAATGGTGAAGCATTTTTAAATGAAGCAATAAATAGCATAACTAAACAAACTTTTGAAAACTGGGAGCTTATTTTTTTTGACAATAATTCTATCGATAAAAGTGAAAAAATTGTAAAAAGTTTTAAAGATAGTAGGATTAAATATTTCAAGTCAGACAGATTGCTAAATCTTTATGATGCAAGAAATTTAGCAGTAAAAAAAACCAATGGAGAATATATAAGTTTTTTAGATACTGACGATATGTGGACAAAAGACAAATTGGAAAAACAAATAAATTTTATAAAAAAAAATTCAAATTATAAAATTCTCTATTCAAATTATTATGTTCTCAATAATAACGAAAAAAAAATAATGTACAAAAACGAATTACCATCAGGTTTTATTACTCAAAAATTATTAGATTTTTATGGAATAGGAATTAATACTGCTTTTTTAGATAAATCTATTTTTGAGCAGTACAACTTTAAAAAAGATTTAAATATTATTGGTGATTTTGATTTTTTCATACAAACTAGCAAAAAATTTCAAATTGGCTATATTTCTGATCCTCTTACTTTTTATAGGATACATGAAAATAGTTTTACTAAAAAAAATTACAAAATGTATATTAATGAATTAAGTAACTGGATTAGAGAAAACGAAAAAACATTACTAGAAAATAATTACTCGTTAAAAAAACAAAAATTTTATGTTATTAAACTCAAGATTAAATGTTTTTTAGAGAGATTTCTTAAACTTTGAATTTAAGGGCGTGTAGTTCAGTGGTAGAACGCTACGTTGACATCGTAGAGGTCATAAGTTCAATTCTTATCACGCCCACCAAAATCTAATTAAAAAATTATATGGAAAAAAAAACAGCTGAATATTTTGAGAAATTAAAGAAGAGAATTCCAAAAAATCTTAAAATTGAAAAGGTTTCAAAAGAGAATATTAATTTAGCAAATGAATATCTCAAAACTAGAAAAAACTTAGAATTTAAATTTAGCCCCCTTTCTTCACACTTTGGGGAAAACTGGGACTACGATGAGCATCCTTTAGGATATTTTATGAGAAATACCGATGATAATAAAATTGTTGGTTTTTTAGGAACTATTTGTTCAAGAAGATTTATTCAAGGAAAAGAAATAGTCTGTTGCAATTTAGTACATTGGTTTGTAGAGAAAGAGTTTAGAGTCTTTGCTTATGCTTTTTTCTTTCCTTTAATGGAGAGAGAAATAATTGTTTATGCGACCACACCAAGAGAGTCGATTATAGGTATTTATAAAAAATTTAACTTCGATATTACAATAGCCAAATATACGGCTGGAGTAGGAATAAATTTTCTAACATTTTTTTCAAAAATTTTTTACAGGTTTTCCATAATAAAAAATAAAGATGAAATTTTTGAACAACTTAATCATGAAGATAGGAAAATTTTTCAGGAACACAAAAAATATAATTGTATAAATATTTTGATAAAAGATAAAAGTAATCAATTAAAACCATCATACTTATTAATTAAAAAAAGTAGAAGATATAATCTTAATGTACTAGATATTTTATATTTTTCTAACCTTAAGGAATACAAAAATTATGCACCAGAAATCTGCACTAAAATCTGCTTATCTTTTTTAAATATCTTTATTGGACAATTATATTTTAATAATGAAAATAAACTAATTTATAATCCAAATTTCTTACTAAAAACTGTCGATAAATTTTATCCAATAAAAACTTTAAATGGATCTAGTTTTTTTGATTACTTATATTCTGATGTAGTTATGTTTGATAATTAAAAAAATTTATTAGAATCATTTTACTTAAAACCATATTTCCTGATCGAATTAATAGAAATTGAAAAAAGAGATATAATATTCTTTAATAAATTTAATTTATTATATTTTCTATTAATAAGCCATACCCAGTAAATATTTCTTAATTTATTACTTTGTAATGAATTTTTTGAAATTCTATAAAACATAACAACATCCTCACACTTGTAAGCGTCCTGCTTTTTTAAAATCTCACATTTAAAAAGATAATCTTCACAAATTTTAAGTTTCTTAAATTTTAAATTTTTAATTAAAGATCTTTCAACTATTACGGTGCTCATTGCAATTGAGCTATTATTTATAAATTCTTCTAAATTAAATTTCCCCTTTACATTTATTTTTTTCTTAAATAGCTTTTTTTCATTTATCTCTTTAAATGGTATATAGTCAGTGTAGGTAAATTTATGATCGAATTTTTGCATAAAATTAATTTGTTTTCTTAATTTATCTTTATCCCAATAATCATCCGAGTCTATAAATGCTAAGTATTTTGAATTTGAAATTCTTATTCCTAAATTTCTACAAAAATATACACCTTTATTTTTTTTAAGTTCGATTATATTTATTCTTGAGTCAGAAAAACTTTTTACGATTTGTACAGATTTATCATTCGAAAAATCATCAATGATATACAAATTAAAGTTCTTGAATGTCTGATTTATAATAGAGCTAATAGTTTCTCTTAATGTTTTTTCTCCATTGAAATTTGGCAAAATAACATCAACTACTTTAGTTTTTTCATCCATTAGATTCCTTATAAATTACACGATAAATGTGTCAAAAACTGTATTTACATATATTTCAAAACATAATATATAAGCATGCCTGGTAATTATTGCGAAGGGGTAATACCCGATCCCATTCCGAACTCGGAAGTCAAGCCCTTCAGCGCCGATGGTACTTTGTCTTAAGATATGGGAGAGTAGGACGTTGCCAGGCTTAAAATTATGAGAGTAGCTAGTTCTTTAAAATCACTAAAAAAAAGAGACCTCGATTCAAAAATGGTTCGAAGAAGAGGTAAAATTTATATTATTAATAAAAAAAAACCTAAGTTCAAAGCCAGACAAGGCTAATTTTTTTAATGAATGTAGGGTCAACAAAAGAGAAAAATCCAGAGAAGAGAATCTCTATAACACCTGATACCTCAAAAAATTTAAAAGATTTGGGATTAAAGGTTTTTTTAGAAAAAGATTACGGTAAGGATTTGGGATATAGTGATGAAGAATACAAAAATAAGGGAACTGAATTCTTAAATAGTAGTGACGAAGTATATTCTAAATCAGATTTGATATGTAAAGTTAATCTTCCTGCCCAAGAAGAAATTAATTTACTTAAGCAAAATACAAATTTAATAGTTTCTAATTACAATCCAGATAAAGAGAAAAATTTAATTAAAAAAGACTTAAATGTATTTGCTTTAAATTTATTACCAAGAATTACTAGGGCACAGTCTATGGACGTTCTTTCATCTCAAGCTAATCTTGCTGGTTACAGAGCTGTGATAGAATCTATTTATGAGTATGAAAAAGCCGTTCCAATGATGATGACAGCAGCTGGTACAGTTCCTGCAGCAAGAGTTTTAGTAGTTGGTGCTGGAGTAGCCGGATTACAAGCAATAGCCACAGCCAAAAGGTTAGGTGCAATAGTTTCAGCAACAGATGTTAGGTTGACCGCAAAAGAACAAGTAGAAAGTTTAGGAGGTAAATTTTTAACTGTAGAAGGTTCCGAAAATTTAGAGACCAAAGGCGGTTATGCAAAAGAAGCTGGAGAAGATTTTAAAAAGAAACAAAGCGAAATGTTAGAAAACGCAGCTTCAAAAAGTGATATTATAATTTGTACTGCCTTAATCCCTGGAAAAAAAGCACCAAGAATTATTAGTGAAAGCATGATTGAAAAAATGAAATCAGGTTCCATTATTTTTGATTTAGCAGTTGCTCAAGGAGGAAATGCTGCTTATTCAGAGGTAGACAAAGTAGTCAATAAAGATGGAATAAAAATTATAGGAATCGGAAATGTTATGAATAAATTACCACTTACTGCTTCAAATTTGTATGCAAAAAATATATTTAGTTTTGTTAGAAATCTTTACAGCAGAGAAAAAAAACAATTTGTTTTAAATATGGAAGATGAAATAATAAAGAACACTTTAATTAAGGGAGATAACTAATATGGAAATTGATCCATTTATTTTTAGGTTTAGTATTTTCATTTTGGCAATTTTTGTCGGATATTATGTTGTTTGGAGTGTTACACCATCTCTACATACACCTCTAATGTCAGTGACTAATGCAATTTCATCTGTAATAATTGTTGGAGCAATAATTGCAGCTCTAGCAAGTTCCTCGGACAGTGTATTTGATACATCTAGTATATTTGGATTTTTGGCCATCATATTAGCTGCAATAAATATATTTGGAGGCTTTTTAGTTACACAAAGAATGCTTCAAATGTACAAAAAAAAGAAAAAAGATAAAAAATGATATCACCAAATTTATCAGCAATATTTTATTTAGTTTCAGGAATTTTATTTATTCTTGCTTTAAGAGGTTTGTCATCACCTGAAACGTCCAGACAAGGAAATTTTTTTGGAATTATAGGAATGGTGATTGCCATTACTGTAACATTTCTAACAGTAGGCAATTTTTCAAATGCAATAATTTATGTATTTATATTTTTAATTATTGGTGGTGCGATTGGTGCTTTTATAGCTTTCAAAATACCAATGACTGCGATGCCGGAATTAGTTGCTGGTTTTCATAGTTTAGTTGGATTAGCTGCAGTATTCGTAGCAATATCTGCTTTTTTAAATCCAGAAGCTTTTAATCTAGGTTTTCCCGGAGACATTAAATTGGCTAGCTTGATAGAAATGTCTATTGGGGCTGCTGTAGGTGCAATAACTTTCTCTGGCTCTATCATAGCATTTCTGAAACTTCGAGGGATTATGTCCGGATCACCAATAACATTTAAAGGACAACATATTTTAAATTTAATTATAGGTTTGTCGATAATAGCTTTAATTTATTTACTATGTTCAACACAAACTAGCAGTCTGTTTTGGGGAATGATTGTAGTATCATTTTTAATCGGTGTTCTTTTAATTATTCCAATTGGTGGCGCAGATATGCCTGTGGTTATTTCTATGCTTAATTCTTATTCTGGTTGGGCAGCAGCTGGAATTGGCTTTACTCTAGAAAATAGTGCATTAATTATAACAGGTGCCTTAGTCGGATCATCTGGAGCAATTCTCTCATATATAATGTGTAAGGGAATGAACAGATCATTCTTTAGCGTGATACTCGGGGGGTTTGGTGGAGAAGCCACTTCGACTGATAAACAGAAAAAAGATAAAAAACCTGTAAAAAGTGGTAATGCAGAAGACGCAGCTTTCTTATTAAAAAATGCTTCATCAGTTATAATTGTACCCGGATATGGAATGGCAGTAGCTCAAGCTCAACATGCCCTAAGAGAAATGGTTGATACATTAAAAAAGAACGATATAAAAGTTTCTTATGCTGTACACCCTGTAGCTGGAAGAATGCCTGGACACATGAATGTATTACTTGCAGAAGCAAATGTCCCTTACGATGAAGTTTTTGAGTTAGACGATATAAATAATGATTTTGCTAATACCGATGTTGCGTTTGTTATAGGAGCAAACGATGTAACAAATCCTGTTGCTAAAACAGATCCACAAAGCCCAATTTTTGGAATGCCTGTATTAGATGTTGAAAAGTGCAAGTCTGTTCTATTTGTAAAAAGAAGTTTATCACCAGGATATGCTGGAGTAGATAATGAACTTTTCTATAGAGAAAATACACTAATGCTTTTTGCAGATGCAAAAAAAATGACAGAAGATATTGTAAAGAATATATAAAATGGCCAAAACAAAAATATTTTGTGACATAGCTGACAGCAAGACAATAAAAGAATTTAATAAAAAAAAAATAGTAGATGGTTTCACAACAAACCCCAGCTTGATGCGTAAAGCTGGAGCAAAAAGTTACGAGCAATATTCCAAAAAACTCTTAAAAATTTGTAAAAAAAAACCAATATCACTTGAAGTATTTGCTGATAATTTTGCTGATATGGAGCGTCAAGCATTAAAAATAAACTCATGGGGTAAAAATATTTATGTGAAAATTCCAGTTGTAAATAGTAAAGGTAAATTTACAGGTCAGTTGATTAAGAAATTAAACAAAAAAAAAATTAAGCTTAATATCACAGCAGTTTATACAGTTGCTCAGGTCAGAAAAATAAATAAATGCCTAGATAATAAAAGTAAATCCATCATTTCAATTTTTGCTGGGAGAATGTCAGATACTGGTATAAATCCTTGGCCAATAATGAAAAAAGCAATTCAAATAACAAACAAAAAGAAGAAAGTTGAAATTTTGTGGGCAAGCACTAGAGAACCTTATAACTATATTCAAGCAAGACAACTTAATTGCCAGATAATAACTATGCCACCAAAAATTATAGAAAAAGTGTCTAAATTCGGAAAAACATTTAATCAACTTACCTTAGACACGGTAAAGGCTTTTCTTGTAGATAGCAAAAAATCAAGATTTAAAATTTGAAAAAGTACGTTTTACTTTTAGAAGATTTTTTGTTAAAGAATTCAATAATTTAAACTCTATTTTATTACTCACTTTCTTGATTGCATCATCATAACTTATTATTTCTTCATGATTTTTTTCAACAAAATTCTCAAAAGTTTTAAAATCTTCTTCTTTCCAATAATTTAAGTGAATTTGTGTTGATTGAATACCGAAAGGTAATGCATAAACTTTGTAAAATAATTGAGGAATAAATTTAATTTCATTTTCCTCATAAGGCATCAAACCATAACCATCTATTACCTCATTGATCCCAGATTCTTTTAAAGCATTAAATGTATTAAAATCATAGGTATGATTTGGTGCAAAAAAAGATTTTATTTCTATATTTTCATCTTTAAATTTCCTCAAACCACTTTGAATTCTTTCTTTCTGAACATTAAGTGGATGGCCAAAGAACTCTGATCTTCCCCCGTAACCAAAATAATCTTTTTTATTTGTTTCAGTGTCATAAACGTGGGTATGTCCATGCATAGAAACTTCCCAGCCTTTACTTTGCCAATTTCTTATTAAATCCCAAAAATTATCTTTCTTTGGATAAGATAAAAGATCTTTATCTTGATTTTTTGGTATGACACCAATAACTGGTTTAATATTAAATTTCTTAAAGAGAGCTTCAGACCTGTCCATAAGTTCCCAATTCATATTTTCCGCAATATCATCAAGACGAATAAGAATTCCAGTGTTATTTGAGAGATAATTTTTTATTTTTACCAGCATTATTAATTATAACTTAATAATTATTTAAGTTAACCTTTTTTAATTGGAATAGTTGGGTGTCTCGCTACTGAAATAACAATATTTACAAGGAATTGAAAAATACTAATTAGTTTGATTAAATACAAATATGAAAAATATTTATACTTGGGCGGCTAATCCTGCAAAAAGAACTTTCACTGTAGGTGATATTATAGAAGCTAAAGGAAAAAAAATTCTTACACAAGTAACTGCAAATAATTCATTAGAGGCAAAAGCAGCTGAGGAAGCAGGTTTTGACATGATAATAGGAAGTGCTTCAAATGTTAAGAAGGTTCGGGAAGGATCTAAATCTCTTTTTTATACAGCAGCACTCGAACTACATAATTATCCTACAGCCGAGGATGTGTTACGTGGTGCCTTTAAAGCTTTAGAGAATGGTGCTGATGCAGTTATGACCGCTAGAAGTATGGATGTTGTTACTATGCTTGCAAAAGAAGATGTTCCAGTTATGGGTCATTTAGGTTTAGTTCCTAGAAAATCTACATGGATTGGTGGATTAAGAGCTGTAGGCAAAACTGCTGATGAAGCATACGAACTATTTAAAAAATTTAAACGTTTAGAAGATGCTGGGGCCTTTTCAGCCGAATGTGAAGTTATTCCTGAAAATATTATGGGGGAAATATCAAAAAGGACGAGTATTGTAACTGTATCTCTAGGATCTGGAAAAAAAGCCGATGTTATGTATCTATTCATGAATGATATCTGTGGTGAGCAAGAAAAGTCCCCTAGACATGCAAAAGCTTATACAAATTTAAAAAAGATGAAAGATGAAATTGAAATCGAAAGAGTTAAAGCTTTAAAAGCATTTATTAAAGATAGTTTAGAAGGGAAATTTCCTGGGCCTGAAAATTCAGTAAATGTTAGTGAAGAAATTCTAGAAAATTTTAAAAAGAAACTTTAATCTTTTTTTGATAGGGATAGTTGGGTGTCTAGCTGTTGAAGTAACTATATTTTTCTTAAGCTGCATTTCTCTAAACACAATATATAAACCTGCACCTATTATTATTATATTTCCGATATAATTATTTATCGTTGGAATCTCAGAGAAAATAAAATAACCCACCAAAACTCCACCAAATATTTGCACATAAAGAACTGAGCCAAAAATAGCTCCCGGTAAATGTCTTGCTGCATTTACTACAAAAATTGTTGCAATTCCCCTCATTAATCCTGCAGCCCCATTTAACATTAAATGATCCAATGATACGGGTTTGAAAATATATAAAGCAAAAATTCCGGTAAAAATAATCATTAATGCTTTTCCATAAATCAAAAATGAAAATAGATTTTCTTTAACACCGTATTTTCTCACAATCAAATAACTTGCTGATGCAAATATCGGACAAAATAGTGCTAAAAAAATATAATTATCATATTCAGTTCCAAATGGATTTATTGAGATAATAGCACCAATGAAACCAACAAGCACAGCAGTAAATCTTTTCCATCTAACTATTTCACCTAAAAATAAAACTGACCCAAGAGTGATTAACAAAGGAATTAAAAATACAATGCTGTACATCGTAACCATCGGTAAGCGATAAAATCCTGTATAACCAAAAAATAATGCTAGAGCCATTGTTAAAGCTCTAAAAAAATGAACTGTAAAATTAGCTTTTTTTAATTTTCTCCAACCGTTTAAAGTTTGCGTGTATAAAACAATTGGAATTAAAGCGAACCAAGAATTTACAAAAATAATTTGAATAATTGAATAATCTGAACCTAAATATTTAACAATTGAATCACTTCCTACAAATAAGAAATAAGCAAAGCATGCAAGAATAAAGTCCGTAAGGTAGACCCTTTCCGTAACTGATTTCATAAATTAATTTAATTTCTTAGAATAATCTTGCTTGGAATGTTTATAAACAGGTAAATAATATTTAAATGTATAACCCTTGTTTAATGATTTCATGTAAGCTTTGTTCCAAAGAGCGACCCACTGCTGGTAAGTTTTAACTTTGATTTTTTCTTTTTTGGCACTTCTTACATAAAAACTTGGTAGTGGCTCTCTACCTGAACTTTGACCAGCTTTATGAAACCTAATGTCCATACTTATCCTAATATTTTTCGAAACATTTGGAAGAGAACAGTGAATCAATCTTTTATCTAAAATAATTATATCGCCAACGTCAGCTTCAAGTGGAACCATTTTGCTATATTTATGGATAAGTTCTGAATTTTTTATTTCCACCTGACCTTTTGATCCATGATGGTGATTTAACAAACCTAGTTTATTACTTTTAGGTACAGCTAACATACAGCCGTTCTTGGCATTAGTTTTTGTAAATGGTATCCAGACTGTCACCAAGTCAGTTTTAAATCTTGCTTTTTTATTCATAGTTCCTTCATCTTGGTGCCATGGTGTTCTACCAATTAAACCATCCATAAAATTTTTGCCTGAATTTATATTTGGTTTTTTCACCCTAAAAGTTTGAATTGGATTTGAAAAAATTTCTTTACCAATAATTTTCTCAACTACATTTAAAATTTTATCTGATTTAATTAGATTGAATATTGATTCAGGATTAAAATATTCAACATTTTCATGTTTTTTAAAGTTTTGTGGGGGTCTATTATTAAAAATCTTTTCAAAAGTTAACCCAGATTTTTTAGTTAATGCAAAATACTTATCCTGAAACTTTAATTTAAATAATCTTTTCGCTTCCTTTGTTGTAAAGTATTTTTCTATTAGTTTATCAGCTTTTGCTTCTAAATCATTGAGTACTGGCTTGATATCTTTTTGAAAATTAAGGACGTTTCTTATTCTTATGAAACCTTTTTCTTCCAGTTCTTTTTTTATTCTATTTTTCACGCTCTTAGAATCTTATTTAATACTAAAATAATATACCTGACAGATTAAACTGCAAGTGCTTTTCTCATTTCTTCGTCATCCATTTTTTTACCTAGATAAGCCTCAATTACAGCGTTATCATCCTTGATCTGGGTAGGGGTACCCTCTGCTATCTTTTCACCATGATCAAGAACTGTAACTTTACTGCAGGTATCCATAACCACTTTTAATATGTGCTCAATTATAATTAGTGTTAAGCCGTATTTTTCTTTTAACCGCATTAATATCTTCATCAAATTATCAACGTTCACTGGTGATAGACCCGCAGCAGGTTCATCTAACATTAATAACTTTGGTTTTCCCGCAATAGCTCTAGCTAAAACAAGAAGTCTTCTTTGACCTCCAGATAGTTCACTTGCATTTAACTCTGCGTAGTCGGCCAAACCAACAAAAGAAAGAAGTTCCATCATTTCCTCTTTAATGATTTTCTCTTGATCCCATATTTTTTTTCTACCAGTAACTGCATCAATAAAACTATATGGCACTAAAGTATGATAGCCTGACATTACATTATTTATTACCGACATATCTTGATACAATCTCAGTAATTGAAATGTTCTAGCTAATCCAAGCTCTCCAACTTTGTGTGGAGGCTCATTAGTAATATCTTTGCCGTCAAACTCAATGTAGCTACCTTGATCTGGTTCATAAACACCAGATACCAAATTAAAAAAAGTGCTTTTTCCTGAACCATTTGGACCAATAATCCCTCTAATTTCATTTGCAGGTAACTCAAAATCAACTTTGTTAATGGCTTTTAATCCACCGAAGGCCTTCATTAAATTTTTTGTTTTTAACAACATTATTTACTCGCTGCTCCGGTTTTTGTCTTAAATCGTTTATCGATGAAATATTTGTCTATAAATCCACCAATTCCTTTGGGCATAAATAAAATTGTAAATACTATTGTTAAACCAAAAATAAATAATTGATATTCATAAAGAGGTCTTGTTAAATCATAGACAATCGTAATGATAATAGCCCCAATTATTCCACCCCAAATATGACCTAAACCACCAAAAACAACCATGGCTAAGAAAGTTACCATTTCTATTACAGTATAATTATTTGGATGAATATACCCTGGAGGTAAATGTGCATACACTGCTCCAGCACCTCCCGCAAACATTGCGCTTAATACGAAAGCTAACATTTTATGTTTTTTTACGTTTATTCCTGATGCTGCTGCAGAAATTGGATCCTCTCTAACTGCCATAAATGCTCTGCCCACAGAGGATCTTAAAACACTAAAAGAAAAATAAACTGCAATTAACATTACAGGCATTGCAATGTAATAATATTTATCTGGAGTATCAAAAGGTACTCCAAAAATTATTGGTTGTGATATATTTGAAATCCCATAAGTTGACATAAAAAAATCACCATTTTCAATGAACAATCTAATTGCCTCTCCACCGCCTAAAGTAGCAAGAGCTAAATAAGGACCCTCTAATCTAAAAGATGGAATTGCAAAAGCCACACCAAATAAACCTGCTATTACAATTGCTGCAGGTAAAGTAATCCATAAACCTGAACCTAAATATAAAAACATACAGCCCGCAGTATATGAACCAACAGCATATATCCCGACATGCCCAACAGTAACCTGTCCACAAAATCCTTTTACTATATTAAGTCCTGCAGCAACAACAATGTTGATACAAATTAAACTTGCTAAATGTGATTGGTATAAATCTGTAAAAAATAAAGATGGGACAAGCATCAAAAATAAAAAGGCAATAATAAAACCTAGAAAAGGATATTGTCTTATAATTTCTTTAAATTTGTCCATTTTTATTGCCTTAAGATTAAAAAATGAGCGGTAGCTTTTTCAGCTACCGCTCACAAATTTTAGTTATTAAAGACCTGCGCTAGCGTTAAATGTAACTGTACCAGCAACTTTAGTCTTCCAGTTTTTACCACCTTTAGTGTACTCGATCATAACAGGTGTTCTGTTACCATCTCTACACTCAGGCGTACCAGCAGCACAGAAGCTGATTGGTCCTGAAGCTAAACCAGTAAAGTTAGTTATACCAGCTATAGAGTCTCTTACAGCTAATCTATCTGCTGCTAGATCTCCACTAAATCCTTTAGACGCTTTTTCTAATGCAGGTTTTAACATAGTTAATAAATCCTCCATTTGAGAAAAGTCGTGACCAGGAACTACTCCATATCTTTTCTTAATATGTTTCACAAAGTCTTTAGCTATCGGTCTTGTATCTGAAGCGGCAAATGCTGCAGCGTAAGAAACACCAACAGCAGCTGAACCAGCGTTTGTTGGAACTTCAACTTTTGATGCAACTGAGTTTGCTACTCTTGCAACACTCTTTGGTATACCGACTTCGTAAGACTGTACTAAACATCTTACAGTTTCATCGACTAGACCTGAGCAAACAAGTGCATCTGGATTAGTTGCTTTAGCTTTTAGTAAATAAGATCTAAAGTCAGTTTCTTTTTCTCCAGCTTGTGCTTCGTAAACAGGATCAACACCATACTCTGATTTCACGTATGCGATCATAGATTTTGAAAAATCCATACTAGCTTGGTCAGGTACATAAATATGAGCTATTTTTGTACCAGCATTTTCAGCTGTGAACTTAGCTTGTACGATTTTGTAAAATCTTGATGACACCGGAACTCTGAAAATCCATTCGCTTCCTTGTAATGTGATTTTAGAGCTTGTTGAGTGTGGAATGATTTGTGGAACTTTAGCTTTAGTTATTACTGGTACCATAGGCAAAGTAACTGAACTACAGCTTGATCCAATTATAACGTGAACATTATCTTGGTAAGCAAGTTTTGTTGCATTTGCTACACCTTTCTCAGATTTACATTCATCATTATAGAGAGTTAAATCAACTTTTCTTCCATTAATACCGCCTGTAGAATTCCATTCTTCGACAGTATCTTGTATTAACTCACCATGTTTATATCCAACATCAGATAGCATTCTAAAAGAAACACCAATTTTTATTGGGTCTTTAGCTTGTGCTATTGAAGTTACTAATAAACTAGTAGCGAGAACTATACTTGAAAAAATTACGCTTATTTTTTTCATTTTTCCCCCTTAATTGTTTTTTTAAATCCTCGGCGTTTTTAATTGACGACCTAGATTTAATTTAATTAAATACATTAAATTAAATATACAATTTTAAGTCAACAGCTTATGCTAAAAATAAACAGTTTAATTTCCGGTTATGGCACCGTTCAAATTTTAAATGGTGCTGATATGAAGGTTGATAAACAATCTATAGTTGCATTGTTAGGAGGGAACGGAACTGGTAAATCTACAATATTAAAAGCGTGTTCCGGAATAATAAGATCATGGCAAGGAAAGATTAATTTTAATGGTGAAGATATTCAAAATTTAGCACCTCACAAAATAGTGGAAAAAGGTTTAGTGCAAGTTACCCAAGGAAAGGACGTTTTTCCAGCAATGACTGTATTGGAAAATTTAAGATTGGGTGGATTTGTTTTAAAATCAAATAAAGAATTAAAAGATAATATTGAAAAAGTATTTAACTATTTTCCAAAGCTAAATGAAAGAAAAAGTCAGCTGGCAGCAACCCTATCTGGTGGAGAACTTCAGATGCTTTGCATTGGAAGAGGATTAATGTCTAACCCCAAAATGATTATGTTAGATGAACCAAGTGCAGCTTTAGCCCCGCAAATTGTTTTAGATATATTTAAAAATATAAATAAAATTAGAAAAGATGGTTTAACAGTTTTAGTGGTTGAACAAAACGTGAGAATGGCACTTTTATTAGCAGATTATGGTTATGTAATCAAAGATGGCGTAATAAATGTAGAAGGGGAATCTAAAAAATTAATGTATGATGAATCTGTTAAAGATTCATACCTAGGAGGAGGAGGTACAACTGCAAATGTTTAAAGGTTTTAAATTAACTCGAAAAGTAGAAAACTCCTTAATGTTATTATTCACTTTAATTTTCCTTGGGTACATTAGTTTAAGTCCTGACATGAATTTAGAGTCTTTAAAAGGCGTTTTAATTATTGGTGTCACTGTTGGAATTATTTATGGCCTAGTAGCGGTTGGAATATCACTAATTTATACAGGTTTAGATGTAGTAAATTTCTCCCACGGTGAATTTTTTATGTTGGGAGCTTTCACTGGACTAACAGTTTACAATTTCCTTATAGATGGAGAATTAATTTATGCAATCTTTCCCGAGGCTTATGGTTGGGTGGGTTATGTTATAGGTTTATTTTTTGCATTTGTAGTAATGGGTTTATTTGGTGTTTTAATAGAAAGAGTGTTTTTAAGACCTCTCACAAAAAAAGGTGGAGGTTATACAGTTGCCGGTATGGGAATTATTATATGTGGATTTGGTTTATCAGTTGTTTTACTAAACCTCGCATATTTAATTTGGAATCCAACTGCACACCCTTTTCATGCTGAATTAGGTTTACCAATCAATATTGGTGGCGTTACTTTACCAATGACTTATTTATGGATGATGGTAACTGGTTTTGTCGTTGCAACAGCACTGTATTTCTTTTTAAGTAAAACTAAAATGGGCTTGGGTGTTAGAGCTGTAGCTCACTCAAAAGTAATTTCAAACTTAGTTGGAATTAATGTACCACTTTATATATCAATTATATTTGGAATAGCATGTGCGTTAGCAGGCTTAGCTGGTACGTTGGTAGGACCAACTTATCAAGTAGTTGTATATATGGGTTACATAATTCTATTAAAAGCATTTGCCTCAGCAGTTGTTGGTGGATTTGGAAGTTTACCTGGCGCTATTGTTGGAGGTTTCACTGTAGGTTTATTTGAAACATCATGCGCATTTTTCATTTCCGGAAGCCACAAAGACGCCTATGCATTTCTATTAATGATTGTTGTTTTACTTATAAAACCAACTGGGTTCTTTGGTGTTCAAGTTAAAATGAAAGCTTAAATGATTAAAAAAGACACAAAAGTTGCTGTGCTCGGAGCCGGTGCTATGGGTTGCCTATTCGGAGGTTTGCTGGCCGAGAAAGGTCTCGACGTAGTCCTCATTGATGTTTGGAAAGAACATGTAGATGAGATTAATAAAAAAGGACTTAAAATGATGGGACATGGCGGTGATCGTATTGTTAAAATTAAAGCAACCACAGAACCAAAAAAACTTGGTAAATACGATGCAATAATAATAATGTGTAAAGCAACCGCATTAGAAAATGCACTCTCAAATGCCAAAAATATTATCGGAGATAATACTTTACTCATGTCTTTTCAAAACGGTATTGGTCACGAAGAAATAATGCAAAATATTGCTGGTAAAGAAAAAGTTTTAGGCGGATCAACAACACAAGCCTCAAGTATACAAGGACCAGGTATAATTCAAAATCATGCGAGCCTACCTTCATGGATTGGTGAATACGAGGGTGGATCGAGTGAAAGAGTAAAAAATTTGGCTGAAACATTCACATCTCACGGATTAGAAACGATTGCAGAAGATAATATTAAGAAAAGAAAGTGGATGAAACTGTTCGCATTAACAGCCATAGGACCTTTATCTGCAATTTTTGATTTGCACCACACTGATTTGTACATTTCTAATAAAAATCAAGATATGTCTAGAAATCTTGGAAAAAATATTATTTTAGAAACTCGAGCTGTAGCTAAAGCTGATGGGGTAGATGTTAGTGAGACTGAGTGTTTGGAAATGTTTAATAGAATCGTAGATTCAAGACAAACAAATAAATCATCTATGGCTTTTGATGTTATTAAAAATAGAAAAACTGAAATAGATTTTATCAGCGGTGCCGTCTCGAAAATCGGTAAGAAACATGGAATTAAAACACCATTAAATGATCTAATGTATAACATTATCAAAATCAAAGAGGGAATGTACGTATAAGATCTCAATGACAAAAAAAGTCATATGGAATCCACCAGCTGAACTAATTAAAAACTCTAAACTTACAAAGTTTATAAAGTATTGTTCTGTCAAAAATTACGATGAACTCGAAATCAAGAGTCAATCGGATCCAGGATGGTTGTGGGAAAATGTAATAAAATTTTCAGATATAAAATTTTTCAAAAATTACAAAAAAATCATAGATGAAGCTGATGGAGCACCTTGGACAAAGTGGTGCGTCGGTGGCAAAACAAATATTGTGTTAAATTGTATTGATCGTCATAAAGATAAGGATTTTTTTAAAAACCAATTTATTTATTCAGAAAAAGAAAATGGCGAAAGTTCATCAATTACTTATGAGGAATTTGATAAACAAATTTCAAAAGTAGGTAACGTTTTAAAGACAAACGGTTTTAAGAAAGGCGATGTTATTGCACTATATATGCCACAAATTATTGAAACTTATATTTCTTATTTTGCAATATTAAAAATTGGCTGCGTGGTCTTACCTCTCTTCTCAGGATACGGAGTTAGTGCAGTAGTTGAAAGATTAAAAATAGCAAAAGCAAAAGGAATTTTTACAGTTAGTCAAACTTTTAGAAAAGGAAAAGAGATTAAAATGTTAGATACGATAAAGAAAGAAGTTACTGAAATACAGAACATTAAAAATATATTTTTGGTTGGCAATGACAAAGGAAAGAAAATATTTAATTGGGATAATTTTAAAAATGTATCCGATAAATTAAAAACTGAAGAAATGGAATCTGAAGACCCTGCAATCATTCATTTCACTTCAGGGACAACAGGAAAACCAAAAGGGTGCGTCTACACTCATATAGGTTTAGTAACAAAAATGGCTTTTGATGAAGGAGTGTTAGCTGACTTTAAACAAAAAGATATTCACATGTGTATGGCTGACATGGGATGGATGGTAGGTTCCAAGTCAGCAACTATTGCTTCTTCTCACGGAGCAAAAATGGTTATTGCCGAAGGAGTTCCTGACTTCCCAGATGAAGTTAGATTTTGGAAATTAATAGAAAAATATAAAGTTTCTTGGGTAGAGTTATCTCCTGCTTTAATTCGATCTCAATTGATTAAAGACAAAAAAAAATTTGAAGATTTAGATTTAAGTTCCTTAAGAATAGTTTGTACAGGTGGAGAACCTTGGACAGAGAAACCATGGAAGTGGTTATTTGAATTCATTGGGAAATCAAAAGTTCCAATCATGAACTCTGCTGGTGGAACAGAAGTTTCAGGATCTATCTTGCATTGCTGTTTGCACAGACCGTTTAAAGTTGGATCTTTTAATGCACCTATTCCTGGAATGAGTGCAGATATTGTAGATTTAAAAGGAGAGAAAGTATCTACCGACCAGATGGGAGAATTAGTAATGAGAAAATCATCAATAGGTTTAACCAAAAGTTTATGGAACGATGATGAAAGATACATTCAGAATTATTGGAACGTTATTAAAAAAAACTTATGGGTTCATGGTGATTTAGCCAGTAAAGATAAAGATGGTCATTGGTATTTACATGGAAGATCAGATGATACAATTAAAGTTTCTGGAAAAAGAATTGGACCATCGGAGCTAGAAAGTGTAATTATAAAAAGCGGGAAAGCTAAAGAAGTAGCAGCTGTTGGGATTCCAGATGAAGGAAAAGGATCAAAGATAATTTTATCTATAGTTCCTCTTGAAAGTGAAAAAAACCTCAAAGAAAACTTATTTATTGATTTAATTATAAAAGATTTAGGAAAATCATTTAAGCCTGATAAAGTAATATTTGTTAAGGATTTACCTAAAACAAGAAATATGAAAATAATGAGGAGAGTAATAAAATCGTGTTTAACAAATGAGGACCCTGGTGATATTTCAACTTTATTAAATCCAGAGTCAGTAGAGGAAATAAAACAACATGCAATTTAAAGATATTATATATGAAGTTAAAAGTGATTATGCTCATGTTACTATAAATAGACCAAAAGTATTAAACGCGTTTACACCCGTTACTCTTCAAGAATTGAAAATGGCCTTAGATAGTGCTGAAAAAGATAAAAATGTTGGCGTGATTGTATTATCTGGTGCTGGAGATAGAGCTTTTTGTGCAGGTGGAGATATGAACTGGGAAAGTTCAAAAGAATTTCAAGACCACGAATATGAATTTCATATCCACTTAACAAAATGTAGTAAACCAATTATTGCAAAAGTAGATGGATATGCAATTGGAGGAGGAAACCATATGGCATATTTCTGTGATCTAACAATTGCTAGTGAGAATTCAATTTTTGGACAAAACGGTCCAAGGGTTGGTTCACCCGCGGGTGGAGCAATCGTTGCTCATTCAGCAAATATTTTAGGACATAAAAGAGCGAGAGAAATGTGGATGACATGCAAAAGATATTCCGCAAAAGAGATGATGAACTGGGGACTAGTCAACTCAGTTGTAAAAAAAGAAAATTTAGATGATGAAGTAAAAAAGTATGGTGATGAAATATTAAAAGGAGCACCCACTTGTATAAAGATTTTAAAGGCTAGTTTTAGAAAACAATTTGAAGAAATTTTAAAAATTACACAAAAAAGTATGGTGGATGAAATTGCTCCAGGATATTTTAAAACTGGAGAACAATCTGAAGGAGCTAAAGCTTTTTTAGAAAAAAGAAAGCCTAACTTTAAAAAATTTCGTTAATGAAAATTAAATCAATCAAAGCAATCACTTTGAGTATGCCATTCAGTCATGGCGGAAAGAAAGTAATTTTTCATGGAAAAGAATGGAAAAGTTTAGAATTCAATTTAATAAGACTGGAAACTGATAACGGAATAGTAGGTTGGGGAGAAGCTTTTGGTTATACAAGTTGGAAAGCTGTTAAAATCGCTATTGACGATATGGTTGCTCCATTACTCGTCGGAAAAGATATCATCAATATACCGGAGCTTCTTTTAACACTTCAAAAATCTTTACATTTATTTGGCAGATATGGGATTACAATGTTTGCGATATCTGGAGTTGAAATAGCTTTGTGGGATGCTTTAGGAAAAGAAAAAGATAAACCAGTTCACGAACTATTAGGAAAAAAAAATAAAGATTTATTTAAAGCCTATTCTAGTCTTTTTAGATATGGAGATCCAAAAATTGTAGAACAAAAATGTAGACAATCATTAGACGATGGTTATCAAGCTATAAAACTACATGAAATAGAAAATAATTGTATTGAAGCCGGCAGAAAAGGCATAGGTAATCTTCCTTTAATGCTAGATACTAACTGTCCATGGACTTATGAGGAAACTCTAGCCAAAAAAGATTTTTTAAAAAATATAAAGCTTACTTGGTTAGAAGAACCTATATATCCACCAGAGGATTATGAAACTCTTGCAAAATTAAATGAAGAACTTGGAATACCAATAGCCTGTGGAGAGAATGCATGTACAGAATTTGAGTTTAAGTCAATGATCAAGCAAAAAGCTGCTACATATATTCAGCCGTCAGTAATTAAAGTTGGTGGTATTTATGAAATGTATAAAATTATACAACATGCTGAAAAAAATAATATTTCTGTAATGCCTCATTCCGCTTACTTTGGACCAGGATTTCTTGCCACTCTTCAACTAGCATCCTTAATGAAAAAAGAAACATATATAGAGAGATTTTATCTTGATATTGATCAAGAGTTTTATCCAAATTTTAAAAAAGCTATAAATGGAAAATACAAATTGCCCTCAGGTCCTGGCTTGGGTATGGACTTAGACTATAAAAGGTTAAGTAAATATGAAATATAGATCAGTTTTATTTGTTCCTGGTCACGAAGAAAAAAAAATAAAAAAAGCCTATACTTTAGATGCTGATCTAGTTGTAATTGACCTGGAGTCAACCGTTCCTGATGATGAAAAACAAAATGCAAGGCAAATTATTAAAAATTGTAAAGTAAATAAAAATAAAACTTATATCCGGATCAACAATATTGGAGATTTAGACTTTGTAGTTAAAGAGGAATTTATTGGCATTTTTCTTCCTTTTACCGAAAGTAGAAAACAACTTTTAAATATCGATAAAATTTTAAAACCAAATGAAAAACTTAAAACAGATATAATTCCAATTATAGAAAGTGAAAAGGGGATTGAAAACCTTAAGGAAATTTGTGATTTTAAAGAAAGGATAAAAGTTATTTCTTTTGGATCCCATGATTTAGCTAAGTCTATTAATCTCAAAGTATCCGATGATGAAAATGAAATTCTCAATTATAGAAAACTTATAGTCTCGCATTCAAAAGACCCTATTGATACTTCATATCTTAACTTCAAAGATTTAATAGGTTTTGAGAAGTCATGTAATTTAGCCAAGAGCATTGGGTTTGCTGGAAAAGCTTGTATCCATCCTGGACAAGTTGATATATCAAATAAAATATTTTAATGAAAAATAAAACCAAAATAGCCGTGGTTGGTATTGGATTAATGGGCAGCCAACACTTAATAGCTATTAAAAATTCTAAAAAAGCAGTTTTGCATTCAATAGTTGATATAAACGAAAGGTCAAGAGCGCACGCCAAAAAATTTAACGTTCCATTTTACAAAAACTCATCAGCATTAATTAAAAATAATAAACCTGACGCTGTGATTGTTGCAACACCTAATCAATTTCATGAAAAGCATACCATTAGCTTTTTAAATGCTAAAATTCCTGTTTTATTAGAAAAACCAATCTCTAGTAACATCCAAAAAGCCAAAAAAATTATTTCATCTTCAAGAAAAAATAAGACTCATTTACTAATTGGATATCACAGGCGGCATAATTCAATTTCAACAAAAGTTAAAAATAAAATAAATAATGGTAAATTAGGAAAAATCGTATCAGTTAATGTGATGTGCTGGTTATACAAAAATAAAGAATGGTTTAAAGAGAAATGGAGAGTAAAAAAGGGCGGGGGTCCATTGGGTATAAATCTTGTTCATGATATCGATTTAATTTGTTATTTGTTAGGACCAGTTGATTATGTGCAAGCATCATCTTCAAATAAAATCAGAAAATATGATGTCGAAGATACTGCAGTTGTAAATTTTATTTTTAAATCAGGAGCGTTAGGTACTCTGAGTGTTTCTGACACAATTGTTTCACCCTGGAGTTATGAATTAACAGCTGGCGAAAACCCTGCTTACCCAATTACAAATCAGTCTGCTTATTACATAGGTGGTACAAAGAGTTCAATACAATTTCCAAATTATAAAGAGTGGTACAATAAAAAAGAGAGAAGTTGGTGGAAGCCAATATTATATAAATATGAAAGTACTAGAGAAAGCAGGTATACACTTACAAATCAGATTAATCATTTATGTGATGTTGTTAATAAAAAAGGAAAACCTAAAATTACCGGAGAAGATGGTTTGTTATCACTTAAAATATTCGCAGCAATTATTAAAAGCGCAAAAACAGGAAAAAAAGTAAAAATTAAATAAAATCTAAATTTATTTTACCTAATGATCTAAAGTCGACTTTAAGTTTGTCGCCTTTATTGACTTTAAAAGGCTGTATAACTGAACCAGTCATAAACCAATCACCCTTTTTAAAAGTTACAGGATTATCTTTAAATTCGTCAATTATACATTTTATTGCTATTTTTGGACCAGCTCGCTTTTCTCCTTTAAAAAAAGGTTCTGTTACTTTTCCATTTAAATTTATTTCAACTTGAATTGTGTCTAAGTCAACTTTATCAAGATTTTGTATTTTATCTCCAACAACTATTGCTCCAGCTCCACCATTATCTGCAATATTTAAATTCATCATTCCAACTGGATCTAAACCTTTTTTAGAATCTGAATGAACTCTTGTAGATACAAGTTCTAAAGCTATATAAGCCTCGTAGTTTCCTGTTTTATTTTCAGCACCGGGTACCATTTTTGTATCCTCTAAAAATTTTAAACAAAATTCACATTCAAGAATACAATCTGGAACTTTGCTATACTCTACTTTCTGTGGGTTCATTAAAACTGTTTCATCTATAATTTTTCCAATCATAGGACCTTCGACTTTTGCACCGTCTTGTAAATTCTTCGATACCAATCCAATTTTCCAGCCAACTGTTTTTTTCTTTAAGACCGTGTGGAATTGTTTTTGAATTGCGTGAGAATCTTCTCTATTTTTTGGAAGTTCATCTGATTTAAGTTGAATTAAATCTCTTTTTATCCATGCATCTGCTAATTTTTCTGCTAATGTATTCATGTCCTATAAATAATCACATGAAGCTAAAATTTGAAAGTGGAAAATTTGCAACACCCTCTCTAGAAGATGTAAAAAAAGCTTTATTAACTGGTCTGAAGGAGAATTACGAACAAGTAAATATTGAAATTGTTGACTGTCCAAACTTAAAAGACTGGGATTGTCCATCTGAAGGAATTTCAGGAAATGAGAAGATAATAGATGTTGGTGGAGAACCTTATATGCATGATAAAAGATTTATTGGAACAGAATTTGATTATGAGGAAATTGCTAAGAACATTGGTTCAGAAAAATCATATGCTTTAGGCGCTGGCTCAGGAGCTATGTCTTGTTTAAATGGACATTGTGGTGAGTTAGTTATTAATGAAAATTTTATTACCTCAGAGTCAAAATCTGTAATCGCAAGAGTTGGAAAGAATAAAGAGTGTATAGTTAGTAAATATACCGAGAAGAAGCATGGAGGTTTATCAAATATTTATTACTCTGATGGAAAAAAAGGAAAGGTAATTCAAATAAAAATAAAAAAAAGAATTGGCAAACAAGGTTCTTTATCCCAAGCGATGAGAAATTCACTAAAAAGACATCTTCCAGTAAAAGGAAATAGCCATGTAGCTCTAGCAGGTGTAATTAGAATTCTTAATGGAAAAATAAAATCACACGTTCAGCCAGACTATGATGACATTAAAATAGATTACTACGATCCAAATCAAATGAAATGCATAAAAGATTTTTTACAATTCTATGAACCTGTAGGACCAGAGTTACAATGTTATTCAGTTCTTTGGACTGGAGACCCTACTGGTGGGAATTTAAATCTTAGAGAGTCGGGCGAACATACCCATTTTCATTCTTATAAACATTTAAAGGATGCTGGACATTATCACTTTGATGTTACCCCAGAAGAAATTAACTATATTGGGTATTTTAATATTCCAAAAGAAGTGCACAGGGTCAACAATATTTATAAGGAATTGTCTCAAAAAAAATAATCTAATGACTGATCAAATATAAAGTCTTCTAGTTGGTTGCGGGGGAAGGATTTGAACCTTCGACCTTCAGGTTATGAGCCTGACGCCCGTACCTTTCTGCCCATAAAATTATCACAACACATCAAAAAAGCTAGACAAAATTTTCAGATTTACTTAACGTTGTGTCAGAGATGTGTCAGTAGACATCGAAGAAAAAAAGTGAGAAAATTGTGTTATGAAAAATGATGATCATATTCTAAGCATTATTGAAAAAGATTTAGAAAATAAACTTCGCGAATATATAGATAAAAGATTTGAAATAGAACAGAAGTATATTGAGTTATCACAAATCAAAAAAGATGTTTATAAACTTAAAGATCAAAAGACAGAATGGGAAGACCAGCATCCTGATTTAGCCGACCCTCAGGATGATTTTTACAAAACTGAAGCTTTTAAAGCTTTTGGTATAGTAGAAGAAACCGGCTCTGACAAAGGGGCAGTATATCTTAAAAAATATAAGAGTGAATTTTCACGTATTTTAAGGAAAGAATTTAACAAACTAGATATTAAGAAAAAAAGAGAATTATTTAAAACAGGATTATTAAAAGTCAGATTTTATTTGAACTACTACAAATACGCAAAAAATAAAAAAGAAGGCAAGGACACAGAGCTAGATAAGTATGTTTTTAAAAGATCTGAGAATTTTCTATATTATTTAAACATAAAGTTCAATGATGAAACAATGGAAAAATTAAAGAAAATTAAAGAAACTGAAAGTGAAAATTCTAAATTATCCCAGGATGATAGAGATTATGAAATTGAAGAGTTAGAAAATTATGAGGATCCAGAGTTCGATCTTTCAATAGATTTTACAGATGATGGAAATGATGAAGACAGTTATGATTAAAAATATTCGAAAAGTAGCAATTGCAATTGCAGGCTTATTTTCTACACCATTTGGAAAAACTTTGGAGAGAAAATTTAGCAATATCATTGACGAAACTCCTACCAAATATGATCTAAAAATTGACGAAGAATATATCAAAACAGGTATAGGCGGTTTCACACATAGACATTTCGACGATCATGCTTTTCATTTAATGTGGCAGAAAGTTAAAGAAACTTTACCAAATGATACTAAATTTGAAGAAATAAAAAATTATTTTATTTCAATGTCCAAAGATCTTCAAACTCCTATGGGCATTCCTTTACATAAAATTAACGACAAAGAATCTTATGAACAGCTTGCATCTTATTTAAGCAAAAATTTCGGTATTAAGAAAAGTTGGTTGCTCGATATTCAAAGCGTTAATCTTTCAGAAGTTTTTAGCGCCACCATTGGCGTAGTTGCTTTATTGTTTGGGTGGAAAAAAAGTGAAAAAGAGGAATTTGCAGATCTAGCCTCATCATTAGTTGTTGCAGGTACGGTAGGAGCAAATCCAATATTATTAATAGTTTCTTTAGTTTCGTTAGCCAAATCTTATACAAGAAACAAGAATAAAAATAATTTTAAGAAAGGAACACTTAAAGGCGTTTTAGGAATGGGCTCATTTGTTATGACAGCAAGTCTTTTTTCAAGTCCTATTCTAGGAATTATAATTGGTTTAATTGTTGCGATTAGTGTTAAAAAATCTTTGAAAAAAATCGATTTATCTGAAATTTATGAATGGTTTAGAGAAAATATTAAAAAATATGGCTCTACGATAACTGAAGCTACTGGAATTGATTATTTGTCAAAAAAAATAAAAAATTTAGTTTAAGATGAAAATTTAGTTCTTTTAGACAGCATTCGTTTCTGTAAAAAAACTTACTATTATTTAAATCCTATTGAGACTATTAAGTGAAAAAATCACCTCACGTTGTGTCAGGCGTGTGTCAGAAAAACTTTCTTTACGTATCTTAAAATAAAAAAGTGTTGGTATTGTTGGTTGCGGGGGAAGGATTTGAACCTTCGACCTTCAGGTTATGAGCCTGACGTACGTACCTTTCTGCCCGTAAAATTATCATAACATATCAAATAATCTAGATAAAATTTTCAGATTTACTTAACGTTGTGTCAGGGATGTGTCAGTAGACATCGCAGAAAAAAAGTGAGAAAATTGTGTCATGGAAACTAATTCTAAATCTGATGTGAAAGCTAAAGAAGCCTATGTCAAAGTTCTTGCTGAAGAAGGGTTTAAAGACATAGAAATAATTTCTACACCAACTGATATTTCAGCTTCCAAAAATGGAACAAAATATTTTTTTGAGCTAAAATTCACTAATCAAACAGAAAAATATTTTGGCGCAGCAACTTTAACTGAATGGGAATGTGCTATTAATAATTTAGAAAATTTTTTCTTTGTTATCTGTAGAATTGAAAAGAACAAATGGCTATTCGATAAGTTTTCACCTAAAGAGTTCATTGGGTATTCTACAATTCCACCTTTTAAAATTTTTTTTGATGTAGATTTAAAGAACTTTCATAAAAAAAAAACAAAAGAAACAAAGTCAGTTAAAGCAAATTTTGATAATTTGAATGAATTAGTTAAGGTTTATGATAAGTTAAGGAGTAAATGAAAAAACTTTTAGGGATCGTGGTCCTGGGTTTGTTGTTATTTTCCTGTTCGGAATCTGAGAGCAATTTTCAAAAAAAATCAAAAAAGATAGAAACTTGTGCTGACTCTGAATTTAAAAAAAGATACAAAGATTCAAACAGTTCTAAGACTGGTTTATATGGAAAATCTTTAAAAGAAAAACTTAAACAAAAAAGGTATGAGATACTATTTGCAACTTGTGAAACTTATTTAAAAACCAATCCAACAACATTTAAGGAAAAATATATAAGCAAATAATGATATTGAAAGTTTGAATTAAATACCCATATATAAAGTATGTCAGATGAAAAAGAAAAAATCCTATATACAAAGAAAACAATTACAAAAGATATCAACGACCCTGAAATAGAGTGGGTTGAATTAGATGTCTATAATTTTCTTGAAGATCTCAGCAGCGAGGACAAAACTATTCACTAATTTCGCTTAGAGTTGTGTCAGGCGTGTGTCAGAAAAACTTTCTTTACGTATCTTAAGATTAAAAAGCGTTGGTATTGTTGGTTGCGGGGGAAGGATTTGAACCTTCGACCTTCAGGTTATGAGCCTGACGAGCTACCAGACTGCTCCACCCCGCGATAATTATTTTTTGGGTCTTTTTAAATTTATTGCCTGCAATTTACCTCGTTCTTCTTTTATTTCAAATTGAATTATTTGATTTTCTTTTAAAATTCTAAATTTTGATTTTTCCAGTGCAGAAACGTGTAAAAATACATCTTTTTGATTCTCTTCTTCTAGCGTTATAAAGCCATAACCTTTTTTTGAATTGAACCATTTAACCCTACCTAATGGCATAATACTCTCCTAATATTTTGGGAGGCTACAATCGATTTCTTAGACGTTGATTTTTTTTAACTCTTTTAAGATTTTCAAGTTTAATTCTTTTCTTTTTTTCAGAAGGCTTTTCGTAAATGCTCTTCATTTTTATAATTTTAAAAAAACCTTCTTTTTGAAGCTTTCTTTTAAGAACTCTTAAAGCTTGTTCTACATTATTATCTTTAACGTCTATTTTAATAAATCCTCCGTAATTTCAAACAGGTAATTATCACGATGTATGGATATTGTCTATATAAGTTTTAATATGGCCTTTTAGGAATATTACTTTCAAAATCAGATCTAAATTTTTTAAGCTTTTCTTTAATTTTTGGATATTTACGACTTAAAATAGCAATTGCAAACAAAGCAGAATTTTTGGCTCCAGCTTTTCCAATTGCTAAAGTAGCAACAGGAACTCCAGCCGGCATCTGTACAGTGGAATAAAGGCTGTCCACACCGTTAGTTACACTAGGCATTGGTACACCTAGAACAGGTATGGTTGTTAATGCAGCTGTAACACCTGCTAAATGTGCTGCTCCACCAGCTGCAGCAATAATTACTTCATAATTTTTTTTTTCAGCTTCCTCAATAAATTTTTCCAATCTTTTGGGAGTCCGGTGAGCAGATATTACTCTTGCATCGTGATTAATTCCAAATTCCTTAAATACCTCACTACAGTGTTCCATAACACCCTTCCAATCAGACTTACTACCCATTATTATTCCGACTGTAGGCTCTTTAGTTGTTTTCATTTGCATTTTCTAATTTCTCTTCATCTTCTTTTTTTACTTCTTCTTTCACTTCTTCTTTTTTTTCCTGCATCTTTAACTCTTTTTCTTTCAATTTTTTTAATCTTTTTACTCTTCTATCAGCTTTACCTACAGCTTTTTCAAATTGTAATTGACTACAGAGACCTAAAATTACTGGATCTTTTGCGGTAAGATTTGATAGATTCCAATACGTTCTGTTTCTTATCAAGCCAACAGTAGCTTTTGTACTTCCAACAAGCTTAGCTATTTGTCCATCAGATAATTGAGAAAAATTTTTAACCATCCACAAAACTGAGTCCGGTCTATCTTTTCTCTTTGACAAAGGTGTGTATTTAGCTTTTTTTCTTTCTTTAGAAACAACAACTTCTTGAGTTTTCTTTGTGAGAATTAATGGTCTTCCCTCATCTTTTGAACTTAAATCAATTTCTTCCCTAGTTAATTGACCAGCTAAAATCGGATTATAAGCTTTAATACCCTTAGCAACATCACCGTCAGCAATTCCCTTTACTTCAAGTTCATGTAAATTACAGAAGTTTGCGATTTGTTTAAAGCTTAATGTAGTATTTTCAACCAGCCAAACTGCAGTAGCTTTTGGCATGAATGGTGCTTCTGACATAATTTTTTTTAATTCTTCTTATCTCTTAAATTAACAAATTTTTTATTATATTTACTTACTCTACCTTTATCTAAAATTTTTTGAGTACCACCCGTCCAGGCTGAATGAGATTTAGGATCAATATCAAGCTTTAAAGTATCTCCTTCTTTACCCCAAGTTGACATAGTCTCAAATTTTGATCCATCAGTCATCTGTACATTTATCTTATGGTAATTTGGATGAATTTTCTTTTTCATTTTAAAGATTATTATAATAATATGGTTTCTTGCTCAATATTTTTTTATAACAAAATTGTTAAATCCTCGTGTATTTTAGTGTTAGTTGCTACAATATCAATTTTTTTACCCGTAAAATCCTTTTCTTTAATGGGGTTAATAAAACCCCCTGACTCTTTAACCAATATAATTCCTGCAGCTATATCCCAATAATTTATCTCTCTCTGCCAATATCCATCATATCGTCCCGCAGCTACATATGCGAGATCCAAAGCAGCACTTCCAGATTTTCTAATATGTGAATTTGTTTTCAAAGACACTTTTTTATATTCATCCAAAATTTCCTCTTTAATTTTACTAGTAGACTTGGGACCGCCTGTTACTAAACAAGAATTTCTAAATTCAGATTTGTTTGAAACTCTCATCCTCGTGTTATTTAAATATGCACCTGACCCTTTATGAGCACCAAACATTTCATCTTTAATTGGATCATAAATAATACCACTCATAATCTCACCATTTTCCTCGTATGCCAAAGAAATCGCAAAATGAGGAAGACCATTTAAAAAATTAAATGTTCCATCTATAGGGTCTATAATCCACCTTTTATCTTTATACTTTCCATCTATCGAACCACTCTCTTCTGTTAAAAATGAATATTCAGATTTTTCAAGTTCTTTCATGAGAACCTTTTCAACACGTTTATCCGAAGCTGTTACAAAATCACCTGGACTTTTTTCTGAAACTTGTAATTTTTCAATTTCACCAAAGTCTCTAATTAAAATTTTAGACGCTTTCATACAAGCTTTATGCATTAGATTAAATTGTGGAGAGTTGATTTTCATCAATTTATTTTTTTAACATATTCAAGGGTTCTACTATCAAGAATGATTTTATTTCCTTCTTCAATAAATGGTGGTACCATTATATCTAATCCATTATTTAGCTTTGCAGGTTTATAAGAAGAGGCCGCAGTTTGACCCTTTACAACTCCTTCAGTACTTTTTACTTCACATTCTATGTTAGTTGGCAAATCTACTGAAATTGCTTTTTCATCAAGAAAAGATATTGTGACTTGTAAATTTTCACTAAGTAATTTAATTTTTTCATCTAAAATATCTTTTTTAATAGATATTTGTTCAAAGTTATCTGGATCCATAAAAAAACATACTGAGTCATCAGAATATAAATAATTAAAATTCTTTTCTTCAAGAATGGATCTCTCAATATTTTCACTTGACCTGAATCTTTGATTAAGCTTTGTGCCTTTTGTAATACTTTTAAGTTCTACTTGATTGAAAGCACCACCTTTACCTGGTTTTACATGTTGAGCCTTAAGAACTGTCCAATGGTCATTTTTAAATTCAATGATCATTCCAGGTTTAATTTCATTTCCTTGTATTTTCATTTAATTAAATTTTTTAATAGCATCTTTTGGTTTTAAGCGAGGGTTATTCCAAATAAAACTTGATATTGCAAGATAATTTAGTCCAAATTTTATTAAACTTTTATAATTTTTATTATTTATACCTCCAATTCCAACTATTGGTATTTTACTTTTGCGCTTACACCATACGATCAAATTTCTTTTTGCTCTTTTTGCATTTGGTTTAAGTTTTGATTTAAAAAATGAGCCTACAGCTAAATAACTAGGTTTATCTTCAAGAGCAGCTGATATTAATTTTTTAGAACCATGGCAGGTAACACCAATAATTTTATTAGTTTTTAAAAACTTTTTGGAATTTTTTATAGAACTATCAGATTGTCCTAAATGACAACCATCAGCTTTTATTTTATTAACTAAATCTGGAAAGTCGTTAATTATAAAGTTAACTTTATACTTTCTTGTTATTTTTCTTATCTTTTTTCCAATTCTTATAATCTTTGACTTTGGATATGATTTAAGTCGAAGCTGAAAATATTTAACTTTTTTGGAAGCTAGAACTTGATCTAAGTCTTTATAAAAATTTTTACTTATCTTATTGGGTGATATTAAATATATAAATTTTCTCAATTTTACGCTGCAAAATTTTGCTCAAGCTTTTCATCCCATTTTGCTTGTGTCGAGGCACCATTCATATTTGCTCGATGATCAAACACTTTTTGAACTTTTCTTGTATCGCTCATTGATTTAGACCAAGTTTTCAAAGCAGACTGTTGTAAAGCTCTACCGTAAGAGAAAGTGAAATGAAAAGTTGTATCGTTGATTTTATTAATCTCATTTAAATTTTTCGTAGCTTCAACTTCACTTTGCCCCCCTGATAGAAAGGCAACACCAGGAACTTCTTTAGGCATATTCTTTTTCAAACAATCTAAAGTCTTTCTCGCTATTTCTTCGCTAGAAACCTTTTGTTTGCAACTTGCACCAGGAAGAATCATGTTTGGTTTAAGAACAGTTCCTTTTAAATTTATCTTGTGTATTGTAAGTTCTTTATAACATTCGCTAAGCACTTTACATGTAACTTCATAGCATTTATCAATTGTATGTTCTCCGTCCATTAAAACTTCAGGTTCTACAATTGGAACCATTTTTGCTTCCTGAACTATTGCAGCGTATCTTGCCAAAGCATGTGCATTAGATTTTATACATTGATCACTTGGCTGTGATGATGAAATAGAATATACAGCTCGCCATTTTGCAAATCTTGCTCCTAAATCATAGTACTCCTTCATTCTATCTCTTAAACCATCTAAACCTTCAGTAATTTTTTCTTTATCCGAACCAGCTAAACTTTTTGCACCTTTATCGACCTTTATGCCTGGGATTGCTCCACTTTTTTTAATTAATTCTGGAATAGAAATACCGCTACTAGATGTCTGTCTTAAAGTTTCATCAAATAATATTACACCGCTTATAGATGTTTTCATTGAATTCGATGAGAACAAAGTTTCTCTAAAATTAAGCCTATTTTTTTCTGTGCATTCAACATTTACACTCTTCAACCTCTTTTCCATCGTCCCAGTGCTCTCGTCTGCTGCAAGTATTCCTTTGCCTTTGGCCACCATCATTTTTGCTATTTCTTCTATATTCATAAATTTTAGTTTTTTTTTAATACTTGTATACCAGGCAGCTCTTTCCCTTCAAGAGATTCCAAGAATGCACCCCCGGCTGTTGATAAATATGTAAAAACCTTTTCAAGTCCAGTACTTTTGATTGCCGCAACAGTATCTCCGCCGCCAACAATAGATATTAAGGACTTAGATTTTGTATTCTCAGCGATTTTTTTTGCTATTAATTCTGAGCCAACTGAAAAATTTTTATTTTCATAATATCCTGCAGGTCCATTCCAAAATACAGTGTTTGAGTTATCTATAGTTTTGCTAATTAATTCTATGGTTTTTTTACCAACATCTAAAATTATATCTTCAGAACCAACATCATTCATTGATTTATATGTCGAGTTTCCGCCAACATTTTTAGAAGTATTACAATCAACAGGAATAATAATGTTACATTTATTTTTTTCTCCCATTGCAATTATATCTTTAACTATACTTTCTGAGTTTTTTTCTACAAGTGAGGCGCCAACGTTTAAGCCATTAAATTTTAAAAAATTATTCGCCATAGCACCTACAATCACAATATTATCTGCATTTTTTGATAAACTTGATAAAATATTTATTTTGGTTGAAACTTTTGAACCTCCGATGATGCAGGTAACTGGTCTTTTTTTATTCTTTAGTATTAGGTCAATAGAATTTGTTTCTTTTTCTAAAGTTGGCCCCCCATAACTGTCAATAAATTTAGTTATTTTATGTATAGATGCTTGCTTTCTGTGAGAGCAAGAAAAAGCTTCATTAATAAAAATATCTCCAAGATCCGCAAGCTTTTTTGCAAAGGTTTCCTCATTACTTTCTTCTTCTTTAAAAAAACGAATATTTTCAAACAAAAGCATCTCACCCGAAGCAAGTTTGTTGCTAGCGTCAACAGCACTTTCATCAAAACCATTTTGGTAAAAATATATTTTTTCTTTAAAATTTTTTTTTAAATAATTAAATATTGGATTAAGAGACAATTCCGGCACCACTTTTCCCTTTGGTCTCCCTAAGTGTGTAATTAAAATAACTTTTGCTTTTTTTTTGAGAAGTTTACTTAAAAAAGGGATGACAACTCTAATTCTAGTATCATCCTCAATTTTAAAATTTTTAATTGGAACATTTAAATCTAATCTAACAATAACTCTTTTGTTATTAATTTGAACACTGTCAGAGAAAATTTTTAAATCAGACATTTGTCTAATTATTTACCAACCTTAGATTTTGTAATTTTTACTATCTCATCACTAGTTAAGTTAAACAACTTATAAATATCTTTGTAAGGAGCACTTCTTCCAAATGTAGTGAGACCAAGAGATACACCATCTTTTCCAACTGTGCTTTTCCAGCCAGACGTAGTTGAAGCTTCAATTGATATTTTAAATGTATTTTTTCCAAACATTTCATCTTTGTATGACTCTGTTTGATTTTGAAATATGTCATAGCAAGGAATAGAAATAACTTTTGAATTTATATTCATAGCCTTAAGTTTTTCTTGAGCTTCTAAAGCAATCTCAACTTCTGAACCTGAAGCCAGTATAGATACTTCAGCGTTCTCTGAAGTTTCCTTTAAAATATAACCACCTTTGGAGCACATATTTTCTCCTGACTTGTGCTCACTCACGTAAGGCAATTTTTGTCTAGATAAAACAATTGCACTTGGATTATTTTTACTTTTCAAAGCAATTTCCCAACATTCAAGAGTTTCATTTATATCTGCAGGTCTAAAAACATTTAAATTTGGTATTGCTCTCAGGTGTTCTAACTGTTCTATTGGTTGATGAGTTGGACCATCTTCGCCAAGTCCAATAGAGTCATGTGAAAATATATAAATTACTCTTAAATTCATAATTGCAGACAGTCTCATCGAGGGCTTAAGGTAATCTGAGAAAATCAAAAAAGTTCCACCAAAAGGTATAATGCCACCGTATAAAGCAAGACCATTCATCACTCCTGCCATCGCATGTTCTCTGACACCATAATGAATATAATTTCCGTTAAAATTTTTAGATGTAATAACTTTAGCTTTATCAGTTTTTGTATTGTTAGAACCGCTTAGATCTGCAGACCCTCCAATAAGTTCTGGCACATCGTTTGAAATACTATTTATAACCGAAGACGAACATTGTCTTGTTGCCATTTTAGGCTTTGATTGAAAATATTTTAGCTTTTCATCGCCTAATATTTTATCTAAAGATATGGGAAGTTCTCCTTTTAATAACCGTTTAAATTCATCTTTAATTTTGGTATTTTTCTTTTTTAAAGCGCTATTCCACTCATCTTCTATTTTCTCACCCTTATTCCCGATTTCTCTCCAAGAATTCAATAATTCAGCAGGTATATGGAAAGGATCATGTTTCCAATTAAGTTTTTTTCTAACTAATTTTATTTCGTCATCACCAAGAGGAGCGCCATGAGAAGATGCTTTACCCGACTTATTTGGAGATCCAAATCCAATTATGGTTTTACACGAAATTATTGTTGGTTTTTTTGACTTATTTGCTTTTTTAATTGCATTAAAAATTTGCTTATAATTGTGACCATTAATCTCCTGAAAAGACCAACCATAACTTTCAAATCTCTTTTTATAATTATCAGAAACACTTAAAGATGTAGAACCATCAATTGAAATTTTATTATTGTCAAAAAATACAATTAAGTTTTTCAAATTTAAATGTCCAGCTAGACTCATAGCTTCATGGCTAATTCCTTCCATCATGTCTCCGTCACTCGCAATTACATAGGTTTTATTATTTATAATATCTGATCCAAATTTTTTTCTTAAAATTTCTTGACCTATTGCCATCCCAACAGAATTTGCCAAACCCTGACCTAACGGACCTGTTGTTGTCTCGATTCCTGATGATTTTTGATGCTCAGGGTGACCTGCACATATTGAATTAAGTTGCCTAAAATTTTTAATATCTTCAATCTGTACTTTTTTATAACCTGTAAGATAAAGTAAAGAGTATAAAAGCATCGACCCATGACCTGCAGACAAAATAAATCTGTCTCTGTTCAACCAATCGGGATTTTTTGGATTAAACTTCAGGTAGTATTTATATAATACTGTTGCAACATCTGCCATGCCCATAGGCATACCAGGATGTCCAGAATTTGCTTTTTGCACAGCATCAATAGATAAAAACCTTATAGCGTTTGATAAATCTTTTAATTTTGGATCCACTTATTAAATACCTATATAGACTTCAATTCATGATAGCAATAATATGATATAAAAAAAATTCAATGGAAAGTTTATACATTAAAGAAAAAAGACTTCAAAGCGTGTTAGAGAAACTAAAAAATCTTAGTAATTTACCTAATGTGCACACCCATGAGATAGATAAAATTCTTGTTGAAAAAAATCAATTACAGAGCGAAAAAATAGAAATTGAAAAAAAATATAAAGATTTACTACTTAAATATGCTGATTTAAAAAACCATTTAAAAAAAATTGAAGATGATCAAAAAAAAAACAAAAAGTTACAAGAGCAATTTAATCAGGATATAGACGAGTTAGGCGAAGAAACAAATTCTTTAGTTGAGGAGATAGAAAAATGGCAAATATAAATGTAAAATTTAACAACAAAGATTATCTACTTTCTTGTGATGATGGACAGGAAAAGGATTTAATAAATTTAACAAAGTTTTTAGATAAGAAATATACCGATTTAAAGGACAAGCTTGGTAATATAGGCGAAAATAAACTTTTACTCATAACATCAATTCAGGTAATCGATGAGTATTTTGATCTAAAAAAGAGAGTTACATCTCAAAAAGATAGTTTTGAGAATTTATCAAAAAAATTTAAAGAGATGAGATCTCTAATTTTAGATTATAAAGAAGGCAAAGAAGGAGAAATATCCAAACTAAATGACGAATTAGAGAAATTTAAAAAAATGGTTGAAGAAAGTCAAAACGTTTATGAAAGTTTACTTGATAAAACAACCAAATCTTTAGAGGAGATTATAAAAGATACTGAATCTAGTTCCAAGGTGCAGTAGATGCTCTCTAAAGAAAAATTAAGAAAAAAATATATCAATAATAGAAAAAAGCAATATTTTGAAACAAAAGAAAATTGTTTTAAACCTTTAATAAATTTTATTACAAGAAAACAAATAAAAAAAATCTCGTTATATTATCCATCTAATTACGAATTTGATACTTTAAAACTATTTCAAATTCTCAAAAAGCGAGACAGAACCAAAACTTTACTGCCTGTTATTTTAAAGAATAATTCGATGAAATTTGTAAGCTGGAAATTTTCTGATCCTTTAATGGTAAATAAATTTGGATTTCTTGAACCTGAAATAAATGGAAAAAAAATTATTCCAGATTTAATCTTAGTTCCAATTGTTGCATTTGATAAATTTAAAAACCGATTGGGATATGGAAAAGGTTATTATGATAGGATTTTAAGAAAATATGTCTTAAAAAATCCAAAAATAATTACCATTGGTCTTGCATTTTCCTTTCAGAGATATAAAAAAATTCCAATTTCAAAATTTGATGTGAAATTAAATTATATACTCACAGAGAAAGGATTATATTAGCTTATAATGAATATTTTAATATTGGGAGATATATTCGGTATTCCAGGAGTTGAAGCAATTAAAAAAAATTTACCTAAAATTATTATCGAAAAAAAAATCGACTTTGTGATAGCAAATGGGGAAAACGCAGCTGATAACGGTTTAGGTATTACAAAAAAAAATACTGAAGATTTCTTCAATGCTGGTGTAAATGTTATAACTTCTGGAAATCATATTTGGGACCAAAAAGAAACTCAAGAATTTATAGAAAAAGAAAAAAGACTACTAAGACCCGAAAATTCCCTTAAACCTGTGCAAGGAAAAGGAAGCAATATTTTCATTTCAAAAAATAAAAAAAAAATTGCAGTAATAAATCTCATGGGAAATGTTTTTATGAAAAAAAGCGATGATGTTTTCCTTGCGGCAAAAAAATTTGCTTCAGAAGTAAAACTTAAAAGAGATGCAGATTTTATTGTAGTAGATTTTCATGGTGAAATTACAAGTGAAAAAATGGCCATAGGATATTTTTTTGATGGAAAAGCCACTGCTGTTGTTGGAACACATACACACGTGCCTACATCTGATACTAGAGTTTTAAACAAAGGTACTGCTTACCAAACTGATCTAGGTATGTGTGGTGTTTATAATTCTGTGATTGGTATGAATGGAGAAAATTCTTTAAAAAAATTTCTTAAAGACACATCTGCTAAACGTCATTTTCCAGCTGATGGTGAAGCAACTATTTCAGGTTTACTAGTTCAGGGTGACCACGAAACTGGTTTAGCTAAAAAAGCTGAACAAATTATATTAGGAGGGTCTTTGCAAGAAAGATCTTGATAGATGGCAGGTCATTCACATTGGGCAGGTATTAAACATAAAAAGGGAAGGCAAGACAAATTAAGATCAAAAATATTTTCAAAAATCTCAAGAGAAATAACAGTTGCCGCCAAACTTGGATCAAAAGACCCAGACACAAACCACAGGTTAAGAGCAGCAATTGAAATAGCTAAAGATGCAAACATGCCCAAAGAAAATATTAACAGAGCTATAAGTAAATCTGAAAATCAAAAAGGTGTAAATTTTCAAAACTTAAGATACGAAGGTTTTGGGCCAAAAAATATAGCGTTAATTATTGAGACACTTACGGATAATAAAAACAGAACTGCAGGAAATATCAGAAAAAATTTACAAAAATTTGGAGGAAGCCTTGCAAGCGATGGATCCACAGCTCATTTTTTTAATAATTTTGGAGTTATTCAATTCTCAAGAGATGGAATATCTGACGAAAAAGCTTTAGATTATGCCGCAACGGTAGGTGCAAAAGATTGTATTAATCACAAAGATTTTCATGAAATTATTACTATTAAAGAGGATTTTTACAGAGTAAAAAATGAAAGTGAAAAGCTAATAAAACAATTTAGCTATTCAGGTATAGAATGGAGGCCTAAAAATAAAGTAAGCATAAAAAAAGATGATGAAAAAGAATTGGTAAATCTTTTAGAATTACTAGAGGAAGATGATGATATCCAAAACATTTTTCATAACTGCAACTTAATTTAAAAAATTAAAATGAGAATAATAGGTATAGATCCTGGTCTAAGCGGCGGAATTGCAATTCTTGACGATTTAAAAATATTTGACGTTTATGATATGCCCGTAATGTCAGAGGGCAAGAAAAATAAAAACCAATTAAATAGCGCTCAGTTAGTTAATATTATAAAAAAGAACATAATCCCAAGCGGTGACACTTTTTTAATAGTTGAACAGGTGAGTGCAATGCCTGGCCAAGGGGTAACAAGCATGTTTAATTTTGGTCAAACTTTTGGTTCGATAAAAGGAATTTGTGCAGCATTAAACCTTCCTATTTTCTTTGTTAGACCTGCAAAATGGAAAAAACATTTTGATTTAATTAATTCTTCTAAAGATGCTAGCCGAACTAAGGTTATAGAAATGTATCCTTCAATATCTCCAAGATTAAGCAAAAAAAAAGATGTTAATAAAGCAGATGCAATTTTAATTGCTAGATATTTCAGAGATTGTCGAGCACAATTTAATCAGCAAACCAAATAAATCTTATATTAATAAAGTGCCAAATTGATGACACATTCTACACGTAATTAACCTTAATGGAGACAGAAATCGCAAATCAAGTTGTTGGCTTAGGTGGAGCAAATGATTTTTCACTCTGGCAACTTTTCTTAAGAGCAGACTTTGTTGTAAAAGCAGTTATAGTACTTCTGATTGCAAGCTCAATTTTTTCATGGGCTCTAATATATGACAAAGTAAGATTATTTAGAAGAATTGATCAATCTACAAAATCATTCGAGGATAAATTTTGGAAATCGAAATCAGCCGAAGCATTTTATAAAGGTCTTCCGATGAAATCAGAAGATCCTTTGACAATTATATTTAAAAATGCAATGTCAGAATTAATAAAAACAAAATCAAAATCTTCGTCTATACAAAGCGCAAGAGTAGAAAGAGTTCTAGAAGTTTCCATAGACAACCAGCTTAAAAGTGTCGAAAAAAATTTTACTTATTTAGCAACAATCGGCTCCACAGCACCTTTTATTGGTTTATTCGGAACCGTATGGGGAATTATGAATTCTTTCCAATCAATCGCGATTTCAAGAAATACAAGTTTAGCAATCGTTGCGCCCGGTATTGCAGAAGCATTGTTTGCAACAGCACTTGGTCTTCTTGCCGCTATACCTGCTGTGATAGCTTATAATAAATTCAATAGTGACTCGCAAAGATATTTTGCAAGAGTTGACAATTTTTCAAAAAGATTTTTATCAATAATTTAATCAAATGGCATTTACAATTAATCGCTCAAAAAAGAAAGAACCAATGAGCGAAATAAATGTTACACCTTTCGTAGATGTAATGTTAGTTCTTTTAATTATTTTTATGGTAACCGCACCTTTGTTAACTGTTGGAGTACAAGTTGACCTACCCGAGTCAGCAGCAGACTCTTTACCTGATGATCAAGAACCACTTACAATAACAATTAATTCAAAAGGTGAAATATTTATTCAAGAACATCAAGTCACTTTTAAAAAAGTGGTTCCTAAATTATTAGCCATATCAAAAAACAGAACTGATACAAGAATTTATGTAAGAGGTGACAAAACCATAAATTATGGAAGAGTTTTAGAGGTAATGGGAAGATTATCAGGTGCAGGATTCTCAAAAGTAGCACTTATATCAGAGCCATATAAAAATTGATGTTTTATGAGCAGAGGTTTAATATTTTCTTTTTTATTTCACACTTTAGTCATCTTTATAACAGCATTGACCTTACCCTTTATGATGCGTGAACCTATTGATGTACCACCAATCGTTTCAGTCGAACTGATACAAATAAAAGATAAAACTTTTATACCTTACGCCCCCAAAGCAAGAAAAATCATTGAAAAAGTAAAAGAGGATAATAAAAGAGTCGTGTCTGAACAGGCACCCCCATCTGCAAAAGCTAAAGAAAAACCTGACAGGATTCCATTGCCAGAGGATAAAAAAGAAACTAAACAAATAGTAAAGAAAAAACAGAATCCTGAAGAGATTAAACCTCAAATTAGACAATCATCTGAATTTGAGAAGGAAGAGTTGTTTGATACTAACGAGATTGCTGCTTTAATAGATAAAGCCAAGGAAGAACAAGCAGAAACGCAAAAAAAAAATAGCCAAATAACTCAAAGCAATGTCAAAACGCCCTTTGCAAAGGCACTATCATTGTCTGAGGAAGATGCACTGAGAGCTCAAATATTTGGGTGCTGGAGTGTTCCGCTTGGGCTCCCCTACGACAAAGATTTATTAGTAAGAATCAAACTACAATTAAAACCCGATGGCAGAATACTTAAAGCAGAAATTTTAGATCATGCAAGAATGAATACTCCAGGTCAAAGTTTCTACAAAATTTTAGCTGAAAGCGCTCTTAGAGCAGTAAGAATTTGCCAACCTTTAAAAGTTCCACCTACTGGTTATGATAGATGGAAAGATTTACAGTTAAATTTTGATCCAACAGAAATGTTAAAAGGTTAGGGTTATGAAAAAAACAATTATTATCTTTATATTTTTCATATTAACTATTGAAAATGCATTTAGTTTAATAAAAGTAGACATAACCAGGGGTAATCTAGATCCATTACCGATAGCGGTCTCACCTTTACATATTGATAATAAATCGGAAGATTTTAAGTCATTAAAAGAGAAAAAATTAGGGGAAGAAATTTCCAAAATAATTGAAAAAAATTTTAAATCTACTGGATTATTTAATCCTTTAAAAAAGGATGCATTTGTTCAAAAGCCAGATATAGCCCACCTCAAACCAAGGTTTGAAGATTGGAGACTAATAAAGGCTCAAGCATTAATTACTGGGAAAATTGTTGTTAAAGATAAAAAGTTAAAAGTAGAATTTAGGCTTTGGGATCTAACGGCCGCTAAGGAAATGTTAGCACTTTCTTTCACAACTACACCAACTAATTGGAGAAGAGTAGCACATATTATATCCGATAAAATTTATGAAAGATTAACTGGTGAAACTGGGTATTTTGATACAAGAATAATATATGTGTCTGAGAAAGGACCAAAAGATCAAAGAGTGAAAAAACTAGCTATAATGGATCAGGATGGACATGGCACGAAATATTTAACTTTAGGAAATGAACTTGTTTTAACTCCAAGATTTAACCCAACAAATCAATTAGTTACTTACATGTCATATTTTAAAAATATGCCAAGAGTTTATTTGTTAGATATCGAAACTGGTATTCAGGAAGTAGTTGGAAACTTTCCTGGAATGACTTTTGCACCAAGATTTTCTCCAGACGGAAAAAAAATCATTATGAGTTTTGCAAAAGATGGTAATTCTGATATTTACTCAATGGATATGGAAACAAGAGTTGTTGAAAGAATCACCGACCACTCTGCAATAGATACATCACCTTCTTATTCTCCGGATGGAAAATATATTTGTTTTAATTCTGATAGAAGCGGACTTCAACAAATATATACAATGAGAAGTGATGGAAGTCAGGTAAAAAGAATTACTTTTGGTAATGGTATTTATGGAACACCAGTTTGGTCTCCAAGGGGTGATTTAATAGCATTTACTAAAATGCGAAAAGGAAAATTTTATATTGGTGTAATGAGGTCAGATGGCACCGGAGAAAGACTTTTGACGGAAAACTATTATCAAGAGGCGCCTTCATGGTCGCCGAATGGAAGAGTTTTAATATTCTATAGAGAGACCAAATCAGATAGCAAAGGTCAAGGTTTTACAGCTAAGCTATGGTCTATTGATATAACTGGGTATAATGAAAGGCTGGTTAAAACAGAAACTGATGCATCAGACCCATCGTGGTCCTCATTGTTATCAAAATAGTGATTTTTTAACACAATTTATACTTGCAAGATTCCTTTAAATTTGGAATATTACGACAACCTTAAATATATTTAGGAGATACAAATGAAGTTTAATAGTGCACTAAAAAATTTTGTTTTAGTTCTATTTAGCACGTTGTTAATTTCAGCGTGTTCCACAGCCAAGAAAGCTTCTGTAGATACCACAGATGATGTTTATACAGGAACAGATACTGTAGAATATTTAGCTAACGGTGTGCCGGACAGAGTTTTTTTCGCTACTAACAAATCAAGCTTAACTACAAGATCACGTGACACTTTAAGAAAACAGGCTACGTACTTAAGAAAAAATAAAGATCTAACTGTTACTATTGAAGGTCATGCAGACGAAAGAGGAACAAGAGAATATAACTTGGCCCTTGGCGAAAGAAGAGCGAACGCTGCAAAAGATTATTTAATGACATACGGTGTTTCTGGAAAAAGAATTAGCGTAATAAGCTACGGTAAAGAAAAACCTGTAAATCCAGCATCTAGTCCATTAGCGTGGTCTCAAAATCGAAGATCTGTAACGATTAAAGCAAACTAAAAATTTAATATTAATAGACCCTGTTATTTAAAATAAATAGCAGGGTCTTTTTTTTGCCATTTTGTGTAAATAAAAGTTGAAATATGTCAACAATTTATAGGAATCTTTTTACAAAAGTTTTTATTTTTTCATTATTTTTCTTAATGTTTTCTTACTTTGCTAGTGCTGATGAGGCAGAACTTAAAGATATCAAAACTAAAATTGAAAATATAAGCAAAGATCTTAAAACTTTAGAAAAAGCTTTTTACAAAACTTCAGAAGTTCAAACAAAAAACATATCTAACGACGGGCTAAACGAAGATGTTTTGACACGTCATTTACTAAAACTTAACGAGATAGAAGAACAATTTAGAGAAGTTACAAACCGGTATGAGGAAATCAATTTTAAAATTGATAAACTTTCAAACAGAATAACCAAGATGCAATCAGATAATCAAGTCAGATTCAGTGATCTGGAGAGTTCAACGACAGCATCTGATAACACATCAAAAAAAATAACTAAAAAAAGACTTCCAGGAACAGATTTACCAAAAGATTTAGGCACTTTATCTGATAGCGATTTAGAAAAAACTGAAAGTGTGCAAAAAACGCAATCAATAGAGTCCGCTGGATTAGTTGTGAGTGAAAAAGCGGAGAGAGCAAAATCTTTACTTCCCAACAAACCTCCAAATGAACAATATAACTTTGCGGTTAGTTTTATAAAAGTTGGGGATTATGAGACGGCAGAGTTTGCGCTTAAAGAATTTATTGATAAAAATAAAGACAATGATTTAGCTGGCAGCGCACAATACTGGTACGGTGAAACTTTTAGAATAAGACAACTTTATCAGGATGCAGCCGCAGCTTATCTAGATGGGTATCAAAATTATCCAAAGAGTAAAAAAGCACCAATTAATTTACTTAAACTTGGAACTACTTTAGTTCAATTAGGCGAAAAAGATCAAGGTTGTTTAATGATAAGCGGAGTTAAAAAACAATATCCAAAAGCAAGCAAGTCTGTGTTACAAAAAGCAGAATATGAAAAGAAAAAATTTAAATGCAGCAAAGCTTAAAGATGCAGTTTTAAAAGATAAAAAAATCTCAAAAATTTATTCAAAGTTAAATTTAACGACCAAAAATACAAAGTCATTTTTAGCCGCTATATCTGGCGGATCTGACAGTATGGCACTTGCTTTATTATCGAAACTATTAAGAGAAGAAAAAAACAAAAAGGTTTATTTTGTACATGTAGATCATGCAATTAGGAAAAATTCTAGTAAAGAAGCTTTACAATTAAAAAATATTCTTAAAAAGTATCAAATTCATTTAAAAATAATTAAAAATAAAAAAAATATCCAAAAAAATATCCAAAAAAATGCTAGAGATACGAGATATCAAATTTTATGTGATTTTTGCAAAAAAAATAATATTAAATCTTTGGTTACAGCACATCATAAAGATGACCAGATTGAAACTTTTTTAATTAGGTTGTCTAGAGGAAGTGGAGTTGAAGGATTGTCGTCAATGAGCGAAAGTACGAAATTAAATTTCGGTATTAAATTATTAAGACCTTTCTTAAAATTCAGAAAAGAGGAACTTCAAATTACTTCAAAAAAATTCTTTAAAAAAATTATTAAAGACCCAAGTAATAAAAATAAAAAATTTTTAAGAACAAATATTCGAGAATTAACTAAAATTTTAAAGAATAAAGGCATCGAACCTGATCAGATTTATAAATCCATAGAAAACATTTCATCAACAAAAAAGGCAATTAATTTTTATGTAAAACAATCATTAAAAAAATTCGTAAAATTCAAAAAAAGAGAGACAATTTTAGATTTTAACATGTTTCAAAAAGAGCCTGCCGATATAAAATTTAAAATTATTAATACAATTGTAAAAAAAAGAGCTGCATCATACTATCCCCCAAGGGCTAAAAAGGTTTTAAATTTAATTAGTAGGTTTAAATCTAAATCTAACCAAAAAAGCACTCTAGGAGGATGTATTTTTGAAAAAAGGAAAAACTTTGTTCATGTGACAAAAGAATTTTAAAAAAACGGGTTTTCTCAATAAAATTGATTAAAAATTACTTAATTTTGTGAACTTTTAATTATTTGTAGCTTTATGACACTTGTTTAAATGGTAAAAATACCTATTTATTAAGTATGAATTTAAGAAATTTATTAATGTGGGGTTTGATAGTCCTTTTATCAGTAGGACTTTTTAATCTATTCCAAAACCCAAATAAAGTTAATGAACAAGCAAACAACATAGCTTTCTCAAAATTTTTAAAAGAAGTGGACAATGGAAGAGTTGTTCAAGTTCAAATTCAGGGTAATAATATATCAGGGGTATTATCTGATGGTTCAAAATTTCATACATATTCACCTGACTACCCCGGCTTAGTAGAAAAATTATCTGAAAAAAATGTTAATATCGTTGCATCACCGGTTGAAGATAAAATGCCATCATTACTAGGAGTTTTATTATCATGGTTCCCAATGCTTTTATTAATAGGTGTATGGATATTTTTTATGCGCCAAATGCAAGGAGGTAGGGGTGGCGCCATGGGTTTTGGAAGATCAAAGGCAAAATTACTTACTGAAGCACAAGGCAAAGTAACATTCAATGATGTTGCAGGAATCGAAGAGGCAAAAGAAGAAGTTGAGGAAATAGTAGATTTTTTAAAAGATCCAAAAAAATTTAGAAGACTTGGTGGAAAGATTCCAAAAGGTGCATTACTTATCGGTCCCCCAGGAACTGGAAAAACTTTATTAGCAAAAGCAATTGCTGGTGAAGCAAATGTCCCTTTTTTTACGATCTCAGGATCCGATTTTGTCGAAATGTTCGTAGGTGTTGGTGCATCTAGAGTTAGAGACATGTTTGAACAAGGCAAGAAACACGCTCCTTGCATAATTTTTATAGACGAAATCGATGCTGTTGGTAGAAGTAGGGGAGCTGGTTTAGGCGGTGGAAACGATGAAAGAGAACAAACTTTAAATCAGTTATTAGTTGAAATGGATGGTTTCGACACAAACGAAGGAATTATTTTAATTGCCGCAACAAATAGACCAGATGTATTAGATCCAGCTTTATTAAGACCAGGAAGGTTTGATAGACAAGTTGTTGTTCCAAATCCAGATATTATCGGAAGAGAAGCTATTCTTAAGGTACATGTTAAAAAAATTAACACTGGACCGGATGTCAAACTAAGAACAATTGCAAGAGGAACTCCTGGTTTTTCTGGAGCAGATCTTGCTAATTTAATAAACGAGTCAGCATTGCTTGCTGCTAGAAAAAATAAAAGAGTTGTTACAATGAGCGACGTGGAAGAGGCAAAAGATAAAGTTATGATGGGAGCAGAAAGAAGATCAATGGTAATGTCTGAAGAAGAAAAAAAATTGACTGCTTACCATGAAGGTGGCCACGCAATTGTTGCTTTAAATGAAAAAGTTTCTGATCCAATACATAAAGCTACAATTATACCAAGAGGTAGAGCGCTCGGTATGGTAATGAGACTACCTGAGAGAGATCAACTCTCTGTGACTAGGGAGAAAATGTACTCAGATATAGCAGTTGCAATGGGCGGTAGAATTGCAGAAGAACTTATATTTGGATATGAGAAAATAACTTCAGGAGCGTCTTCTGATATCGACATGGCAACTAAAATGGCAAAAAATATGGTAACTAGATATGGGATGAGCAAAGACCTAGGAACTATAGCTTATGGCGAAAACGAAGACGAAGTCTTTCTTGGAAGGTCGATAACTAGACAGCAAAACATGTCAGAAGATACTGCAAAAAAAGTTGATGCAGAAGTTAAAAAAATTATAGACACTAGTTATGAGAGAGCAAAGAAAGTTTTAACAGAAAAAATTGATGACCTCCATAAACTTGCAAAAGCATTGCTAGTTTATGAAACTTTGACGGGTGATGAAATAAGAGATTTAATTCTTAAAAATATCAAACCAGAAAAATTATCAAAAAAAGAGGAAAATGATGAAGATAACGTTTCCTCAGCAATAGATTCTATTGGTTTAAAGCCTAAACCAGCATTATAATATATTCAAATAATGAGAAACTATTACACCAGGGCGTGTAATTTTTATCATGGAAGAGCCGCGAGAAGACTAATCAAATTAAACAAAGCTTTTCCACTAAATGGTAAAAAAAATATTGCCTTTGATCAATTAGAAATTTTTTCAAGGGAAAAAAGAAAAGTTAAAACTAGATTAATTCATATAAAAGAAATTAATACACTTAATAAAAATATAAAAAAAATTGTTAAATACGATTTAAAAAAAATTATATCAAAACGAAGAAACTTCCTTAAAAATATAAATTTTAACCGTACTACAATAATGGGCGTATTAAACCTTACACCAGATAGTTTTTCTGATGGAGGAAAATTTAATAATAAAAAAAAAGCTCTTAAACAAATTTCTTATATGATTGACTCTGGTGCTAAAATTATTGATGTAGGAGGCGAGTCAACACGACCAGGGTCAAAAACAATTGATCCAAACATAGAGTGGAAAAGAGTTAAAAATGTTGTAGAAAATTTTAAAAAAAAATATAAAAAAGTTTGCCTATCAATTGATACCAGGAAACCTGACATTATGATTAAAAGTATAAAAAATGGAGCAAATATTATAAATGATGTATCAGGCTTTAATTATGATCCATCTGCTATTTCAAAACTAAAAAGCTCTAATATTCCAAAAGTTTTACATCATATGCAAGGTACTCCTAATACTATGCAAAAAAACCCAAGATACCAAAATGTATTATTAGATATTTATGATTTCTTCGAAAAAAAAATTTCAAATATAAAAAATAATAAAAAAATTATTCTAGACCCTGGAATTGGTTTTGGTAAAACTTTGAAACATAATTTGACTTTAATTTCCAAAATATCATTGTTTCATAGTCTTGGCTTACCTATTTTGATTGGTACTTCAAGAAAAAGATTTATTAATCAAATATCTGGTGAGTATGATACCGTTGATAGAACAGGGGGAACTTTGGCTTCGATACTTTTTTTACTAGCACAAGGAGTGCAAATTTTTAGAGTACATAATGTTAAAGAAATAAAACAGGGAATTTTAGTTTTTGAAAAAATAAATGAAAAATAAATACTTTGGTACGGATGGAATAAGAGGGACTGTAAATCAGGGAAATATAACTGGTGAAAAATTTTTTAAGTTTGGATTGGCATCCGGTACTTATTTTAAAAATCAAAAAAAATCCAAACAGATTGCAATTATAGCAAAAGATACAAGATTATCAGGTTATACTTTAGAGCCAGCTTTAGTGTCTGGCCTTGTTTCTGGTGGAATGCATGTTTTTACTTTAGGCCCATTGCCTACTAATGGTCTTGCGATGTTAACCAAATCAATGAAAGCAAATATGGGTATTATGATTACAGCTTCTCATAACCCTTATTATGATAATGGTTTGAAACTATTTGGTCCTGATGGAATGAAGCTTTCTGATAAAATTGAAAAAAAAATTGAAAAGCTTATAGATGCTAAAAATACAAAACAATTAACAAATCCAAATTTATTAGGACGGGTAAAACGATTAGAAGATGGAAACGAGAGATACATCAATATACTAAAAAATAATTTTCCAAGTAATTTTCATCTTAAAGGAACAAAAATAGTTTTAGATTGTGCGAATGGTGCCTGCTATAAGGCTGCACCTAAATTACTTAAAGAGCTTGGGGCAAAAGTTATTTCAATGGGAGTAAATCCAAATGGATTAAACATAAATGAAAAATGTGGATCAACATATCCTTCAAAAATAAAGACCGCTGTTAGAAAGAATAAAGCTAACGTTGGAATAGCATTTGATGGAGATGCAGACAGAGTCATTATGTGTGATGAAAAAGGAAAAGTAATCGACGGTGATCAAATTATTGCAATGTTGGCACGTCGCTGGAAATTGAAAAAAATTTTAAAAGGGGGCGTGATCGGAACACTAATGTCTAATTATGGATTAGAAAAATTTTTAAATAATGAAAAAATAAAATTTTCTAGATCTAAAGTTGGAGACAGATATGTTAAAGAAAAAATGAAAAAATTAAATTACAATTTGGGAGGTGAGCAGTCTGGTCATATTATTTTAGGAAAATTTGCAACAACAGGTGATGGTCTATTAGTAGCTCTAGAAGTTTTGTTTTCTTTAAGGAAAGGTAAAAAGGCCAGTCAATTATTAAAAGTTTTCAAACCATTACCGCAAATTTTAGAGAACATAATCGTTAAGGATAAAAATGTAGTTGGTAAAACAAAGTGTAGAAATGCAATAAAAAAAGCCAATAAGGTTATGGGTCTCAAAGGAAGAATATTAGTTAGAAAATCTGGTACAGAACCAAAAATTAGGATTATGGCAGAGTCATATGATAAAAATTTAATTTTAAAATGTATAAAAATCGTAAAACAATCAATTAAATAAAAAAATTGAAACCTAAATCTAAAATTTTAATAATAGCAGGATCAGACTCCTCTGGTGGAGCAGGAATTCAAGCAGACATCAAAACAGTTACCGCGCTAGGCAGTTACGCTATGACTGCTATTACTGCGATTACGGCTCAAAACACAACAGGTGTGAGTTCTGTAGTTCCATTAAATCCTAAAGAAATTGAAAAGCAAATTTTATTTACATCTAAAGATATAAAACCAGATGCAATTAAAATTGGTATGCTTCATTCTTCAGACGTAATCTTTGCAGTTATGAGAGCCTTAAAAAAAATTAGAACTAAAAAAATAATTCTTGATCCAGTTATGGTTGCCAAAGGAGGCTTTAAATTAATAAATGATAAAGCTATTAAAACTCTTAAAGAAACACTTGTTAAAAAAGTTCATTTGATAACACCCAATATTCCAGAAGCTGAGGTTTTAACAAAAATAAAAATCAAAAGTTTAGAGGACATGGTTCATGCTGCTAATATTTTGCTTGAATTTGGAGTTAAAAACATTTTAATCAAAGGTGGTCATAGAAACACAAGAATCATGCAAGATGTATTTTTAAATAGAAAAGAATTTAAGATATTCAAAAATAAAAAAATTAAAACCAAAAATACTCATGGAACGGGCTGTACTTTATCAAGTGCAATAACAACTTTTTTTGCGTGTGGAAAAAACTTAAATAAATCCTGTGAGCTCGGAATTAAATATGTTAATCAATCAATAAGGTCTAATCTTAATTATGGAAAAGGCCATGGCCCAATTAATCATTTGAGCTCTATAAAAATTAATAGGATATTTAATTAATGAAAAACGTAGTTGTAGTAGGTTCGCAGTGGGGTGATGAGGGGAAAGGAAAAATTGTTGATTGGCTTTCAAGCGAGGCAGATATTGTCGTTCGTTTTCAAGGTGGTCACAATGCCGGACACACTTTGGTAATAGATGGAATTACTTATAAATTAAGATTGTTACCATCTGGAATAGTAAGAAAAAATAAAATTTCGATAATTGGTAATGGTGTTGTTGTAGATCCTTGGGCTTTACTCGATGAAATAAAAGAGATTAAGTCAAAAGGGGTAATTGTCGATGAAAATAACTTAATTTTATCAGAGTCGGCAAACCTTATACTTCCTTTTCATAAGGAGATGGATGAAATTAGAGAAGACGCAGCAGGTAATGCCAAGATAGGAACAACAAGAAGGGGAATTGGACCTGCCTATGAGGATAAAATTGGAAGAAGGTCAATTAGAGTAATGGATTTGGTTTCTGAAAGTAACTTAGACCACAGATTAGAAACAGTTCTTATTCATCATAATGCAATAAGAAAAGGTTTGGGAAAGCAAGTTTATAAAAAAGATCAATTAAAAAAAGACCTTTTAAAAATTGCACCAGAAATTTTAAAATTTTCCCAACCAGTTTGGAAAAAAATTGATGAGTACAAAGCTAAAGGCAAGAAAATACTATTCGAAGGTGCCCAAGGAATTCTTTTAGATGTAGACCATGGTACATACCCATTCGTTACATCGTCTAATACAGTAGCTGCAACAGCTGCAACAGGATCTGGATGCGGTCCTAATACAATAAAATATGTTTTAGGAATTACCAAGGCTTATACAACCAGGGTAGGAGAAGGTCCTTTTCCAACCGAGCTTAAAGATAAAACTGGGGAGTTACTTGGAACTAGGGGAAAAGAGTTTGGAACAGTAACTAGTAGAAAAAGAAGGTGTGGTTGGTTCGATGGTGTTCTTGTCAGACAGACAATTAAAATTTCTGGCATTGATGGAATAGCTCTTACAAAATTAGATGTTCTTGATGAGCTTGAAGAAATTAAAATGTCTATAGCATATGAACTAAATGGAAAAAAAATAGATTATTTACCTGCAGCTGTGGATGACCAACTTAAAGTAAAACCTATATACAAAACTTTTAAAGGATGGAAATCCTCAACAAAAGGAATAAAAGAATTTAAAAAATTACCTGAGAACGCAAAGATTTATATCAAAGAGTTGGAAAAATTTATTGAAACGAAAATATCAAGTATATCAACCAGTCCAGAAAGATCTGATACAATACTTATAGAAAATCCTTTTTAATTTTTACTTAGCTGGAAGGAGATTTTTTGAATTACTTGAGTTGAGCATTGCCTTTTGAAGTTTCTCAAATGCTTTAGTTTCAATTTGCCTTATTCGTTCTCTACTAATTTTAAATTTTTTACTGAGCTCATCTAAAGTTTTTGGGTCTTCAGATAACTTTCTATCTTGAATTATATTCCTTTCTCTATCATTTAAAATCTTTATGGCATCTTTAAGTAAGCTTTTTTTCTCATCTAATTCTTGCTTTTGTGAAACGTAAAGTTCTTGATCCAAATTATCATCAACCACCCAATCTTGCCATTCACCCTTCTCATCAGATTTTATTGGGTCATTCAAAGATTTTTCTTGACCCATCATTCTCCTGTTCATCGATACTACTTCATCAGATTTAACACCCAGTCTTTTGGAAATTTCATTAACATGCTCTTTTCTAAGATCTCCTTCTTCACTTGGTGCAATTTGCTTCTTAATTTTTTTTAAGTTAAAAAATAATTTCTTTTGTGCAGCAGTTGTTCCCATTTTTACTAAGCTCCATGATCTAAGAACATACTCTTGAATTCCAGCTTTAATCCACCACATCGCATAAGTTGCTAGCCTAAATCCTTTATCAGGATCAAATTTTTTTACAGCTTGCATTAATCCAATATTACCCTCTGATATTAATTCACTTACAGGAAGACCATAACCTCTATATCCCATTGCTATTTTTGCTACTAATCTTAAATGGCTAGTCACCAGCTTATGAGCTGATTTTAAATTCCCACTATCTTTCCAATTTTTTGCAAGCATATATTCCTCTTCTGCATCTAGCATTGGAAATTTTTTAATTTGAGCGAGGTATAATGATAATCCACCTTCACTAGATAAAATAGGTAAGTTTGATATCTCAGATTTTGTGCTCATTTAAGTTGTATATATATTTCCAAAATAAAATTTTTCAATTGGTTAATTTCTCAAGTATATCAAGTATTTTTTTAAAATCTTGTGGTAATTTTGACCCAAATTCGATTTGTCTGTTTTTTGATGGGTGAGTAAACCCTAAACTTTGAGCATGAAGAGCCTGTCTATTGAAACTTTTCAAAACTTCCTCAACTTTTTTATTTATCTTTTTAAATTTCATTTTTTTTTGCTTTCCATATTTTTTATCACCAATAAGTCCATTACCTTTGTGTGAAAGGTGTACTCTTATCTGGTGTGTTCGACCAGTTTCCAGAACACACTCAACCAAACTAATTTTTGGTATCTCATCATTTGCGAATACTTTTAATGTCTTATAATTTGTTATTGCCTTTTTTCCTGAAATTTCACTTACTGCCATAAGCTGTCTATTTTTTTTGCTTCTTGAGATAAGAGTAATTATTTTTCCCTTCAAGGGTCTTAGAACTCCCCAAATTAATGCTAAATATTTTCTTTTAATAGTATGATCGCTAAATTGTTTCGCAAGTTTAGCATGAGAAAAATTATTTTTTGCCACCACTATCAAACCACTAGTCTCTTTATCAATTCTATGAACTATACCAGGTCTGTAAATTCCATTTAAATCAGAAAGATTTTTATTGTAATGATAAACTAAACCATTGACCAAAGTCCCACTTTTGTTACCCGCACCAGGATGTACCACTATCCCACTTGGTTTATCTAACACTATCAAATCACGATCTTCATAAACAATATTAATCTCAATTTTCTCGGGTTTAATATATTCATTTTTATTTTCTAAAATTAAAAAACTTATTTTATCACCTATTCTGACCTTTTGTGATGGCGAAGAAACAATTTTATTATTAATTGATAAGTTTTTAGAAATTATAATTTTCTTAATTTGGGTTCTGGTAATATCATTGAATTTAGCAGCTAGAAATTTATCCAGTCTGGGATTATTACCAATTTCTTCAACTGAAAATGTTTTTATTTTATTCATTTATAGTTTAAAACACCTTTATGCGTTCGTAGCTCAACTGGATAGAGCGTCTGACTTCGGATCAGAAGGTTGAGGGTTCAAATCCTTCCGGGCGCACCACATTTATTTAAAAAATTATATTATCCATTCTTTGAACTTATCTTTATTTCTCACAATATATTCAGGACAATATTTATCAACATCAACCTTTTCGTAAGTTATTTTTCGATTAAATAAATCCTTTTTATTATCAATTTTTTCTCTTATTTTATGAGGATCTACGAATTCAGCCTTATTAAATTCTTGATGAGAATAAGAATTAATTTTAGTAACAATATCTTCTGGCTGTTTCAAAAAACTAAAATGCCAGCCTCCATTTTCAATAAGTTGTGGCTGTTTAGGTTTATAGAATTTCCAAAAAGGAACCTCTTTAATTTTAATATCTCTTAACCATTGAGGGGATTTTAAATTTTTTTTTTTACATATTTTTGTTCCTGCCCAATAACCATCGCTGGTATTCAGTAAATTTAATTTTGACTGAAAATTTCTTTGTAAAAAACATGCATATTTTTTTTTATGCTCGAAAGAGTATATTTTTTTTGGATCAGGAATTTCATCTATATCTGATATCATTATAAGGTCATTATCCTCAAATTTTTCATAACCTTTAGATAAAGAATTACGTTGAAATTGGTCTCTTAGATGATTTTCGTGCCAATTATTTTTTTGTGCTGAGACTTTAATTGGAAGATCTTCAATAATTAAATATTCAATTTTGTTTTTAAACTTTGAAAACTTATTAATATTAAAGTTTAATTTTTTTTCTTTTCCTGCATGGTCTCTAGTTGCTTCAGCAATAATAAATTTATCAACCGTATCAAATAGAGTGTTAAGTCTAATATCTAATACTAAATCCTCATCAAAATACATGAAACAATCAATTAATTTCATACTTAATTTTTGCTTGTAGCAGTTGTAAAACCAATTTTTTTTTCTGGTAAATTGCTAGATGAGCAGTGCAATCTTGTTCTATCAAAAATTAAAAGATCCCCAGGTTTCCAATTGTATACCACATCTACTTCCAGACCCTTAAGATTTTTAATGTCCTCGTGTGCTAAATATTTTTTATGAATTTCTTCATCAAATTCTTTTTTATTAAACATTTCAATATGTTCTGATGATCTTTTATTGTATCCTTTAGCTTTTAATTCATTTGGATCTATAGAAAATGTTGTTGAACAACCATAGAATTTATTTTTAAAAATTACCGTTTCTCCTTTAGAGGTAAGTGGCATTAAAGTCTGTTTATAAATAACTTTATCAAAATTAAATCCTGTGTCAGCGTGAACACTCACTGGTGAAAAACTCTCTTGAAACAATCCAAGACTATTAAGGTTATCTTTAGTTTTAGGGTTATCCATAAAAAAATCACCGATTTCTACTTTTAATTTATCAATAAATATTTTTTGAAGATCGGTTTCAAAATTATCTGACCATTTCTTTTTCATAATATTTTGACGCTTATTAAATATTTCTACAGGAAGATTTTTATATAGTTTTAATAAGGCATTTACTTGTTCACTATCAAAGAAATTTTTTACTACTCTAGTTTTTCCTTCATTCTTTTTAATTTCATCAAGAAATTTGTGCATTTAAAATTATTCCCCCATATTAATCAATGTCCCTCTGACTTTCGCCCCAAAATAAGAAACATAAAAAATTATTACACCCAATATGAAGTAAAGAATAGATATAGATATTGATTTAATTATGTCGAAATAATTTACGTTCCCGTTTAGCAAAATGCTTCTCATTTCCTCAAAAATATGAACCAAGGGAAGTGCTTTTGCAATAATTTGAAGTGAATTAGGTAAAATTTCAATTGGGTAATAAATGCACCCTAAAGGAGCCAGGAAAAATAAACTTGCCCAAGCGATATTTTCAAATGAGGGGCCAAATCTTAAAAGTCCCGAAGTCACTAAAAGACCCAAGGTAATTCCAAAAAGATATAATGATAATAATAAAAATAAAAGTGGAATTCCCAGATCAAAAACAGATACTCCAAAAAAAGGTATAGCCAAAATTGCAGCAGGCACCATCCCAATCATTGCTCGCAAAATAGCTGTGAAGGTAAGAGACGTTATCATTTCACTAATAGTTATAGGAGCTATAAATAAATTTGTGAAGTTTCTACTCCAAATTTCTTCTAGAAACATCATATTAAAACTAATACTTACTCTAAATAAAAAATCATATAAAATTGCAGCAGTTAAAATTATTCCGACTGTATTACTGTAATATTCTGAATTTAAAGTAAAAAATTTTGAGATAAATCCCCATAAAAAAATTTGAACTGTAGGCCAGTAAACCAAGTCTATTATTCTGGGCAGGGAATTACTTATCAAGTACATATGTCTCAGAGCTAAAGCATATATTTTATTAAAGCTCATCTTTGCTCCTAGCTAATTTTAAAAATGTTTCTTCAAGATTGTTTCTTCCGTGTTTATCAATAATTTCTTTGCAAGTTCCTCTATCAATTATTTTACCACTCCTCATCATTATTATGCTATCACACAACCTTTCAACCTCTGCCATATTGTGAGATGCAAGAAGTATAGTTACTTTATTTTTTGAGCTATAAGACTGAATATAAGTCCTAACAAAATCTCCTATATCTGGATCTAAACTTGCAGTTGGTTCATCAAGTAGCAAAATTTCAGGTTTATTAATCAAAGATTTTGCCAAAGATACTCTATTTTTTTGTCCGGATGATAGTTCACCAGTTTGCCTGTCAAAAAAATCTTTTATATCTAAGTCTTCTGAAATTTCTTCTATTCTTTCTTTTCGATTCTTGATTCCATATAGCCTTCCATAAACTTCTAAATTTTGTCGAACAGTTAGTTTTTTTGGTAATTCTATATAGGGTGAAGCAAAGTTAATTCTAGCCAATATATCATTTCTCTTAAAGGACTCTAAATTTTTATTATCAATAATTATTTGACCACTAGTTGGTTTAATTAATCCTAGCATCATGCCTATAGATGTAGTTTTTCCACATCCATTCGGCCCAAGCAACCCAAGAACATTATTTTTTTCAATACTAAAATTTATATTGTTTACTGCTAAATTATTTTTAAATTTTTTTGTAAGATTTTTAATTTGTATAAACATTTAATAAGCAGCTTTTTTTAATCTATCATTAATAGCAATTCCAATTTTATTATTTGGTATCTTTACTACATTTATTTTTTTAAATCCTAAATTTTTAATTTTTCTCAAAGTTTTGTATAAATTCCTCGCAGCTTCTTTCATGTCACCACTTTTGCTTAAGTTAAATGTATAATTATTATTCTTATACTTTTTTCCAAAAACAATTAATGCGGCTTTATCATCCATTTTTTTACAATTGAGCCTAATAGGTATTCCTGGTGAATAATGTCTTTTTAAAAGACCAGGTGAAATCAATTTATTTGAATTTTTTAAAAAAGATACCTTTTTTCCAAGAACTTTACTTATATCTTTATTACTAATCGCTCCTGGTCTTAATATTTGAATTTTATTACTTAAATTTATCACAGTAGACTCCAATCCAATTCTTGAATTACCTCCATCTAAAATAAATTTAATTTTACTACCAAATTCATCTATAACATCTTCACTACTTACAGGACTTACTGCAGAAGATAAATTTGCACTTGGGATTGCTAGTGGAAAATTTAGATTTTTTAGCAATTTTCTTATTATTTTATTTTTAGGAAACCTCACTGCAATCGTTTTTAAATTTGAATTAGCAAAAAATGATATTTTTGAATTTTTTTTCTTTTTTAAAATATAAGTTAAAGGCCCTGGAGAAAATTTTTTATAAAGTTTTAAAAACTCATCTTTTATAAAAGCATCTTTTTTTAGAGATTTAAGGTTGTAATAATGAATAATAAGTGGATTTTTACTTGGCCTTTTTTTAATTTTATATATTTTTTTTACAGATGAATTCGAATAGGCATTACCCGCCAAGCCATATACTGTTTCAGTTGGTACAGCAATTACATTGTTTTTTATTAAAATTTTTTTTGCTTTATTCAAGTTTTGGGTAGAATTCTTATAGATATTTTTCATATTAAGATTATTATAAATTTTATGAAAACGAAAAATATTCCAACTGATATAAAAAGTAAATCATTAAACGAGACAAAATTGGAAATATCTGAGATTCTTGAAAGATTAGAAAATAATCAGCTTGATCTTGAGAAGTCAAAGAAGGACTATGAAAGGCTTTTAACTTTAAATAACCATATTGACAATCTTTTTAAGGAAAAACTAAATAAAATTAGAGACATGGGTATTAAAAAGTAAATATTAAGACATGCTATCTGACATCAAAAATAATTCAAAAAAAGTTGACAAATTTTTAAAAAGTTATTTTAGAAAACAGGACTTCTCAAATTTAATATTACCGATGAAATATGGAACTTTGGATAGTGGTAAAAAGATACGGTCTTCAATTATTTTAAATACTGCAAGAATATTTAATCTTAGTTTTAAACAAGTAATTAATGTTTGTGCAGCAGTAGAATGTATTCATTCTTATTCCTTAATACATGATGATTTACCATGCATGGATAACGACAAATTGAGAAGAGGCAAACCTTCAACACATATAAGGTTTGGTGAGTCCACAGCCATTCTTGCTGGGAATTCTTTATTAACTCTTGCGTTTGAAATTATAGCTGACAAAAAATTTAATATTAAATCAAATATCAAAGTAGAACTAATTAAAAAATTATCTGAGTGTGTAGGACATACGGGAATCGCTGGTGGTCAATTTCTTGATTTAAGCTATGAGAAACAAAAAATAGGATCTTCTAAAATCATAGATATGCAAAAAAAGAAAACAGGAAAACTTTTTCAATTTTGCTGTTTGGCACCAGCAATAATATCAGGTAAAAAAAACAAAATAAAAAAAGATATGAGTTTTATTGGAGAAGAATTGGGTTTCTTATTCCAAATAGCTGACGATCTTTTAGATATAAAGGGTACCAAGAAAAATGTTGGAAAACCTGTTAAGAAAGATAAAAAAAAGGGCAAATCGACAATTATAAAGTTATATGGGTATAAAAAAACTTTAGAGTTTGCATTAAAGAGAAAAAAAATGATAATAAATAAATTAAATAAATATGGAGTTAAATCAAATCAACTTATTAAAACAACTAATTTCATATTAGATAGAAGTTATTAATGGCTGAAAAATTATTAGATAAAATAAATTATCCTTCTGACTTAAGAAAACTTAAAAAGAGTCAGCTAGAACAAGTGTCTAATGAACTAAGAAACGAGCTTATTGATGTTGTTTCAGAGACTGGCGGTCATTTAGGCGCCGGTCTAGGAGTTGTGGAGTTAACTGTTGCCCTCCACTATGTCTTTAATACCCCAAATGATAAGCTTGTTTGGGATGTTGGTCACCAATGCTATCCACATAAAATAATTACAGGTAGAAAAGAAAGAATTAAAACCTTGAGAAAAGGTGGTGGACTATCAGGATTTACAAAAAGATCAGAAAGTGAGTATGATCCATTTGGTGCAGCACATAGCTCAACTTCAATTTCTTCAACTCTTGGAATGGCAACTGCAAAAAAATTATCAAACGATAAAAATAATGTGGTCGCTGTGATAGGAGACGGGGCAATGAGTGCTGGAATGGCATATGAAGCTATGAACAATGCTGGCGCAATGAAATCTAAACTTATAGTAATTTTAAATGACAATGATATGTCAATAGCTCCTCCAGTTGGTGCTATGAGTAAATACCTTGCTAGATTATTGTCAGGTAAAATTTACTTTAGTTTAAGAGAAACAATTAAATTAATAATTTCTGCTTTTTCAAAAAGATTTTCAAAAAAAGCTGGAAAAGCCGAAGATATGTTTCGTAGCATGGTAACAGGTGGAACACTATTTAATGAGCTTGGATTTTATTATATTGGTCCAATCGACGGACATGATATTAAAAATATGGTGACTATTATGGAAAATGTTAAAAATTCATCATATGACGGTCCCATATTAATTCATGCAATTACAAAAAAAGGAAAAGGATATAAGCCCGCCGAACAGTCAGGTGACAAATACCATGGAGTATCAAAATTCAATGTTCAAACAGGAGAACAATCTAAAGGAAAATCAAAATCACCGTCTTATACAAAAGTCTTTGCTAATACATTAATTAAACATGCAGAAAATGATACAAAGATAGTCGCAATCACGGGAGCAATGCCTTCAGGAACTGGCTTAGACTTATTTGAAAAAAAATTTCCAGAAAGAATGTTTGACGTAGGTATTGCGGAACAACACGGAGTTACTTTTGCTGCTGGATTAGCTACTGAGGGTTATAAGCCCTATGCAGCGATATACTCAACTTTTTTACAAAGAGCTTATGACCAAGTGGTTCATGATGTAGCAATACAATCATTACCAGTCAGATTTGCAATCGATAGAGCAGGTTTAGTTGGAGCTGATGGCCCAACCCACGCAGGATCATTTGACGTTACCTACTTATCGACCTTACCTAATTTTGTTGTAATGGCCGCAAGTGATGAAGCAGAATTAGTAAGGATGATTAATACATCTGTAAATATTAATGATAAACCTTCTGCCTTTAGGTATCCAAGGGGTAATGGTATTGGTGTTGATCTACCAAATATTAAAGAAACTCTACAAATAGGTAAGGGAAGGTTGGTTTTACAAGGCAAACATATTGCAATACTAAATTTTGGGGCAAGATTAAATGAGTGCAAGAAAGCCTCAGACATTTTAAAAAAAAGAGGTATATCGACAAGTATTTTTGATGCTAGATTTTCCAAACCATTAGACGAGCAATCAATTATTGAATTGGCTTCAAGCCATGAAGCAATTTTAACTATAGAGGAAGGATCAATAGGTGGTTTTGGATCGCATGTATCAAAATTGTTATCTGAAAGAGGATTTTTTGATAAAGGACTAAAATTTAGATCAATGTTTTTACCTGATAAATTTTTAGACCAAGATACTCCTGAAAATATGTACAAATACGCAGGTATGGATTGTGATAGTATAGTTCAAAAAATTGAGAACGTTCTAAATTCTAATATTGTTATTGCCAAAAATAAAAACTTTTCTTAACCACATTGAGCTTTATTCATCAGATAGTGATCTAACAATACACAAGATAACATTGCTTCTCCGATTGGAACGGCTCTTATCCCTACGCAGGGATCATGTCGTCCTCTAACTGAAATTTTTGTATTTTTACCTTTTTTATCAATTGTTTCTCTACTATTAATAATAGAAGAAGTTGGTTTAACCGAAAAAGATGCAATTATTTCCTGACCAGAAGATATACCTCCTAAAATTCCACCAGCATTATTACTTTTAAATTTAATTTTTCCTGATTTAGATCTTATTTCATCTGAGTTTTCTTCTCCCGATAAATAAGCAGAGGACATTCCGGCACCAATATTTACTCCCTTAACAGCATTTATACTTATAAGTGCTGCTGCTATGTCAGAATCTAATTTTGAGTAAATAGGTGCTCCAAGGCCTGCGGGTACACCTCGAGCTCTTATCTCAATAATAGCTCCACAAGATGAACCGGATTTTCTTACTGCCAAAAGATATTTTTCCCAGATTTTAACAGATTTTTTATCAGGACAAAAAAAAGGATTTTTATTAATTTGATTATCATCCCAATTATTTATATCACAACCCATCAAACCGAGTTGGGTAACGCCACCAATTACATTAAAATTTTTTCCAATTAATTTTTTTAGCACTTTTTTAGCAATAGCCCCTGCCGCAACTCTCGATGCAGTTTCCCTAGCCGATTGTCTACCACCACCTCTGAAATCTCTTATTCCATATTTTTTAAAATATGTAAAATCTGCATGACCAGGCCTAAATTTATTTTTAATAGACTCATAATCCCTAGATCTTTTATCCTCGTTTTTAATTATT
>CACMHR010000002.1:0-135650 GCA_902613655.1 uncultured Pelagibacteraceae bacterium
ATTTGGTTATTTAATTTTCTGGACGTTTTTACATGAAACAAACCTTTTTCCTAAAGTTTGGGTTGAACAAAACTTTACAATTGCAATCTACTTATGGGTTTTCTTTTTTATTATTCCATTATTTTTAATAGCTATAAGTACTGATTACATCAAGAGACGTATAATGGACTTTAAGTCTTTAAATCAAAATACTAGATGGCCACTTTATATCTTATTATTTGGGGTTTGGGATCTAATGATTGCATTTGCATATTTGCTTTTTTCTTATTTTGAAATCAGCCATGTAACAATGATCTTGGCAAATGGTCTCTTTATAACTGGTACTTATCTAACCTTTCTTAGCTTCTCGATTGCTAGAAAATTACAAATCTCAAAAAAAACATAATTTATGTCAAAAAAAATTTTAATATTTGGTGCAACTGGATCTGTTGGTAGCTCTTTAACAAAATTATTAAAAGAATCATCTATGGATGCCCATTTAATTGGAAAAAATGAAGATGAAATTTCTAATCTAAAAGATCAAACAGGATTTAGTTACAGTATAGCAGATGTAACTGATCAAAATTTTATAGAGACAATCGACAAAGATTTAGATGGTTTAGAAATTTCAGGAATTGCTTATTGCGTTGGTTCGATTGATTTAAAACCTATAAATTTAGTTTCAAAAAAAGATTATTTAAAAAGCTTCGAGTTAAATCTTTTCCCAATAGTTGAAATTATCAAAAAATTTAAAGATAACTTAAAAAAAAATAAATCTTCAGTGGTTCTTTTTTCAACTGTAGCAGTAAAACAAGGATTTCCTAATCATAGCATAATATCTCCGGTAAAAGCATCTTTAGAAGGTCTTACAGTTTCACTTGCTGCAGAGTTGGCACCTAATGTAAGGGTTAATTGTATTGCTCCAAGTTTAAGTAAATCTAAAATGGCTGGAAAAATTTTAAGCAACCCAAAAATAGCAGAGGGAATAGCAAAACAACATCCTCTAAAAAGAGTTGGTGAAGGAAACGACTCAGCGGCCTTAGCAAAATTTTTATTATCTGACGAAAGCTCTTGGATTACAGGACAAATTATTGGTGTTGATGGTGGAAGATCTAACGTCGGATAGAATCTTTGTTTAGTGTTCGTGTTTTTCAATTCCATGCTTCTCAAGTAAGTCATGCATTCTTTCATGTTCTTTATAAGTTAAGCTATAAAAAACTATTGCAGTAACGAAAGATCCAAGAACAACACCTTGTAAGAATCTAAAAATTGTACGTCTATTTCTAGCTTTTGTTTCATCACTCATTTTATTTCCTCTTTTTTTTGCTTCATAAAATTTGTAAGCAGCATAAGCAATCAATAATATACTTAATATCCATGATATAGGATGATTAACTACTGCTATTAATGATCCACCAAAAATGGCTGCAATAAAACCTGATATCCAACAAATTGGGCACATGATAATTATATATCCTAAAAAATTTTAAATTTGAGTGTGACAAACATTCTTAATAATCAGTAATAGTGCCTAGTAAATTTAATTTTGAGTCAGTAATTAATATTTCTCCAGAAGATGAAGATTTATTTATAATTTCCAAAATAGTAACATAGTGTGTAACTAAAATTAAATTTTTATCACTTCTCCAAGATTTTAAATATTCTCGCAAATCACTCATTTGAGTATTTTTATTTTTTTGAAACTTGCGTGAAAAAAAGGAATTTAAAGCGCTAAAAGTTTTGTAATTTTCAAATGCATATTTTGCTGTATCTTTACATCGACACCACTCACTTGACAAAACTACATCAATAGGAATTTGGTTCTTTAAAAAAAATAAGCCTAATCTTTCAGACTGTTTAATGCCCTGATTACTTAGATTTCTCTGAGTATTGCAGTCATTTAAATCGAAATTTTCTGGATCACCACTTCCAGGTGCTAATGCGTGTCTTATAAAAATAATGTTTCCACCCTCTTTTAAGTTTTTAATAATATTTTTATTTGCATTGACTTCTGAAATACTAAGAAAAAGTATTGTAAAAATTGATAAAAGCGTTTTGTACATGTGTCTAAATTAATAATATCAAACTACAATATAAAGTATTAAATAAAAAAATAAGTATGAAATTTGAAACTACCAGACAAGGTGCATTGAGTAAATTAGATCATTTCATAGAAAATGGGATTGCAAACTATAATTTTAAAAGAAATTTTGATTTAGGACCCAAAAAAAGAGAAAACGTTTCATGCTTATCTCCTTATATAACCCACAGATTGATAAACGAGTACGAGACAGTAAAAATAGTTTTAAAGAAATATCCTTACCAAAAAGTAGAAAAGTATATCCAAGAAGTCTTTTGGCGTGTTTACTGGAAGGGATGGCTCGAATTAAGACCAAAGGTATGGACAGATTTTGTAGAAGACTTAAAAATTATAGAAGATGACGAAAAACTTGATCAAGCTAAAAATGGAGAAACAGAAATTGATTGTTTTAATGATTGGGTAAAAGAATTAAAAGAATTTAATTATCTTCATAATCATACACGAATGTGGTTTGCAAGTATCTGGATTTTCACATTAAAGCTACCTTGGCAAAAAGGTGCAGAGTTTTTTTTAAGACATCTTTATGATGGTGATGCAGCTTCGAATACTTTGGGTTGGAGGTGGGTTGCTGGAATTCAAACTAAAGGCAAAAATTATGTAGCTCAATCTTGGAATATTGAAAAATTTACGAATAACAGATATCAAAAAATTAAATTAAATGATAATGCGGTACCATTGATTGACAGTCGTGAATACAAATTGAATCAAATAGATAATGATCAAAATAACTTGCCTTCAAAAAATCTGATTTTTTTTGAAAATGATTTAAATCTAGAGAAATTTAATTTAGATAACTATCAAAATATTTATAGTATATTGCTAGATAACGAATACAGAAAAATAAAACTTGACGGTAAAGTATTAGAATTTAAAAAAAAATTAATTGCAAATACCATCAAGACTTTTTCAAAAAATATTAAATTAATATCTAATTCGAGTTATTTTGATTTATTAAATGAAAAAAAAGACTTTGATGTTATCTATCCTTCAATTGGAGAAAATAAATCTTTTTTGAATAATTTAATAAAAAAAGCAGATTTAAAAATTAATTTTTTAAAGGACGAAAGGGATATTTTTTGTTGGAAGTTCTCTAATAAAGGCTATTTTAATTTTAAGTCAAATATACCAAAAATAATTGCTAGCTTTAAGCTATCCTAAATTTAGAGCATTTTTTTGAACAGTATTTTACGTTTTCCCAATTTAACTTCCATTTCTTTCTCCATGAAAAAGGTCTTTTACATACTTTGCAGATTTTAGATGGGAGATCTGTTTTTTTTATCATCAAATGGTATTTTGTTTTATAAATTTATCTGCTGACTTAAGTATTATTTTTTTTCTATCTGGTTTCATTTTGTCAAAAATTCTAACCATCATTGAAAGTCTTGGGTTTTTTAAAAAAAATTTCCTATTTTTATTTATAAAGCTCCAATAAAGCCCGTCCATTACATTGCACCACTCTCCTTTTTTAAAATCCATCATCTTTAAAAAATAACTTGATCCACAAATATAAGGTTTTGTAGAGAAAATACCTCCATCACTAAATAGTCCCATGCCATAAACATTGGGAGACATAACCCAATCAGAGGAGTCTACAAACATTTCCATAAACCATTTGTAAACTTGTTGAGGATGTATCTCACACATATTCATTATATTTGATAGGATCATTAATCTCTCAATATGATGGGTCCAACCATACTTTTGGGCATTTTTAATTGAAAAGTCCAAAGGCTCAAGACCTGTTGTTCCTTCATACCACGATTTTTTCATCTTTTTTTTGTGATTAAAAAAATTAGATTCTTCAAGCTTATGATCGTAATTTTGATAAATACCCCTAATAAATTCTCTCCAGCCGATTATTTGACGAGTAAATCCTTCATAGGAGTTAATTCTAATTTTATTTTCTAATTTTTTTGTTTTTTCTATAATTTCACTTGGCGTAATTAAACCAATATTTATAAAAGGGCTTATAGCGCTGTGAAATAAAATATTTGAATTATGGCTTACCGCATCTTCATAATCTCCAAACAATTCGAACCTATTTATTAAAAAATTATCAAACCATTTATTCACATCTTTCCTAGTTGTGGGAAACCAAAAATCTTTCACATTTCCAGGATGATTATTAAATTCTTTTGTAATTATTTTTTTTAGATTAGCAGTGTGTGTGCTATCTACAAATTTAGGTATAGATGGAATTTTAAATCCTTTTGGTAACTTTTTTCTATTTTCATCATCAAAACTCCATTTCTTACCTTTTGGTTCACCATTTTTATCTATAAGAATCTTTAGTTTTCTTCTTACAATTTTATAGAAATTACCCATTAAAGGTTTTTTGGTTCCTAATAAATATTTTTTAAATTCTTGTCTTTTTATAAGAAACATAGGAGTATCAAGAATCTTAAACTTTATTTTATTTTTTCTTAAAAGAGAAATAATTCTTTTTTCGAAAAATTTATCCTCAATTTCAAAAAAAGAAATCTCTTTAATCTTTTTTTCTTTAATAGTTTTTTCCAGTTTTTTTTCGTAGGATAATTTAAAATCTTTATTTACATCTTTATATATTAAATTAAAATTTTTTGATTTAAGCTCATCCTTAAATGATCTCATTGAAGATAAAAATAACAGTATTTTTAGTTTGTGATGTTTTTCAAAGGTGCATAAACCATAATCTTCTGCCATAAAAAAAGTATGGTCTTTGTGATCAGATAGATATTTTGGATTAAAAAGTTGATTTCCAAGAATTAAAAATAATTTCATTCAAATAAATTATATAAATTAGTATTTTTTAAGAATTGGCTCTTTTGAAGCACTCAATTGTATTACTCAATAAGCAAGCGATTGTCATTGGTCCTACACCTCCAGGAACGGGTGTTATTGCTTGTGCAACTTTTGAAACTTCCTTAAAATCTACATCACCCTCCAAACCGTTTTCAGTTTTATTTATTCCGACATCAATGACGATTGCACCTTTTTTTACCCAGTCACCTTTAACCAGTTTTGGTTGTCCAACTGCAGCTATAATAATATCCGCTCTTTTGCACTCATTTTTTAAATCTTTTGTTTTAGAGTGTGTAATTGTTACAGTACAATTTTCTTTTAATAAAAGTTGTGCCATTGGTTTTCCATTTAAATTTGATCTTCCTATAATAACTGCATGTTTGCCTTTTAAATCTTTTTCCACTTTTCGTAAAAGCAAGTAGCAGCCTAAAGGAGTACAAGGAACTTTGCTTTCATAACCTGAAGATAAATTTCCAACATTTACTGGATGGAAACCATCTACATCCTTATCAGGAAGAATAGCATCGATAATTTTTTTTTTATTAATGTGCTTTGGTAAAGGTAATTGTACTAAAATACCTGAAATTTTTTTATCCTTATTTAGTTCTGAAATTTTTTCTAAAACAGTTTTTTCATCTACACTATCTGGATATTTAATAACTTCTGAATTAATTCCAATATCCTTGGCATATTTCTGTTTATTTTTAACATAAATTTTACTTGCAGGATCTTCTCCGATTAAAATAACTGTGAGACCTGGAACGGATCTATAGGTTGATTTGAATTTAGTAATTTTTTTTTTTAATTCTTCTCTTAGTTCTGCGGCTATTTTTTTTCCATCAATTATCATATTTAAAACATAGAAGGTGCTAAAAATTCAAAAACTAAATTTCTTCCAAACATTAAAAGTAAAATTAAAACTACTGGCGAAATATCTACACTTCCAAGATTAGGCAAAAAATTTCTTATGGGTCTTAAAAGAGGATCGGTTAATTTATAGCTAATATCTAACAAAGAATAAACTAAACGATTTGATGTATTTAAAACGCTGAATGCAATCAGCCAGCTAAGAATTGCATTTATAATTAAAATCCAAATATAGATACTTACTACGCTATCTAATAAAATTAAAATAGATTTCATTATTTTTTCTCCACATAAATAGATTGGCTAGGGAAAGCAAATGAGGCTTTATTTTTTTCAACAATTTCTTTAATAGCAATTGCAAGTCTTTCTTTTACTTTGAGCCATTCTGACCATTTATCAGTATTGGTAAAACATCTTACATACATATCAATAGAACTGTCAGAAAATTTATCAATTCTAACTGCATGCATTGTATTGTCGCTAATTTTATAATCTTTAGATGTTGAAATATATTTATCTATTTCATCTCGAATTTTCTTTAACTGATCAATTGTTGTATCGTACTGTAAAGTAATTATCCAACTGATCCTCCAATTTGTAGTTTCACTAACATTTATAACTGCATTTTCTGCAAATTGAAAATTTGGGATGACAGCAACTGATTTATCAAATTTTCTTACGACTGTTGATCTGAAGCCAATACGTTCAACTATTCCCTCAATTATATCTTCGACTATTATCCAGTCTCCAACTTTAAATCTTTTTTCAACCAATACTAAAATACCTGATATTAAATTCTTAAATAAGTCTTGGGCACCTAATGCAACTGCTACACCAAATAAACCTAAACCTGCAATGATTGGACCAATCTTGATTCCCCAAAGCTCCAAAACTGCAGCTGCACCTAAGATTAAAATTAAAATTTTGAAAGCTTTAATAATCCAATTTAACAAATCTTTCGACAGAAGGTCTTCTACAGTTTTTATCAAAACAGAAATAGGACCGATTATTTGATGTAGTGACCAAAATATTAATATTGTGATTAATGTTCTATTGGCATTATCTATAAAGTTTTCAGTACTTGATCCAAAAGATACATAGCTAGTAGATATAAAAAAACCAATTACAATCGGGAAAAATTTTAGTGGTCCTTTTAATGAATCAACCAAAGAGTTATCGAAACGATTTGAGGTTTTTGAAACATATTTTTCAAGCCTTTTGATAAAAAATTTTGCAAATAAACCTCTCAATAGTAAGAATAAAAGAAATATAAATAGTGCAATTATAATTTCAGAAATATTAATGCCTGAAATTCCATTTCTCCAAACTTCTAAAAATAAACTTATAAATTGTTCTATTTTATCCATGTTTTATTTGATCTATTTTGTTTAACTCTTCGCCAGGTGAAAAAACTATTGTTTTCCAGCCTTTTGATTTTAAATAAATTTCAATTTTTTTACTTATACACATAACTGTGCATTGTGTCATTAATTCTGCAAGGGAATATTTTTTGACAATTTCATCAAAACTTTCTGCGCTTCTATTTGAGTAAATAAGAGCAATATTAGGAGGAAATTTTTTAATTATCTCTATACTTTCAATATTTATATCCGTAATTTTAGTTGAGTTATAGTTTACAATTTTATTTATGTTAAAACCGCTTTTTTTAAGCTCAACATCCAAATCAATAGAAGTTATATCTCCGCATAAATAAGCTAACTTTTTTGCTGAATTTTCAGAACTAATGATTAAATTCTTTAATGCGTTTACTGTTCCCGAAGCCGCAATAGTATTGTTGTAGCCTTTCAGTCTCAAAGATCTCTCAGTTAGATTTCCCACACAAAAACATTTTATACTTTTATCTTCGTTTTCTATTTTTAAAAATCTTACTGCATTTGCACTTGTGAAAATTAGTCCATCGTAGTCTTTGGTGTTAATCGGTTTCATATTTGATGACTTGATACTTAAAGTTGGCATATGAATAATTTTATGTTCTGATGATATAAAATTACTCATTAGATCCTCCACATCTATTAATGGTCTTGTAAAAATTATATTCATCTTTTTTTTATAAAATTTTTTCCTGACTGTTTAAGAATTTCTTCGCCAGCAAGTTTGCCTAATACCTCTGGCTCATTTTCTTTTCCTGTTTTCGTAATGTTAAAAACCTTAGTGCCATCATCAGAGAATAATTGAGCTTTTAATTCTATATCTTTTTTATTAAGAATTGCAGTACACCCAACTGCGGTATCACAATCACCGCCTAATGTTTTTAAAAAACTTCTTTCTGCCAATGCACATGTTTCGGTCTCTTTATGATTTATTTCTTTTAAAATTTTTTTTATATGATCATCTTGAGCTCTGCATTGAACTGCGATTATTCCTTGTCCTGCTGTTGGTAGAAAATCTTTTAATGAAAATATTTCTTTAGCATATTTTTCAAGATTTAATACTTTTAGACCTGCTAAAGCTAAAATGGCTCCATCATATTCTCCGTTTTCTATCTTTTTAATTCTACTATCTATATTTCCTCTAATGCTCTTCACTTTAATATTTCTATTTAATTGTTTTAATTGAAGTTCCCTTCTTCTTGAACTTGATCCAATTTTCTGCCCATTTAATTCAGATAATTTTTTGAATTTTGAGGAAACTAAAGTATCCCGTGGATCATTTCTTTTTAAATATGCTTGAATAACAAGACCATCTGTTTCTACTGAGTCCAAATCCTTTAAAGAATGCACAGCGATATCTATCTCTTTAGAAATTAATTTATCCTCTATTTCTTTGCAAAATAAATTTTTACCTCCAATTTCTGATATTTTTTTTTTATCAAATAAATCTCCAGATGTTTTTATGGTCTTTAATATAACTTCTTTGTTTAATGCTGGTTTAACGTCTAATAATAAACTATGAACCCTATTTGCATAAGCTATGGAAAGTTTGCTTCCTCTAGAACCTAAAATTATTTTATTACTCATTTATATATATAGATTTATATTTTATAATATCTAATTAATGAAAAAAAAACTTACTTTTTTGGGAATTGAAACCAGTTGTGACGAAACTTCTGCATCAGTTGTGCAGGAAAATAATGAAGGAACTGCCTCAGTTTTATCAAATATTGTTTCCAGTCAAATAAAAGAACATAAAAAATTTGGAGGAATAGTTCCTGAAATTGCGGCTAGAGCTCACATAGAAAATATCGATTTAATAATCCAAGAGGCAATTGATAAAAGTAAAAAGAAAATAAAAGATTTTGATGGTATAGCCGCTACAAGAGGACCTGGTTTAGTTGTTTGTTTAAATATTGGTTTCAGCATAGGAAAGAGCATCTCTGCTTTCGCAGGTAAAAAATTTTTTCCTATAAACCATTTAGAAGGACATGTTTTAAGTCCCGGTATTGAAAATAAAATATCTTTTCCCTATTTGGTTTTATTAGTTTCGGGTGGGCATTCTCAATTTTTAATTGCCAAGGGATTAAATAACTATAAACAAATTGGAACAACTATAGATGATGCTGTGGGGGAGGCTTTTGATAAGACTTCTAAAATTTTAGATTTAGGTTACCCCGGTGGACCAAATGTTGAAAAATTTGCAAAAAAAGGAAATAAAGACAGTTACAAACTCCCTCTTCCAATTATAAATAAAGGTGGTTGTAATTTGTCTTTAGCGGGTCTTAAAACCGATGTTTTGAGAAAATCAAAAAATATAAAAACAAATCAAGATAGATTTGACTTAGCAGCATCTTTTCAAGAAACTATAAACAAAATTCTGGTAAAAAAAACCGAAATTGCAATGAGGGAATTTGATAAGGAAATTTCAAGCAGAAATTTGAAATCATTTGTTGTAGTTGGGGGTGTTGCTGCAAATGAAAGTATAAGAAATAATTTAAAAAAAATATCAAAAAAAATGAATTATAGATGTATTTTTCCATCAAAAGAATTTTGTGGTGATAACGCAGCAATGATTGCGTGGGCTGGAATACAAAGATTTAAAAAAAAATTATATGAAAAAGAAAATGGGATTGTAAAATCAAGATGGCCTTTGGACAGAAATGCTCCTTTTCTTAAAGGGCCTGGACTTAAACTCTAATGCAATATTGGTTATTAAAATCTGAACCAGATGTTTGGTCAATAGAACAGCAAAGAAAATCTGGATCAAAAGGTGTGTCTTGGGATGGTGTTAGAAATTATCAAGCAGCTAATAATCTAAAAAAAATGAGATTGAATGATCTATGTTTTTTTTATCATTCAAATATTGGTAAAGAGATTGTTGGGACTGTAAAAGTTATTAAAGAAGCATTTATTGATAAAACTGACAAAAAGAAAAGGTTTGTAGCTGTTCAGGTCAGGTTTGTTGAAAAATTTAATTCTACAATTTCTCTTGAAAAGATTAAAAAAAACAAGGCTATTTCTCATCTGCCCCTTATAAAACAGAGCAGATTATCTGTAATGCCTATAGACTATAAAAGCTGGAAAATTATATGCAAGATGGGTAAGATAAATTCCTAATTTCATAAATGGAATAAAAGATGGCAAAAAGAAGCAAAAAGAAAAAGTCAAAAAAAAGAGGTAAAAAACTTTTTAAAAAAAGAAAACTCAATAGTAAAAAGAAAAAATCTTTTAAAAAAGGAAAAATAACAAGAAAAAAAGTTTCTAAAGAAACAAAAGATGTTGATGGTAATTTAGTTTTCAAAGTTCCAGAAAAATGGTCTAAGCAAGCTTATGTAAACAAATCACAGTATGAAAAAAAATATAGATTTTCTATAAAAAATAATGAAGATTTCTGGGCAAAAGAAGGTAAAAGAATAAATTGGATAAAGCCTTATACAAAAATAAAAGATGTAAAATATAGTAAAGAAGATGTTCATATCAAATGGTATTATGATGGAACTTTAAATGCCTCAGCAAATTGCATAGATAGGCATCTGGAAAAAAAGAGTAACAAGCCAGCTATAATTTGGGTGGGTGATGATCCAAGTGACTCAAAAAAAATATCGTACAAAGAGTTACATAAAAATGTTTGCAAAGTTGCAAATGGTTTAAGGAGTTTGGGTATACAAAAAGGTGATCGAGTAACGATTTATCTTACTATGATACCTGAACTGGCTTATACGATGTTAGCTTGTACTAGAATTGGTGCTATTCACTCTATAATCTTTGGAGGATTTTCTCCCGATTCAATAGCAACAAGGATAAATGATTGTGAGTCAGACTACGTCATAACGGCAGATGAGGGTGTGAGGGGTGGCAAAATAATTCCACTTAAGAAAATTGCAGATGAAGCGATGATGCAATGTCCGAACGTAAAAAAGTGTGTTGTGGTTAAAAGAACTGGAAATTCCGTAAACTGGGATGATGAAAGGGATATATCTTATGATGAAATGATTAAAAATGTTTCTGACAAATGTCCTCCTGAAGAAATGAATGCTGAAGATCCAATGTTTATTCTTTATACCTCTGGTTCAACTGGAAAGCCAAAAGGAGTTTTACATACTACGGGCGGTTATATGGTCTATGCATCCATGACTCATCAATACATATTTGATTATAAACCAAAAGATATTTATTTTTGTAGTGCGGATATTGGGTGGGTAACTGGTCATAGTTATATTGTTTATGGTCCACTCTCGAATGGTGCAACGACTATTATGTTTGAAGGGGTTCCTACTTATCCCGACAGTTCAAGATGGTGGCAAATAATAGATAAATATAAAGTTAATATTTTTTATACTGCTCCAACAGCAATTCGGGCACTGATGCGAGAAGGTAATGATCCTGTAAAAAAAACAAGCAGAAAATCATTGAAATTACTTGGTACTGTTGGTGAACCGATAAATCCAGAAGCTTGGATGTGGTACTACAAAGTCGTTGGAGATTCTAAATGCCCAATCGTTGACACATGGTGGCAAACTGAAACCGGTGGAATATTAATTTCACCGCAGCCTGGAGCAATCAATTTAAAACCAGGGTCTGCTACAAAACCTTTTTATGGGATTAAACCAGCTATTGTCGACGAAAATGGAAAAGTAATAAAAGGAGCAGGCAAAGGCAGACTTTGTATGCTTCAATCCTGGCCTGGTCAGATGAGAACAGTTTATGGAGACCATGAAAGATTTATAAAAACATATTTTTCACAATTTGATGGAAAGTACTTTACTGGTGATGGGTGTAGACGTGATAAAGATGGATATTATTGGATAACAGGAAGAGTTGATGATGTTATAATAGTTTCAGGTCATAATTTAGGAACCGCAGAAATTGAAAGTGCGTTTGTTGCTCACACAAAAGTTGCTGAAGCTGCAGTTGTTGGATTTCCCCATGATATTAAAGGAAACGGACTTTATTGCTATGTTACTCTTAACGCTGGAGAAAACCCAGATGGAGACTTAGAGAGAGAACTAAAATTGTGGGTCCGAAAACAAATCGGTCCAATAGCTACACCAGATCATATTCAATTTTCACCAGGACTACCAAAAACAAGGTCAGGAAAAATCATGAGAAGAATTTTGAGAAAAATTGCTGCCAACGAACATCATGATTTAGGAGACACCACAACACTGGCAGATCCTTCTGTGGTGGACTCATTAGTTGAAAATAGAAAGAATAAATAATTCTAGGTATTACTAAATTTATTAGTTAATCTCTTAAACTCGTTTTGGACATTGTTCCATTTTAAAAACATAGAATTAATTACTATTTTTTTGTCTAACTTTTTCAATTCATCTGCTATAGGAGACCAGTTATAAAGTTCATTGCAACAATACTCAAATGGTTTTGAGTTATAATAATTTGACCAATCAATATTTGGATATCTTGTGTTAAATTCCTTTGTTGCACCCTCATATGCATCCAAAATCATTCCATTTGCTTTTTCTGAATTTAAAATTTGAAAAAAAACTTTATTTGCATCATCTATTTTTTCAATTTTTTTTTCTTTATATAAAAAAGAGAAACAGAAAAAAGTACAATCAATCAAAGAGGCAGCATAAATATGCCATTTGGCAATGTTAATAGAGTTTAAAAAATCTTTATCTTCAAACATAATCACATGCTTTGCTCCCATTCTTGTTTTGAGATATCCATACAAAGTCATTTGGCTAACTTGTGCTGACTGTTCTTGAATAAAATTTTTAACCTGATCAACAGACTTTATCGGACGATATTTCGTGAAGAGACGCTTCAGAGGAAACAGGTATTTTTGTATATCTTTTAGATTCAATTTCACGTTGTATTTACCATTTATCAAACTATTTTACCCATTAAAAGGGTGGTATTTTGTAATTTCAAGAGATTTTTTGACTTTTAATTGACGTTGATTTGGGTATGCTTCCCCAAAACTCTTAACAAATTAAAGGGAGGAAAGACATGTCAAACAAAGAAGCACATTGGCAAAAGACCAAAAACCATATGTTTGTAACATTGGCTATTTGGTTCTTTTTCTCAATAGTAATATTTATGTTCGGCTCGTCGGTAAACGAGGGATCGTTTCTTGGTTACCCATTAGCTTATTATATGTCAGCACAAGGATCTCTTGCTGCTTTCGTAATTTTAATCTTTTGGTTTGCTAACAAACAGGAGAAAATTGACGACGAACACGGATATGGTGGCGAAAAGGAGGATGACTAATGTTTAAAGGTGGTTTTATACAAAACCTTCCTAAGATCTACGGTCTATACACCGGAGGTTTCTTAGTATTCATCTTATTGATGGCAGTACTAGAATCTGCAGGTGTTAGCGCAGCAAATATAGGAATTATGTTTGTAGCCTTTACAGTGTTAATATACGCACTGATCGGTTACTTATCTAGAACTATTCAAGTTGACGCTTACTACGTAGCGGGAAGACAAGTACCAACAGTATTTAACGGAATGGCGACGGCTGCTGACTGGATGTCAGGTGCATCGTTTGTTGCGATGGCTGGTGGTATTTATTTTGGTGGCTATACTTACATGGCATTCTTAGTTGGATGGACTGGTGGATACGTATTAGTATCTACTCTGTTAGCACCATATTTAAGAAAATTTGGTTGTTATACTGTACCGGACTTTATTGGAACTAGATACGGCGGAAATCTTCCAAGATTTTGCGCAACTTTAGTTTTAGTATTAGCTTCATTCACTTACGTGACGGCACAAATTAATGCTACTGGAACAATTGCATCAAGAGCTTTACAAATTCCATTTGAACTTGGAGTTTGGGTTGGTCTAGTTAGTATTTTAATGTGTTCAATGTTAGGTGGTATGAGAGCTGTTACTTGGACACAAGTAGCCCAGTACATCGTACTTATAACAGCATACTTGATACCAGTATTCTGGATGGGAAGCAAATTGGGTAATCCATTCCCACACTTTATGCTTGGTGATGAAGTACAACGTTTAGCTGACCTAGAGGCTCAGTACGGGTTAACTAAGAACACAGCGGCTGCTATTAAAGAAGCCGGTGTTCCTGGTGGATTAAAATATATTTCTAATCCTCACTCTGATGTGCCTGCGGGAGCAATGAAAGCATGGAGTTACTTATCGCTTGCGATCTGTATGATGGTTGGAACTGCATCGTTACCTCATATTTTAATGAGATACTTTACAACTCCTTCTGTTAAATCAGCAAGAAAATCAGTGGCTTGGTCACTGTTCTTTATCTTCTTGCTTTATTTCTCTGCGCCAATGCTAGCAACACTATCTAAACTACAGTTAATGGATCCAAACTTACCTACTGCGATTATTGGAAAATCAATTGCAGAAGTGCAGAGTATACCATGGGTTCAAAACTGGTCTGCAGTAAAACAAGTGTTTATTGCTGACTTCAACGGTGATGGAATATTACAGTTGAACGAATGGTTTATGAGAGGTGACGTAGTAGTATTAGCGACTCCTGAAGTTGCTGGTTTACCTTACGTTATTTCTGGATTAGTTGCTGCAGGTGGTATGGCTGCTGCCATGTCAACTGCCGATGGATTAGTTTTAGCGATATCAAACTGTTTATCACATGATATCTACTACAAAATAATCGATCCGAAAGCTGACGTTAAGAAAAGGCTAATCGTAGCTCGTGTACTTCTAGTAGTGATAGGTGCTGCCGCTGCTTACATCTCTTCAATGAGATTAACAAGCATTCTGGGAGCAGTAGCTTGGGCATTCGACTTTGCGATGTCAGGCTTATTCTTTCCACTTGTACTTGGTGTATGGTGGAAGAGAGCTACTAAAGAAGGTGCGGTTGCAGGAATACTTGCAGGTCTAATCTCTGGTACAGCATATCTAATTTATGTTGGACCTAAGTTTATGGCGAATACTCCATGGCTTGGAATTGACCACTTAAGATTTGGTATTATAGGAGCATCAGTAAGCTTAATTGCAATGGTTGTAGTAAGCTTAATGACTAAAGAACCTAGTAGTGCTATTCAAAAGATGGTTGATGATGTTAGGGTACCTAGCGGAAGAGCTATTCTTGGAAAACAACACTAAATAATTATTTTATTTATAAAAAGGGGCGATTTATTCGCCCCTTTTTTTTTGCTTTTAGCAATCAACTTCCCATGCTAATTTAGTTAATGCCAATTTGGATATTAATTTTAGATTACATATTAGGAATTATAATGTGGACTTTAATTGGAAGATCCGCAATGAATATTTTTCAAAGAGAAGACTCAAATTTCTTTTTTATGAAGGCTTTTGTGAAATTAACAAATCCAATATTAAAAATGTTTAGATTTATTACTCCAAGTTTCATTATTCCACTTTTCATTCCTCTATATGTCGCTTGGTTTTTTTATATGTTTCGTTTTTATGCTATGCCATACATGCTTGGATATGATGTAATGGGCATGCTTTCATTTCCACTAGAAAGTGATATTGCAAAAGAAATTTATAGATTGTTTAGCAAATAATTTGAAATGAGCGGAAAACTTTATACATTAATACCTTTTTTAACAGTTTTTTGGTTTTTTTGTTTATATATTGGATTTAGAAACCAAAAAAAAATTGTAACGCCAGTTGATTTTTTTATATTTGGTAGACAACTTCCTAGCTGGTCATATTTTGCTATTATTACTAGTTTGTTATTTTCTGGTTTAATATTTTTTTTTCATCCGAGCCTAATTTTTTTAAATGGTTTACCATTTTCAGTAACATCTCTTTTTGTAATTACTATTCCACTCGTAGGAGTTATTTTTTCAAAAAGGCAATGGATACTTTCAAAAAGATACGGATACTTAACACCATCTGAGATGGTTTCAGACTACTTCAAAAGCAACATCTTAAGGATATTAATTGTTATAATTACATTAGGTTTTTCAATTCCCTTTATCGCAATGCAACTTTCTTTTGGGGGATTGCTTTTAAATATTATTAGTGACAATGTTATTGGTAAAGGCTCTGCTTCAATTTTAATAGGCGCAGTGATTTGTGTTTATTTAAGTGCAGGAGGTATAAGATCGTTAATAATCATAGACTCTATTCAATTTCTTTTAATAATTTTTGGAATTTTTTGCGTTGGTTTTATTGCCTATGACTTAGTAGGTGGCTGGAGTTTACTAAATGAGAGCATGTCAAGAATAGCAAATATAAAAGAAAATTTATTTAACATAAAAGAAAGTTATAGTTCTTATATTTCAATACCTGGGACAATTAAATCTGTTAATTTGCTGAATGATGAACTTCCTTACAATGGTATCTGGACTTCTTCAATGATACTAACATTTGTTTTGGCTTTAAGCGGAATACAATTAGCTCCTAATGTTTCTATGATGACATATGCAAGTAAGGATCCTGGATATTTTGCTACTCAGCAGATTTGGTTTTCAGGTTTTTTAATTGGTTTTGTATTAATTTTTTTCGTAACTGGAATTGGTATAGGTTCTTCATTGTTGGGGGCAAATAACATTATAAATGAAAGTGGTAATAATATTTCAAATATTTTACCACCTGATATTTATCCAGATAATTTTATGGCTTTGGTTCCAAATATTATTAATATTGTTGGCGACTATTCATATATATTTTTTGGAATTTTAGGTCTTTGTGCAATAGCCGCGATACAATCAATGGCAAGTTTAATTCTTACTTCAAGCGCAATTTTTACTAGAGATATTATTAAAAGGTTCTTTGTTAGAAATCTCACCAACAAGATGGAAATTTTTTCTTCCAGGATTTTAATAATGCTAATTTTTTTGATATCTCTTATTTTATCACTCATAGCAGACAAAAATATTTTTGATTTAGTTAGTTTTGCATTAGCTGTTGCATGCCAAATGTTTATACCTTTGTTGGCACTATGTTACTTTTCATGGTTTACAAAACAAGGTGTTGCATTTGGAATTATTATTGGGATCACCGCTGTTGTATTTACAGATGGAATTGGACAAAATTTATTTGGGCATATAGTTCCTTGGAATAAGTGGCCGCTCACTATTCATTCTTCTGCTTGGGGTTTGCTTTTTAATCTAATAGGTGCAACAGTAATCTCTTTTATAACCCAAGAAATTAAAGAAACTAAAACAAAAAAAAGAATTCATGAATTTCTAGATGAACATAAAAATTATTCGCTATCTAGAAGAAGTCTAAAACCAAGTGCATGGATTATATTAATAGTGTGGATATTTTTTTCATTTGGACCTGGCTTAATGATTGGAAATGAGCTTTTTGGAAAACCTATTAACGTAGAAAGTTGGTCTTTTGGTATGCCCTCAATTTGGGTGTGGCAAGTAATTTTTTGGGGAATTGGTATTTTGTTAGTCTGGTTTTTGGCTGTAAAGATGGAAATGTCAACTTCATTAGAAAAAAACATAGTTTCACAAACAGAAGATATTAATAATACATAGATATAGTAAAATATTTTTTGACATATAATTATTTAAAACTATAAATAATTAGATATGTCTAGATCAATTAAGATTTCTCCTTCTATACTCTCATGTGATTTTAGTAAAATTGGTAAAGAAGTAGAGGCCTTAGAGAAGGCTGGTGCTGACTATATTCACGTAGATGTTATGGATGGGCATTTTGTTCCAAATCTTACTATTGGTCCTGATGTCATAAAGAATATAAGGCCTTTCAGCAAAAAAATTTTTGATGTCCATTTGATGATTTCGCCAGTTGATAAATATATTAAACAATTTGCTGATGCTGGATCAGATATAATAACTTTCCATCCAGAAGCAACAGATAATATGGGAAAAACTATTGATTTAATAAAAAAATGTAAGAAAAAAGTTGGTGTTTCTCTAAAACCAAAAAGTAAAATTGAATTAATAAAAGACTACCTGAAACAAATTGATTTGGTATTAATAATGAGCGTTGAACCAGGTTTTGGTGGCCAAAAATTTATGCCAGAAGTTCTTCCGAAATTAAAAGAGTTAAAAAAAATTATTGAGAAAGAAAAATTGAATATTGACCTTGAAATAGATGGAGGTATTAACTTTGAAAACTCAAAAATTGCTAAAGAGGCAGGTGCAAACATATTAGTATCAGGTTCTACAATATTCAAAAAGAATAATGGTGACTTAAAAAAAAACATCAATTTGTTGCGTCAAAACTAATTAATGATTAGATTTAAAAGTATTTATATATATTTTTTAGCAATTAAAAAAGTTTTAATAAGATCGCTAAAAGAACTTTTTTTTGGATCAAATTATTACAATAAATTACTAGATACAGATGTTCCATCGAGTTTTTTATTTAATCCAAATCCTTATTTATTGTCTCCTTTTTTAAACCACAAAGATTTATTAATTAAAATATCAAACGAGGATGTTAGAAACTTCAGAATAAGCCTTTTTGAAAATAAAGAAAAAAAAAGTATTCATAATTTTTTATGGTTGAATTTAATTGATAGAAAAAATGAAAATGAAATAATCCAAAAAATTATAGGAGAATGGATTAAAAAATACAGCAAGTATACGAAAGGTATCTGGGATGAGAATCTAACAAGTCTTAGAGTTATAAGTTGGATTTCAAACGCCGATTTAATTTTAAATACAAATGACAAAGATTTTAATAAATCATTTTATAAAAATATTATAAGACAAACAAATTTTGTAAAAAAAAATATAAACAATTTGAATGATGAAAATAAAAAAATATCTTCTATAAGTTTGTTGGTGCTTTCTGGCTTGGTTTTTAAAGAATATTATGTTTATTACAAGATTGGTTTAAAAGAGCTTAAAAAATTTATAGAGGACTATTTTGATGAAAATGGTTTTCCAAAAAATAGGAATTTTGAAAATTTACTAACATTCGTTCAATATTTTATACTTATAAAAGAATGGATTAAGAATGCTCAGGAGGTCGTACCAGAATATTTAGAAAATATTGTAGAAAAAAATTTAGTTTGTCTTAACTCTGTAAATAACCCATTAAAAAAACTTCCTTTGTTTAACGGTTCTACTGATAAAAGTTTAAGCAATTTTTTTTTATATCTTGATAGACTTAATTATAGTTCAAATAAAAATCTTAAATCGGTTGGCCAAGTTCAAATAGTTAAAAACAAAAAAACTGCCCTATATTTTGATTCCGGGGAACCACCAAATTACCAACTTTCAAAAGATTATCAGTCAGGTCCTTTGTCTTTCGAATACTCCAGTGACAAGGATAAAATTATAACAAACTGTGGTTATGGAAGAAGAATATCAAAAAAGTTTCAAATTTTGAGTAAATTTACATCAGGTCAATCAACACTTTGTATTGATGATACATCTGTTGTTAAGTTCAAGAAAAGTGATTTAATAAATAAAGCTTATGGTTCAACAATAAGCAATTCCTTTAAAATTTTTGATGTAGAAAGAAAAGAAGATAAAATAAATATTGTTATATCTGCAACTCATAATGCATATCTTGAAAAATTTGGATATCTTCATAAAAGAAAAATTAATTTTTTTAAGAAGAGTAATTCTATCGAAGGAAGTGATTATCTAATAAAAAAAAATGAGGGAATAAATGTCGGCTTTTCAATTAGGTTTCATCTATATCCAGGTATTAACACGGTAAGGACTTTAAGTGGAAAGAGTATTCTTTTACAAACGAACGGTAATAAATCATGGGTTTTTTCTTCTGATGAGCTAGCAATTGATTTAGAAAAAAGTCTATTTTTTGGTAGAAACAAAGCGTTAAAAAATAAATGTATTGTTATTTATGGAAAGACAATGCACCAAAATGTTAACGTTAATTGGAAACTAAAGAAAGCCAGCTAGGCAATGCCAATGAAAATTAAAAATGCTCTAATTTCACTTTCAGATAAAAATGAACTAGATAAATTACTTAAAATTCTGCAAAAGTTCAAAATAAATATTATCAGCTCAGGTGGAACTTTTAGAGAAATAAAGAAACTTGGGTATAAATGCACCGAAATTTCTGAATTTACAAAATTTAAAGAAATGCTTGATGGCAGAGTAAAAACTCTACATCCAAAAATCCATGCTGGAATTTTAAGCAAAAGGACAGACAAAAAACACGTCATAGAAATGAGAAAAACTAGATTTCAATACATAGATTTAGTTGTCGTTAACTTCTATCCTTTTCAAGAAACGATTCAAAAAACAAAAAATTTTAAGAAAATTATTGAGAATATTGATATAGGTGGCCCAACTTTGGTCAGAGCTGCAGCAAAAAACTTTAATGATGTTACTGTTATTACTGATAAAAAAGATTATAAAAAATTTATTTATGAACTGAATAAAAATAATGGCTCTACTAGTCTCAAGTTTAGACAAGAAATGTCTTGTAAAGCTTTTGGTTTAACAGCGTATTACGACTCGGTATTATCAAATTGGTTCAATAAAAGATTAGATATTCTATTTCCAGAAAAAAAAACAATATTTGGAAATAAAATTTCTGAATTGCGATATGGTGAAAATCCACATCAAAAAAGTTCTGTCTATCTAAACGATCTTTTTAAACCAGAAATGGGTCTTAAAAAAATTAGAGGTAAGGCCCTAAGCTATAATAATTTTAATGACATATATACTGGTTTAGAAATATTAAATTCTTTTAAAAAAAAGGGGACTGTAATAATAAAACATGCCAACCCATCAGGTGTATCATTAAATGGACCACCGATAGAAACCTTTAAAGAATCTTATTTGTCAGATCCTGTAAGTGCTTTTGGTGGAATTGTTGCTTGTAACTTTAAAATTAGTGAAAGTATTGCTAAGGAGATGACTAAAATATTTTTTGAAGTTATTCTAGCTAAAAGCTTTGACAGTAAAGCTTTAAAAATATTTGAAAAAAAGAAAAATTTAATACTCATTGATATATCTAAATTTAAGATTAGTAAAAATTATGAGATGAGGAGCTTTAACAATGCTTTTTTAATACAAGAAAAAAATAAAATTATATTTAATAAAAAGAATTTAAAGTTTGTTACAAATCTCAAGCCCTCTAAAAAAGAAATTGCTCAAGCTGAATTTGCTTTCAATGTTTGTAAATATGTAAAATCAAATTCAATTGTAATATCAAATTCGTTTTCGACTATTGGTATAGGCGCTGGACAACCAAGCAGGGTCGATAGTTGTGAAATCGCTGTTAAAAAAGCAAAAAGTTTTCAGAAGAAAAAATTAAAAAATTCAGTTGCAGCATCTGATGCGTTCTTTCCTTTTCCGGATGGTGTAAAAAATTTAATTAAGGCTGGTGTTAAAGTTATTGTTCAACCCGGCGGATCTATAAGAGACACTGAAACCATTAAGTTAGCTAACAAGTCAAAAGTGAAAATGATTTTTACTGGAGTGAGACATTTTTATCATTAATTAATCTTATCAACTTTAGCTGCTAAAACAAAATCACTCTCATGTAATCCTTTTATAGCATGAGTAAAAATTTTTATTTTAGCATAGCCCCAACCAAACCAAATATCAGGATGATGTCCTTCTTTTTCAGCTATTGCACCAACTTTGTTTACAAAATTTTGACTTTCTATGAAATTTTTAAATTTAAAATTTTTAATTAAATAGTAAATTTTATCCTCGTCAGCCTTAACTTCCCAGCCATCTACCATTTTGAGATATTTATGAATTTCAGTTAATTCAAAACCCGGAATTCCACCTTCACAAGGAATGCACTTTTTATCAGCTAAATCATCCATGAAAAATTATAACACATAAAAATTAATAAGAAAGCTATGTGACAATATTATATTTTATAATTCGACAAATAATAATCATGTCCACCTTTGTCAATATCATGAAGAAGTTGAAAATTGTATTCTTTTAAAAGGTTTAGAACTTTGTCTTTCATATGATCAACTATTTCGATTTGTAAAAATATTTTATTTGAAGTTTTAGAGAAAAAATTTACTGCACCTTTAAGGACTTCGAATTCGTGCCTTTCTACATCTATCTTAACGTATACAAATTTATTTTCAAACTTAAATATTTGATCAAAGATTTTAGTTTTTATTTTTCTATAAGATATTTTTTCCATATTATATTTATTTTCGTTAACTTCTCTTTTTAAATCTTTATCATCAAGTAATGCAAATCCACTTTTCTTTTTAAGATCAGTTACCCAAAAATTTTTTTCTGCATTTTCATTTGAAAGTGCAAATTGAAATATTTCCATTTTATCAAAATTGTTTACCTCTTTACTTTTTTTAATTTGATTAAAGCTTTCTAATATAGGCTCAAAAGAAATTACTTTTAAATTTTTATATTTAGATGCAAGATAAAGAGAGTAGTAACCTATGTACGATCCAATATCTAAAAATAAATCAAATTTTTTAAGATCGACTTTATTTTCTGTAAAATCAATTTTTTCTTTGTCATAATAGCCTTTTAAATATATTTCTCTATCTATTGATGACTCTACATTTAGGAATATTTGGAATTTTTCCAGTTGAATAAATAGTTTTTTTTTAGAGTAAAAACGTCTAACAATCGAGGGGACGACTCTTTTAAAAATTTTAAATTTATATAGAAAAATAAATAGATCTCTCATTATGGAGCGGGAGAAGGGAATTGAACCCTCGGCCTAAACGTTGGCAACGTTTCGCTCTACCACTGAGCTACTCCCGCATTTAAAAGAGATTATAAATACAGCTTTTTTGTAATGCAAGAGGTAATAAAAAATAGGTATTCTTTCTAACTTACGAACTGTAGAATATTAATTTAAAAATTATGAGCAAAGTACGCAATATTTTATTTATTATGGCTGACCAATTAAGATGGGATTATCTATCTTGTTATGGCCATCCTCACTTAAAAACACCTAATATTGATAGTCTTGCAAAAAAAGGAGTCTTGTTTGAATCTGCTTATGTTCAATCTCCTGTTTGTGGACCATCAAGAGCCTCTTATTATACAGGTCGAACTGTCTTCAGCCATGGTTCTACCTGGAACCAAGTTCCTTTACCTATTGGCGAATTAACTATTGGTGACTATCTAAGAAAATCTGGAATAAGAACAGGAATTGTTGGAAAGACTCATATGAAACCCGATGCCGAAGGTATGGCGCGTTTAGGCATAAACAAGGATACTGAGATTGGTTTAATTGTAAGTGAACCAGGTTTTGAACCATACGAGAGGGATGACGGTCTTCATCCAAACAATCACGTCAAAAAATATAAAAAAAAATTATCTTATAATGATTGGCTCAATAAACTTGGATATGAAGGTGACAATCCATGGGATAGTTGGGCAAACTCTGCTGAGGGAAAAAATGGTGAAATACTTAGTGGTTGGAAATTGAGAAATTCTAATAAAGCTGCAAGAATTTCTGAAAAGCATTCAGAAACTGCTTTTATGACAAATAGAGCAATGGAGTTCATAGAAGAAAGTTCTAATAACCCATGGTTTTTGCATTTATCGTATATAAAACCACATTGGCCCTATATTGCGCCAGCACCTTATCATAATATGTTTTCTCAGAACCAATTTAGTCCTGTTCAAAGAAGTGAGAGTCAAAAAAGAAATATGAATCCAGTTTATAGAGCTTTTGTAGAGACTAGGGTATCAAAAACTTTTTCTAAAGACGAAGTTCGCAACACTGTAATGCCAGGTTATATGGGTTTGATAAAACAAATTGATGATAATCTTGGAAGGCTTTTTGAATTTCTTAATAAAAAAGGAAATATGAAAGATACAATGATAGTGTTTACTTCTGATCATGGTGATTATCTTGGGGATCATTGGTTGGGAGATAAAGAATTATTTCATGAACAAATAGTTAGAGTTCCAATGATTATTTATGATCCGAGGGAACCAGCTGATAAAACACGAGGAAAAAAAGAAAAACGTTTCATTGAAGCAATCGATCTTTTGCCTACTTTTTTGGACGCAGTTGAGAGCAAAGAAAGCAAGCACCGGCTTGAGGGAAAATCATTAAAACCAATTATCAACGGCGATAAAATAAATAAATGGAAAGATACAGTGTTTAGCGAGATTGATTATTCATTTAATGAGGCAAGAAAATTACTTAAACTTGGTGCAACAGACGCAAGAGGGTATATGTTGAGAACATCGAAATGGAAGTATATTTATTTTAAAGGTTTTCCAGCGCAATTATTTGATTTAGAAAAAGATCCAGAGGAATTTATAGACCTTGGACAGTCTATTGATCACAATAAGATAAGAGACGAAATGAAAGAATTACTTTTAAAAAGATTGGTAAATAGAAAAAATAGAGTGGCAGCAACAGATGAGTTTGTTTTAGAAGACAGAGATTACTCTAAAGAAGACGATATAATGATTGGGGTCTGGTAATATAGTTTTATTCTGCGGCCTAATATCTTATATTGTTTTATCCAATATTATTTTAATTTAACATTATGAAAAATACGGAAGTTGAAAAAATAATTCAACCTATATCAGCATCAGATGGTGCTGGGGTTAAATTAAAAAGAAGCATTGGTGTTGAACCAAACTATTTTGACCCTTTCTTAATGCTAGATGAATTTGGATCAGAAAATAAAGATGACTATGTTGCTGGTTTTCCAGCACATCCACATCGAGGTATTGAAACGGTAACTTACATGTTGGCTGGGGAGTTTGAACATAAAGACAGCACTGGTGGTAAAGGACGGATGACAGCAGGTGATGTCCAGTGGATGAAAACAGGGAGCGGAATAATTCATTCTGAAATGCCTGCAATGAAAGAAGGTAAATTACATGGTTTTCAACTTTGGATAAACATGCCAGCTAAATATAAAATGAATAAACCAGAGTATATTTATATAGACTCGAAAAAAATGAGTGTTCATAAAGATCAAGAAAAGCAAATAAAAGTTATTGCCGGTAAGTTTGAAAAAGCAGAAGGTCCAGTCAAGAAACATAATGTTGATCCAATTTATTTTGATGTAGAACTAGGTGAAAAGAAAAATTTTAGCTTTAAACTTCCTAAAACTCATAATTCACTTATTTATTTAATCGAAGGAGAAATTAAAATTGGGCAAAAAAAACATAGCCAAATTAAAGGGTCGACCTTAATCCTATTAAACAATGGCGAAGAGTTAAATGTTTGTGCGGTAACCAAAGCTAAATTTTTATTAATTTCAGGAAAACCAATTGGCGAACAGATTGCGAGAGGCGGTCCGTTTGTGATGAATACAAAAGAAGAAATTACTCAAGCTATTAGTGATTACCAAAGTGGTAAATTCGTTAAGCAAAACTAATATATTAGCGCATCAGTAAACTAGGAAGATATAGGCATATCGCTGGAAAGGCAATTATTAGTACAAGTCTAATTACATCTGTTATCAGAAAAGGAACAGTGCCAAACCAAATTGTTTGAAGTGGTGTCTTCTGCATTACACCTTTAATTACAAATAAGTTCATACCAATTGGTGGAGAGATCAATCCAAATTCTACAACGATCACAGCAAAAATTCCAAACCATATTGGATCTATCCCGGCATCAGCAATAACTGGATAAAATACTGGGATTGTTAAAAATAACATTGCGAGAGAGTCCATAACAGTTCCAAGAACTAGATAAATTACACAGATAACTAAAATGATACCAATTTGTGTAAGTTGTAAGTCGTTTATAAAATCAACAACCGTAAAAGGCAGCTGTGTAACAGTAATCAAAACATTAAATACTGCTGCTCCAACAACAATAAGATACAAAGCGCCAACAGTTTTTATAGTATCCCAAATAGAATTTTTTAGCATTTCCAATGTAAGTTGGCGTCTTAAAAAAATAAAAATCAATACTAATATTACTCCAACAGCTGCGCTTTCAGTTGCAGTGAAAAAACCTAAATAAAGGCCTCCCATAATAATTGCGAAGATAAGAAATATTGGAAATACTTTCCAAATTGCAGCTAATCTTTCGTTCAATGGCATTTTCTCTCCATAACCACCTTGCTTTGGAAATATTAAAAGATAAACACGAATTGCGATCATATACAGGACTACTGCAATTATTCCGGGGATTAATGCAGCAAAAAAAAGTTTTTGGACAGATTGCTCAGTTAAGTATGCGTAAATTACTAAAATAACACTTGGGGGAATTATAATTCCTAATGTTCCTCCTGACGCGATTGAGCCACTGATTAATGCATCGCTATAACCATGCCTTCTCATTTCTGGAGCGGCCATTTGAGACATAGTCGCTGCTGTTGCAATAGATGAACCGCATATCATTCCAAATCCAGCACAAGCCCCAACTGTTGACATGGCGAGGCCACCCTTGTAGTGCCCAACAATTGCGTAAGCTGCATCATATAAATTCCTTGAAAGATTTGCTCTATTAGCAAGGTTCCCCATAAGAACAAAAAAAGGTAATACGGAGAGACTGTATTTTGAAACTGCCTCATAGGGAGCTGTGCCTAAAATAAAAAATGCTTGTTCAAATCCTACAATTAATCCAAATCCAGTAAATCCAACTATAAGCATAGAGATACCTATAGGAATATTAAGCGCCATCAAAATTAAAACAGCAAGAAATGCTAAAGCTCCGCTAGTGATGGGATCAAATATCATAATTTATTTTTTTCAAAAATCGTTTTTAAAAACCAAAGGATTATCGCTATTACGCTTAACCACATGGCTAATGCAGATGCAAAATAAAATGGGTAAAAACTTAGCTCCAAATCAATAGTTACTCTTCCGTTTTTAAAAAAAGCAAATGCCTCTTTGGTAGTTCCATATGCTACGAAAGACATGACTATTAACATTAATAAAAATCTAAAAAATGTTATAAAGTTTTGAAGTGTCTTATTGTCTATATTCTTAATAAAATCAGCTGAAACGTGAGCGTTTAAAAAAAAAGCCCTAGGCATAGCTAAAAAAGCTACTAGGGCAATACCAAACTCAACTATTTCAATTGTACCTGCAACAGGAGAATTAAAAAATCTTCTGCCAAAAACATCACAAAAAGTTAATATAGCAAGTGAAAACAAAATTAAGCCAGATGCTATGGCCGCATAATCAAATATTTTATTTATTTTAATTTGCATAAGAATATTGTAGCCTAACAGAGTTTTATAGATAAAGGCACTCAAAATAGATTATGAAATTTGTTTCTTTTTTACAAAATAACCAAGCTAAATTTGGAATTTCTGATGGAAAAAACATCACAGATCTAACTGGCAAAATAAAAGGGGCCAATACTTTAAAAGAGTTAATTGCTAACAAATTAATTCTAGAAGCAAAAGAATTTTCAAAAAAAAATCCAGGAAAAATAAATCTTGATGAAATTGAATATCTGCCTGTGATTCCGAATCCTGGAAAAATTGTTTGTGTTGGTCTAAATTATAGTGAGCATGTGAAAGAGACCGGTAGAACAGTGGAGCAAAATCCGGTAATTTTTCTTAGAGTGCCTGAGAGCCAAACTGCACATAAACAACCAATACAAAGACCCAAAGTGTCAGAAAGTTTAGATTATGAATGTGAGATGGCTGTTATAATGGGCGATGCGGGCAAGCACATTGAACCTGAAGACGCTCTCAAACATATAATTGGCTATTCTTGTTATAATGAGTGCACCGTTAGGGAATGGCAACAGCATACTAGGCAATTCGGGATGGGTAAAAATTTTGAAAAGACTGGAAGTTTTGGACCTCACATGATTTTGGCTGAAAATATTTCTGATTACACAAAATTATCAATTCAAACACGTTTAAATGGCAAAGTTATGCAAAGTGCTAAGTTAAGCCAGCTTATTTTTGATATCCCAAGTTTAATTTCATACGTTTCTAAAGCCATACCATGGAGAGCTGGCGATGTATTAGTTACAGGTACACCAGGGGGTGTCGGTTTCAAAAGAAAACCTCCAATATTTATGAAAGAAGGGGACCAGGTAGAGGTGGAGATATCAGAAATTGGTATACTTTCGAACATAATTAAGGATGAAAAAATCTAAAATTAGCGCTAAGCTTAAAAAATAAATTAATTTATTTGGGGGAAAAAATGATTAAGAAAAAACTAATTGGTTTCTTGTTTGGAGTTTTCTCTTTAAGTTTAATCAGTTCAGCATCCGCTACTGAGCTTAAATTGGCAACTTTCGAACCACCAAAAGCCTTCATCGCTAGTAAAATTCTAGGAGCGTGGGCTGAAAAAGTTAATAAATGTGCAAATGGTAAATTGAATGTAAAAATGTACGCTGGTGGAGTTCTAGGTAGCCCGCCTAAGCAATATGACATAGTTACAAAAGGCGTTGCTGATATTTCATGGACTGTTTTAGGTTACATTGGGGGTCAGTTTCCATTGAGTTCAGTAATTGAGTTGCCATTTTTAACAAGAACGTCTGCCGCAGGTTCAACTGCTTTAAATACTTTATATGATGAAGGGTATCTTGATAAAGAAATGTCAGGAATTCATTTAATTGGATTGCACTCTAATCCTGGTTATCAAATTCATATGAAAGACACTAAAGTTATGGATCCATCTGATTTTAAAGGTAAAAAAATGAGAGTTCCTAGCAAAATTGCAGGCACGATTCTTAAAACTTTAGGAGCTACTGGAGTAAAGGTCCCAGCACCTGGTACTTACGAAGCTCTTAACAAGGGTGTGTTAGACGGAACACCTTTTCCTTACACAGCTGTAGGTTCGTTTAAATTATTTGAAGTAACAAAATATCACACAGAAGTTAATATCACAAATGCCACTTTTGGTTTGATTATGAATAAGGATAAATACAAAAGTTTGGACTCAGTACAGAAAAAATGTATTGATAAGTTTAGTGGTCATGCTTTTAGTGGTTGGGCTTCAAATTTAATTGATAGACAAAATGCTAAAATGAAAGAAGTTGTTGCAAACACTCCAGGTCATGAGATTGCAGTTGCTTCACCTGCTGTCCTTGCTAAGTACAAAAAAATACTAAAACCTATTGAGAAAAATTGGTTAGCTGAAATGAAGGGCAAAGGTCTTGATGGTGATGGTGTGTTAAAAAGAGCCAGACAAATCATTAAGAAAATTGACGGTTAATAATAATTAAACATATTGAGCCCGCGTTATGTATAGCGGGCTCAAACTTTTTCTAGTATATTAAATTCATGGCAGTAAAAGCATTAAGCTATATTGGGGTAAACTCTGATAAACTTGAAGATTGGTCTGACTATTCAGAAAAATGTTTAGGCATGCAAAGAGTTGATAGAGGTAAGGGCGCTCTTTCATTTCGAATGGATGACCATAAGCAAAGGTTAGCTATAACCGGAGATACAGGGGACAGCTTGGCATTTGTGGGCTTTGAGGTAGATAATAAAAATGATCTTCAAACTTACGCAGCAAAACTTGAGACTAATGATATAAAAGTAAATATTGGAAACTCATCTTATTCTGATAAACGATTTGTCGAAGAATTAATTCATTTTAATGATCCTCAGGGTAACAGGGTTGAAATGGTTTATAATCCAATGAAAGATACAGAGCCCTTCAAACCTTCTCGACCTATTTCTGGATTTAAAACTGGAGCTTTGGGTATGGGCCACGTAGTTTTACATGTTAAAGATTTTAATAAGGTAGTTCCTTTTTATAGAGATATATTGGGTTTCAAAATAAGTGATTATAGCAATACACCAATCTCATTATGTTTTTTTCATATTAATGGTCGTCACCACAGTTTAGCTTTGTTTGGTTCGGGAAAAATTGGTTTCCACCATTTTATGGTTGAGTACAACAGTCTCGATGATGTTGGGCAAGGTTATGATCTTGTGCAATACAAAGACAACGCTATTGCATATACAATGGGTCGTCACACAAATGATTACATGACGTCTTTTTACTCGATTACACCTTCTGGTTTTTTTGTAGAGAATGGTTGGGGAGGAAGAATAATTGATCCAAGTACTTGGAAATCTCACGAGACTTTTGAGGGACCAAGCTTTTGGGGCCACGAGAGACTTTATCTTCCAGAAGATGAGAGGATGAAGTTTAGAAATAAAAGATTAGATACAGCTTCGAAAGGAAAACAAGCTCCATTATTAGTTGATTGCCCTTGGTTATATTCAAAAATTAATAGTAAAAAATAAAATCAGTTTAATTTAAATTAATGAATCAATATGACGTTATAATAGTAGGTTTGGGTCCAACTGGGGGCACCCTTGCTAATTTATTAGCTCTTAATGGATTTTCAATACTAATTTTAGAAAGAGAGAAAAACTTGTACGCTTTGCCTAGAGCAGTTCATTTTGACGATGAAATCATGAGGGTTTTTCAAACTATAGGAATTACAAAAAAATTTTTAAAAAATACCATAATCAATAAAGGTACGAAGTTTGTAAACTCTGATGGTAAAGTTTTACTTGATTGGCCGCGTCCAAAGTCGATTACTGAAAATGGATGGTATCCTAGTTATAGGTTTCACCAACCAGATTTAGAAAAAAATCTTCGAAATCGACTTAAAAATTTTAAAAAAGTAAAGTTGATGCAAAACACTGAAGTAATAAGAATTAAAAACAATAAAAATTCAGTTAATTTATTATTTAAGAGTAAAAATAAACTACAAAAAGTTCGCTCAAAGTATGTAATTGGCTGTGATGGTGCAAGATCTACTACAAGAGATCAAATGGGTTCGGTTTTAGATAACTTGGGCTTCACTCAAAAGTGGGCAGTGGTTGACTTAATATTAAGGAAAAATAAAAATAAATTGCCAGATAGAACAATCCAATACTCAAACTCAGAAAGACCAGCTACGTATTGTAGAAATGTTGGAAAAAGAAGACGATGGGAATTTGCTATTCAAGATAATGAAGATGAAAAAGAAATATTATCGAATGAATACATTTGGAATTTTCTAAAACCTTGGCTTAACCCAAAAGATGCATATTTAGAAAGAAAAGCAATTTATATTTTTCAATCAGCTATTGCAAGAAAGTGGAGAAAGGGTAGGATTTTTATTGCTGGGGATGCTGCTCATCTTATGCCGCCATTTATGGGTCAAGGTATGTGCGCTGGCATAAGAGATGTATCTAACTTGGCTTGGAAAATTAGTTGGTGCATTAAAAATAATCATAATGAGAAATTTTTAGATACCTATCAATCTGAAAGATTCTCAAACGCAAAAGAGTATATCGAGACAACAATGCGGATGGGAGAATTTGTTAATGCGGTAGGATCAGAGAATATTACTGATAATATTTCTTCTGGTCCGAACGGTACTAAGAGCATGCAATCGATTAAGCCAAAGCTAGGACTTGGGCTCGGTAGTAACAAAGATAAAAATAGGGGTAAAATTTTTCCGCAACTAATAATGAAAAATGGCAAAGCTTTAGATGAGAAGTTTTCAATGTCGCCCTTGTTGCTTACTTCATCTAAATTAAGCAAAAAGTTTTCTTTAAATAAAATTCAGTCCATTACAGACAAAGATATCAAAGGTCTTAATAACTTATTAAAATCTTATAATGCAAAGGCAATTATTGTCAGACCAGACAGGTTTATTCTTAAGACATGTAAGAAAGCAAAAGATTTTAACCAAATAGAATCTTTGCCGCTTTAACTTTAGTTTCATTATCAGGGGCTATACTTCCATCTGGCATTAAAAGAGAATTTTCAAAACCAACTCTAATTTTACCACCGAGTTTAATTGCTGTTTTTAGGCACGGTATTTCTTCTTTTGAAAAAGCACATACGGCCCAGTCTGCGATTATATTGTGATCTTTAAGTTTTGTTAAAAAAAAAGGAATTTTTTCAGGATAACTTACTTTGCCTGAGTAGTGACCTATTGTAAACATGCACCAAACTCTTGTATCTAGAAGTTTTGATTTTTTTAAAACATCTGAAAGAAGATCTAAATCCTCTGGCTCATAACATATATGTTGAACTTTTGTACCCACTTCGTGCAGTTTCTGATAGATCCTGATATCATCTAATTCGGGTTTTCTTGATGGTATCATTTCCCTCACAGCAATCGAGATACCTGGTGGTAACACTTCGTAGGCTAACTTTCGCATTTCAGGTGGAGAATATTTTCCAACAGCTTCTGTTGTTATTTGTAAATGCATTTTAGGAACTTTTTTATGAAGTTCGCTCAATGCTTCCTTGCACAACCCAGAATCTAGAATATGTTGTCCATTTTCATTTCTGATGTGAAAGTGAATAGCATCCGCTCCTGAGTTGTAACAAGCTTGACCTGTTTTAACAATTTCTGGGATTGTCATTGGAACTTTGGGATGGTCTTTTTTCATTGGTCTCGCTCCGTTCGGGGCTACCATCAGACTAGGCAAGTTTTTTGGCTTATAATAATCCAAATTAAAATATTCCCTTGTTAGAAACTCTCAAACTAATATCTTTAAGGATATTAAATTTATTTATATCTTTTAGTATAACTTTTTTAATAGGCTCAGTAATTTTATTAAATTTAAAAAATTTATTTATAAAGTTTATTCCTAAACCGAAAAGAAGGTTTTCTGGTTTCCTTTGTTTTAAATATTCATCTATAAATAATGAGTCTTTAATTTGAATGCCATTTTTTATGTATTCATTAATTTTTCTATTTAAATAAAAAATATCTCTCAATATTAAGTTAAACCCTTGTCCTGCAACTGGATGCACATTATATGAGCCTTCTCCGAGTACCAAAATATTTTTTTTATTAAAGCTTGATCGGAATTTAAATGATATTGGAAAACAATCTACTTTAGAGATTCTTAAATCACTTTGCATTTTTAGAATTTCTTTAAGTTTCTTAGTTATAATAGGGGCTGCATTTTTATTTTTAAATTTACTACCTACACTCCACACGAAAGAAAATTTGTTTTTGTTTAAAGGAAGTATAGCCATTGGTCCTTCTTTTAAGAAAAATTGCTTTGCATTTATTATATTCGAGCTGTGATTAACAATTGATGTATAGGCGATCTCATCTGTTTTTCTCCCAATAAATCTGTCCTCAAATATGTTTTGAATAATTTCTGATTTGCTGCCTGTACAAACAAATATGACATCATAACTGAAATTTTTATTTGCAAAAGAAACCTTATTTTTTTCAACGTCTATTTCACTAACTTTTTTATTAAATATTTTTAAATTCTTGTACGTATTTATTTTTCTTTGAATTAATTTCTTTAAAATTTCATTTTGGATCAAAAACATTAAATTTTTATGTTTGTTTGATAAATTCATAAAGTGTTTGATCTCTTTGGAATCTTCTTTGTAAAGATCTATTTCCTTAGATTCAAAAAAGATTTTCGAATTTTTTTTACCAATAAAATCGATTAAACCTTTGTAATTACTCTCGGAAATAGCTGTAGTTCTTATATCTCTTCTTCTTTTTTTATCAGGCGCTGCAATTAAGTGAACATCTAAATTAAGTTTGCCTAGAATTAATGCGGCTGTAAGTCCAGTTAACCCGTTTCCAATTATGCATATTTTTTGTTTAATCATTTTTTTCTCTTATAAATTTAACAATAAAATCTATAGTCTCTGGCTTTGTTTCTGGTAACACTCCGTGTCCTAAATTAAAAATATATGGATAATTTGAAAAGATTGAGATGTATTTCATGATGTTCTTTTTCAATTCTTCTGTGGGGCCCAATAAAATTTTGGGATCCAAACCTCCTTGTATTGGTATTCCACCAGCTTTTTCTAAAATCCAGGATGGCTCAACATCGTAGTCAATACTTATACAGTCAGGTTTAACTACTTTGCAAAATTCTTCATATTTTTTGTTTATTCCTCTCGGAAAACAAATGATTGGTTTGCCCAGCTTCTTCAATCTTGCAACAATTCTTTTTGTTGGCTCAAAACAGAATTTTTTTATTTTATTTTCTGGAAGCAATCCTGCCCATGAATCAAATATTTGTAAAGTATCCGCTCCTGCCTCTATTTGATTTTTTAAGTGTAGGTATATAAAGCTTTCAATTTTGTTCGTTAATTTTTCTATTTTTTTTTCATCATTAAAAAAGCTTTCTATATTAAAATTTTTCTTTGGGGATTCTCTATTGATCATATAGACTAAAAGAGTCCAAGGAGCTCCAGCAAAACCAATAAGGTTTGTGTTTTTAAGTTTTTCTTTTGTTTTTTCTATTCCTTTGTAAACCGGAGATACTCGCTCGACGAAATCACTTTCCTTACAATTTATTATTTTTTCAATATCTATTTCTCCTAATATTGGTCCATGTCCTTTTTTAAACTCTACTTTTTGGTTGAGACCGTAAGGTATTATTAAAATATCAGAAAAAATTATCGCAGCATCTAATTTAAATCTATTTATGGGTTGTAATGTAATTTCTCTCACCAAGTTTGGGTTTAAACATAACTTTATAAAATCTTTATTTTCACTTCTAATTTTTCTAAATTCAGGAAGATATCTTCCAGCTTGTCTCATAAACCATATAGGTTTACCAGAAACTTTTTTATTTATTATACAGTCTGTTAGTTTACTCATAATATACATTATAAATTTAAATTATAATTGATGTAATAGGTTATGTTAGTTACTATGATTAGTATAATTCACCATTTATCTACATTTTTATACATTCAAGAAGCTATAAATTAAGTAAAATTAAGTAATTATGCACAATCTTGAATAAAAGTTATAAAATTATAAACATAGGATAAATTGTTTGTAATTTGTTAATCTAGTATGAATAAAAAAAGTAGTTTTATAGATCTATACTTATATCTACTGATTATTATAAATTAATTAACAGAATTAATGACAGGTAAATACCAGATAATTTTAATATCAGACTCAACCGGGGAAACGCTTGGAAGAATTTTCCTTGCCATACAATCTCAGTTTGCAAGCTTCGAGTATGATAAAAAAGAGTATGTTTTTATTAGAACAGAACAACAGATAGATAAGGTCCTAAACGAGTATAAAGGTAAAAAAAATACAATTGTTTTATACACGGTCGTAGATACCAAATTAGCTAAATATTTGGCTTCAGAAAGCCTCAAAAGCAATATTCCTTGTTTCGGAGTTTTAGGAAATCTAATTTTAAGTTTCTCAAAATTACTTAACCAGAAAGCTATACACAAACCTAGCGCCCAGCATGTCTTGGATGAAGACTATTATAAAAGAATAGAAGCAATACAATTTACAATGTCCCATGATGATGGGAAGAAAGCAGAGGATATAAATCAAGCTGACATTATTTTATTAGGTGTAAGTAGAACCAGCAAAACACCAACATCAATTTATTTAGCAAATCGAGGTTACAAGACCTTAAATATACCTTTGGTGCTTGATCACAAAATCCCTCAAATTCTTAAGGCAAATTTTTCTAAATTTTGTGTTATTGGTTTAGTAGCTGATCCGGAGAGATTGTCCGAAATAAGAAGAACGCGCGCAAGCGTTAATCAATCAATAGATCTTAAGACCTACACAGATGTAGAAGCAATAAAAGTAGAAGTCGAAAATTCAAAGAAAATGTTCAAACAGCATGGTTGGCCCATAATTGATGTAACACGAAGATCTGTCGAGGAAACCGCTGCATCTATAACTAAAATATTTGAAATAAAAAAGAACAAATGAAAATTATTTTAGCTTCAAAAAGCGCTGTGAGAAAAAAAATTTTAGATCAAAATAATATCAAAAATGAAGTTATAGGGTCAAATGTGAATGAAGATGAGGTAAAAGTTTCTTTGCTAGCAGAAGGTGCGAGTCCAATGCTTATATCTAAAAATTTAGCAGAGTTGAAAGCAAATAAAGTAAGTTCAAAAGCACCCGATCGAATAGTTCTGGGGGCAGATAGCGTAATAGATTATAATGGTGAGCTAATTTCTAAACCCAAAAATAGAGATGAGGCTCTAAGCATATTGAAAAAATTAAACGGTAATAATCACGATCTCATTAGTTCTGTATGTATATCTAAAAATGCCTCAATGATTTGGAATTATACAGATACATCATCACTAACCATGAAAAAACTTGAAGAAAGCAAATTAAAATCTTATCTAGATAAAATCAAAGATGAAATCTTATTTGCTTATGGCGTGTATCAAATCGAAGCTGAAGGAAGATCTTTATTTTCTAAAGTTGAGGGAGATGAAAACTCAATAATGGGGCTCCCGGTTAAAAAAATTAAGGAGTATCTCGATAATCTAAAATGAAAAACTACTTGGTAATAGGAAATCCAATAGAGCACTCTTTGTCGCCTTTATTGCACAATTTTTGGATTAAAAAATATCATATATCTGCAATTTATAAAAAAATGGAGCTCGAAAGAAATAATATTGCAAAAATCATTTCTAATTTAAGGGAAAATAAAATCAATGGAATCAACGTAACTGTACCTTTCAAAAAAGATGTTATTCCATTTTTAGATGGAATGTCAGATATTGCTAAAGAGACTAATTCTGTAAACACAATTTACAAAAAAGAAGCAAAAGTAATCGGAGACAATACAGATGTATATGGGTTCTCTACGGCAATAAAATTATCTAATTTTGATCCAAAAAACAAAAAAGCATTAATTTTAGGTGCTGGTGGAGTCTCGCCGTCTATTATATTTGCTTTAAAAAAAATGGGTATCTCAGAAATTATTTTATCCAACAGAACAAAACAGAAAGCTGAGTCTTTAAAAAAGCTATTTCCTTATTTAAAAATAATTAATTGGGGAGAAACAGCTAAATTTGATTTAATAGTAAATACAACAAGCGTAGGTATTAAAAACAATGAAGAAATTAAATTGGACCTCTCAGAATTAGGGGGGGATCTATTTTATGATTTAATTTATAACCCATCTCAGACCAATTTTTTAAAAAAAGCAAAAAAACTTGGAAAAAAAATAGAAAATGGAAAAAATATGTTTATCTATCAGGCCGCGAGAGCTTTCAAAATTTGGCACAATATAGACCCAGAAGTTAATAGCGAGGTGGAAGATCTAATTAAATGATTAAAATAGGCATAACTGGCTCTTTGGCCTCTGGGAAATCTACGGTAGCAAGAATTTTTGCTGGAACTAAGTACCCATTATTTAATGCAGATCTACAAGTGAGCAAGATCTATAGGCAAAAAATATTTGCTAATAAAATCTTTAAAGTATTTAGGTTAAACAATAAAAAAAATATTAAATTTAAAATAAAAAATATTATTAAGAAAAATAAGGGAGAAATAAATAAATTAGAAAAAATAATACATCCACTTATTAGAAATCAAATTAAAATTTTTACAAGAAAAAATAAAAAGAAAAAATTTATTTTCTTTGAAATACCGCTACTTATTGAGAGCAAACTTATGAAAAATTATGATCAGATTATATTTGTAAATTCTACGAGAAAAATAAGACTAAAGAGACACCTCAAAAGGGGCAAGAACAAAGAAATGTTTAATTTACTTGATAAAAGGCAACTTTCACCCCAAAAAAAAATTAAGTTTTCTGATTATGTTATCAACAATAACGGGTCTTTAAAAAAATTGAAAATAAAAATTAAATCTATAAAAAATAAACTATGAACGAAATAATTCTCGATACAGAGACTACCGGTCTTTCTATAAAAGATGATCATAGGATTATTGAAATTGCGTGCATTGAAACACAAAATCTCATTCCAACAAAAAGGATTTTTTATAAACTCATCAATCCTGAAAGAGACGTATCCGTAGAGGCACTTAAGATCCATGGATACTCAAATGAAGTATTAAAAAATAAGGAAAAATTTGCTGATATTGCTAAAGAGTTTAAAAACTTTATTTCAGGAAAAAAACTCATTATCCATAACGCGCCTTTTGATATTTCATTCATTAATCATGAATTAAAGAAATTGAATATTGAGGGTATTGATATTAAAAAAAATGTAATTGATAGTTTAGAGGTCGCGAGATCAAAATTTCCTGGTTCTTCTAATTCCTTAGATAATCTCTGTAAAAAATTCAATATTGATCTATCAAAAAGAACAAAACACAATGCTTTATTAGATTGTGAATTGTTAAGGCAAGTTTATATAAATCTTGTTGGGGAGAAAGAGCCTTCATTACAATTTAAACAAGCAGAGAACCTAAATGAAAATCAAAATAATATTGTAAAAAAATACTCAAAAGATGTAATCAGGCCTTCTCAAGTAGAAATTAATTATCATGCGGAATTTTTAAAGAAAGAAATTAAAAAAAACTACTTTTGATTTTTTCTACTTTCATACAGTCTTTTAAAATCAATTTTTTCAGGAATATTAATCTTATTAAAACCAGAATTCTTAAATAAAAATATTATTACTTCTCTCATACTTGGATATACTTCTTCAGGCACATTAATAAGTATAATTTTTTCCATTTCATCTTTACTCCCAATTTCATTGAATTGAATTATAGATGACAGCTCAACTTTAACATCTAAGTTGCTTTTAGATGTATTATTAACAGGTATTAATCTTAAATTAATGTCAGCTTGAATAATTTTTTCTTTTAGTTTTATGCTCTTAATATCACACACAAAAGTATAATTTTTTATATCTTTTTCTAAAAGAAAGTAGGATTTTGCGTCTTTTATTTTAAAACTTAAATCCTTTATGTATTTTGTTACAATTTCATATGTCATCTTTATCCTTGTCCAAAATCTCTCCCTCAATATAATCTTTTTTCTCATCAATTGGTTTTCTTTTTTTCTTAATAAATAAATTAATTATTTTTCTCCTTGTAAAAGGAACAAGTAAAAGAAATCCAAAGAAATCAGTCATGAAACCAGGAATTATCAGTAACAACGCTGCAAAAGCTATTGAAGCGCCAGATATCATTTCGTACATAGGTATTTTATTTTTGTATAAGTTATTAATGCCCGATTTTAAAGTGTTGAGCCCTTCTAGTCTTGCAAAAAATATCCCTATAAACGCTGTAAGAAATATAAGTGCAATTGTATTTAAAGCACCGATATTTTGGCCTATTTTTATCATTAAAAATATTTCTATGGCTGGAATTGCGATTATTAGTAATAGCACTGTGTTCATTTGACGGTTTCCAAATTATATTATTAATGTATATTTATCAAACAATGAGTAATAGTTTTGGATATTTGGACATTATACTTCTAGCCATGATTGCTGGTTTCATAATTTTGAGACTAAGAAATATTCTGGGCAGAAAAACTGGACATCAAGAAAAAGCTTTTTCTGATTTTACCGATAAAAAATTTGAACAATTTAAAAAAGCGTATACTGCCAGAGATACAAAACCAAAAAATGAATTCGATGCAAAAGACAAGAAACAATTTTTAAAAGGTGCAGAATTAGCGTACGAAACAATTTTGACATCTTTTTCAAAAGGTGACAAAGAAAATCTAAAAACTCTTTTAACAGAAAAAATGCAAAATAATTTTTCATCAGCTATTGAAGATAGAAAAGCAAAAAAAATAAAGTCCGAATTAACTTTTGTAGGTATAAAATCTTCTGCTATTGAAAATTTTGAAAAAACAGCAGAGGCTTTATATTTTACTGTAAAATTTGTTAGTGAAATAATTTCAGTTAAAAAAGACAAAGATAATAAAGTAGTCGAGGGAGATCCAAACAAAATTAGAACAGTAATTGATCACTGGAAGTTTACAAAAAAAATATCAAGCCCAAGCCCAAATTGGTATCTTGCCGAAATCAAAAATTCTTGATTAAAAATTTAGAAGAAAAAGATTCAGATTTAAAAGATTGGCAGAAATTTTTAGAAGAACCTGGAAATATTCATAACAAAGATAATGATGAAACAATTGATTCAAATTCTAATAAAAAATTTAAATTTGATTTCCACGGATATACAATAGAAAAAGCGAACTTAACAATAGAAAAAATAATATCAAAATGTTACGAAAATGGTGTTAATGAAATTTTAGTAATAACAGGAAAAGGAATTCACTCTAAAGATAACGACGTGTACAACTCTACAGAATATAATAAGCTTAAAAGCACAATACCATTATTCATAAAAAATGAACCAAGTTTATCGTCAAAAATTAAAAATATTAAAACTGCGCCAAGTGACAAGGGAGGAGAAGGTGCATTGATAATTAAACTTAAGAAATCTATAAAATAAATTTTGATAAATCAGTATCTTTAACTAGGTCACCCAAATTTTTCTTAACATAGTCTTTATTTATCGTAATCTTTTGTCCTGATTTATCCGAAGCTGTAAAACTAATTTCATCTAAAACTTTTTCTATAATTGTATGCAATCTTCTTGCGCCAATGTTTTCCACAGTAGAATTTATCTCAGTTGATAATTTAGCAAGCATATCAATTCCATCATCTGAAAACTCTAAGTCAACATTTTCGGTTTTCAGTAATGCTTTGTACTGTTTAATCAAACTATTATCTGGTTCCTTTAAAATTCTTTTAAAATCTTCCTCTGTAAGTGCACGTAGCTCAACTCTAATTGGAAGACGACCTTGTAATTCAGGTAATAAGTCCGATGGTTTCGCAAGTTGAAATGCTCCGGATGCTATAAATAAAACGTGATCAGTTTTTACAGGTCCATATTTTGTATTTACAGTTGTTCCCTCTATAAGTGGAAGAAGATCCCTTTGAACTCCTTCCCTAGACACATCGCCACCAGCTCTATCTGTTCTTGCTGAAACTTTGTCTATTTCATCCAAGAAAACTATGCCATTATTTTCTGTAGACTCCATGGCTTCTTTTATTATTTTGTCCTGCTCAATCATTTTATCTGACTCTTGAGCTATTAGAATTTCATGGGATTCTTTAACGCTCATTTTCTTCTTTTTTCCCTTTTGGCCAATAGATTTACCTAGCATTTCTCCTAAGTTTACCATTCCAATATTTGCTCCAGGCATTCCTGGTATTTCAAAGCTTGGCATTCCAGATTTGGTTTCATTAACCTCTATTTCAATTTCATTTTTATCTAAATCACCCGAACGAAGTCTTTTTCTAAAACTTTCTCTCGTAGCTAAACTTGCTTTTTTGCCGACAAGCGCATCTAAAACTTTTTCTTCGGCAGCCTGCTGAGCCTTTGCATGAACTTCTTTTCTCCTTTTCTCCTTTTCCATTGCAATCGCAATTTCAATTAAATCTCTTATAATCTGTTCAACATCTCTACCCACATACCCTACTTCAGTAAATCTTGTTGCTTCAACTTTAATAAATGGTGCTTGAGCTAACCTAGAAAGTCTCCTAGAAATTTCTGTTTTTCCAACACCTGTTGGGCCAATCATTAAAATATTTTTTGGTAACACTTCTTCTTTCATATCGTCTGTTAGCGCTTGTCTTCTCCATCTGTTTCTTAATGCTACAGCAACAGCCCTTTTGGCTTCGGTTTGTCCAATTACATATCTGTCTAATTCAGAAACTATTTCTCTAGGCGAAAGTGCGCTTGTTTTTGATGATTTTTTACTATCACTATCTTTGACAACTTTCAGATTTGGAGCTTTTTGTATCATTATTATATTTTCTCGGCTGTGATGTTGTTATTTGTGAATACACAAATCTCTGACGCAACTTTTAATGACTTTTTAGCAATTTCTTCTGCTGTCATCTTTGTTTCTATTAAAACTTTAGCTGCAGCAAGGGCATAATTGCCACCTGAGCCGATACCAATTAATCCATCTTCTGGTTCTAGAACATCTCCTGTTCCAGAAATTATAAAGCTTTTCTCTTTATCAGCCACAGCCATTAGCGCTTCAAGTCTTCTTAAATATTTATCTGTTCTCCAGTCTTTAGCAAGTTCAACAGCTGCCCGAGTTAAATTTCCTGCATGTTTTTCTAATTTTGCCTCTAATCTTTCAAAAAGGGTTAAAGCATCTGCCGTTGATCCCGCAAATCCAGCAATCACATTTCTTTTCTCAATCTTTCTTACTTTTTTTGCTTTACTTTTTAGGACTGTGTTTCCTAAACTAACCTGGCCATCACCAGCAACAATAGTTTGTCCATCTTTTCTTATTAAAACAATGGTAGTTCCATGCCAATTTTTGTTTGTATCCATGACTCATATGTGGAGATTTAATTTGAATCTTCAAGAGCTGAAACAGGATTTATTGCCAAAATCATAATTTAGCTATATATCTTAGTTTTAATCTTGGTAGATATGAGCAGAAAAGCTAAAATTTTAAGAAAAACTAAAGAAACAAACATCACAGCCGAAGTTAATTTAGACGGCAAAGGTAAATACCAAATAAAAACAAAAATAGGCTTTCTAGATCATATGCTAGAGCAGCTATCAAAACATTCCCTCATAGATATCAAATTAACCGCAAAAGGCGATACTCATATAGATTTACATCACACTACTGAGGACTCAGGCATCGTACTTGGTGAAGCAATAAAGAAAGCTGCAGGAAACCGAAAAGGCATAAGAAGATACGCAAGCACAGTTATCCCAATGGATGAAACTTTGACTAGGGTTTCGGTTGATATTTCAAATAGACCTTACCTAATATGGAAAGTTGACCTCAAGGTAGAGAAATTAGGTGAAATGGACACTGAACTATTTAAAGAATGGTTCCAAGCTTTTTCACAGTCAGCAGGTATAACATTACATGTTGAAAATATTTATGGCGAAAACAGTCATCACAAAATTGAATCTTGTTTTAAAGCACTGGCGCGATCTTTAAGAGAAGCTTTAGAATTGGACAAACGGGTCAAAAATATTCTTCCTTCGACAAAAGGAAAACTTTAAATAAAAAGATGAAAATATTTCCTGCTATAGACATTAGAGGGGGAAAGTGTGTTCGGCTCCAAAAAGGTGATTTTGAAAAATCTACTGAATATAAAAAATCTCCTGCAGATCAAGCAAAAGAGTTCTTAGATCTAGGCTTTAAAGACTTACACATTGTTGATTTAGATGGTGCTTTAAAAGGTAGGACAGTAAACTTAGATATAATTCGAGAAATAATAATTAATTATAATTTAAAAATTGAAGTAGGTGGCGGCATCAGATCTCTTAATAGCATCAAGCAATATATTGATGTGGGTGTAGATAAAGTTATTTTAGGGAGTGGCGCAATTAAAAATAAAGAATTCTTAAAAGATGCATGCATGAACTTTAAAAATAAAATTGCTTTAGGGTTAGATGCCAAGAATGGCTACTTATCTATTTCAGGCTGGAAAGAAAATTTAAATATAAAAACTATAGATTATCTTAAAGAGGTAAATAGTTTTGGTGTTAGTAGAATTATCTATACAGACATTAATAGGGACGGGATGAAAATGAGCCCTAACTTACAGGAGACAATAAAAATTGCGAAAATTTCAAATTGCCCTGTTGTAATTTCAGGTGGAGTTTCTTCAATTAATGACATTACAAAATGTAAAGAGTTAAATAATAAAAAAATTGAGGGTATAATAGTAGGTAAAGCTATTTTTGATGGTGATATTAAACTTGAAGAGTTAGTCAAAGAAATCGATTAAGTTATGGTTGCAAAACTATCTACTATAAGAAGAAAAATTAAAAATGGAGACAAACTAGGATTTTCCGAAAGAGCTAGAGCTGTGAATAAGGGATTATTGCCCAGTAAAACAAAAAAAAAGAAAAATGTTAAAAAATAGAATTATACCTTGTTTAGATGTTAAAAATGGAAGGGTTGTTAAAGGAATTAATTTTGTTGAATTAAAAGATGCCGGTGACCCAGTTGAACAAGCCAAGATTTATAGTGATGGTGGTGCAGATGAGATTTGTTTTTTAGATATAACAGCATCAAACGAGAATAGAGATACTATTTTAGATGTGGTTAAAAAAACATCGCAAGAGTGCTTTGTGCCTTTGACGGTTGGAGGAGGAGTAAGAAATATTGAAGATATTTCTAATTTACTTAAATCAGGTGCAGATAAAGTATCTATTAATACAGCTGCAGTGACAAATAAAAAAATTATTACAGAATCAGCAGAAAGTTTTGGGTCACAGTGCATAGTTATCGCAATAGATGCCAAAAAAAAAAGCGAAAAAAGGTGGGAGGTATTCACTCATGGAGGCAGAAACTCTACTGGTCTTGACGTTCTCAATTACGCAAAAGAAGTTGAAGAATTAGGAGCAGGAGAAATTTTATTAACTTCAATGGATAGAGACGGAACAAAAAAAGGTTATGATTTGGAGCTAACCGAGTTAGTTTCTAATTCTGTTAATATTCCAGTTATTGCATCTGGTGGTGTTGGAAAACTCGATCACTTATATGATGGTCTGAAAAAAGGTAAAGCGAGCGCTGTATTGGCTGCATCTATATTTCATTTTGGTGAATTTTCTATAAATGACGCAAAAAAATATTTAGAATCAAAGGGAATTCCTGTAAGAATTTAATAATAATGTTTAAAACTTTAGAAGAATTAATAAAAACTATTCGTCAAAGGAAAAATTCATCTAACGATAACTCTTACACAAATAAATTATTAAGTGATAAAAAATTAAGCATAGATAAAATTAAAGAGGAAATCTCAGAGCTTCTTGAATCTATAGAAAAAAATTCAAATAAAGTACACGAAACTGCCGATGTCTTATATCATTTAATGGTTCTTTTGGAGGCAAACAATATTGAAATTGAAGATGTTATGGATGAATTAAAAAAAAGACAAAAAAAATAATATGAAATACGATAATGATAATATATTTGCTAAAATTTTAAGAGGTGAAATACCTTGTAAAAAAATTTTTGAAAATGAATTTGTGCTTTCTTTTTATGATATAAATCCTCAAAAAAAAATTCACGCTTTAATTATTCCTAAAGGTTCATACATTGATTTGGACGACTTTATTAAAAATGCCAAAGAAAAAGAAATTTTAGAATTTTTTAAGGCAATATCACATGTTGCTAAATTATTGAAAATATCAAATATTGAAGGCGGGTACAGAACTTTATCTAATATAGCTAAAAATGGCAGGCAAGAAGTTCCTCACCTTCATTTCCATTTATTTGGAGGAGAAAACGTTGGTAAAATGGTATCTAATTAGGATTTGGGATCTGAAATAACTTTTTATCAATTTCTTGATTTTTAAAAATATTTTTCAATATAAAAGTTGTTTTACTTCCATCTAAATTTACAATTTCCCATCTTTCTAAATCAAAGCTAATCAAATCAAAAAAAAATACTATTTCACCCTTATTTTTATTTGAATATATAATTTTAAAATGATTATTATTTTGAGTTATGGACCCAGATAAAATTAAATTTTCAAATTTTTTTTTATCTAAAATGTCCAAAAAATAAGATGTTTTTGTTGGATAAAAATAGCTCTTATTATACCTTGCTTGATGAAGAATTAAGGTATTTTTATTTATTATTAATTGTTTCTGATTTTTATCCTCGTAAATGCATTTTAAAAAATGAGGTCTTTTTAAAAAACATTTACCAGATTCTTGTTTGTCATGAGAAATTTGGTTAAAATCAAATTTTAAAGTGTCAATACTATTAAAATTTCCTGTTATTTTCTGTTTCTCATTAGCACTTAGAGTTTTATTAAATATAAATAGTAAAATAATTATTAAAATTAATGTAGATTTTCTAATCAAAAACTACAGAACCTCTCTCTTACCGGTATGATTGGCTTTACTAACGATCCCATTTTCTTCCATCTGATCAATCATTCTAGCTGCTCTATTGTATCCAATTTGAAGTTTCCTTTGTAAAAAACTAGTAGATGCTTTTTTTTCATTTTTTACAATTTGAATTGCTGTTTGGTATAAGTCATCATCTGAATCATTGATATTTGTCTCGCTAGCCTCATTTCTTTTCTCCAATGTAATTTCCTCAATATAATCAGGATCCCCTTGTGATCTAAGAAAACTTGTGATCTTTTCTATCTCACTTTCAGACATGTATGGACCATGGATCCTAAATATTTTGTTTGCGGACGACATGAAGAGCATATCACCTTTCCCTAATAGTTGTTCTGCACCCTGTTCACCCAAAATAGTTTTGCTGTCTATTTTTGAGCTTACCTGAAATGAAATTCTAGTTGGAAAATTTGCTTTTATAGTTCCAGTTATAACGTCCACACTCGGTCTTTGCGTAGCCATTATTATATGAATTCCAGCAGCTCTTGCCATTGCAGATAATTTTTGGACATAATTTTCAATTTCTTTTCCTGATATGAGCATTAAATCTGACATCTCATCTACAACAACAACTATGTAAGGCATTTTAATTTTGTGTTTTTGGTTATAGCCATTAATATTTCTTACACCAACCGAACTCATGAGTTTATATCTATTTTCCATCTCTCGCACAGTCCAGCCAAGAGCAGCAGTTGCTTTTTTGGAGTCAGTTATAACCGGTGTTAATAAATGTGGTATACCTTCGTAGGATGACAATTCCAACATTTTTGGGTCAATCAAAATAAATTTACAAATATTTGGATTATGTTTGAATAATAATGACGATATGATTGTGTTAATACAGACTGATTTTCCGGATCCGGTTGTTCCCGCAATTAACAAATGAGGCATAGCAGTTAAATCAACAATAATTGGAGACCCGGATATACTTTTTCCGAGAGCTATAGGAAGCTTTATATCATTTTTATTAAAATTTTCAGATTGTAAAATTTCTGAGAGAACTACTCCGTCTCTTTTTTCATTGGGTATTTCTATGCCGACAGTATTTTTTCCAGGCATGATAGCAACTCTAGCTGATAAAGAGCTTGTATTTCTCGCAATATCTTCTGACAAATTTATAATTTTAGACACCTTGACACCAGCAGCAGGTTCAAACTCATATAAACTAACCACAGGCCCATTACTAACTTTTTTAATTTTTCCATTAATTCCGAAATCTAAAAGAATTTTTTCAATAAATTCAGTACTAGGATTTTTTGAATTTAAATTTTTTGAAGGCTGTTTTTTTTCTAATAACCTCAAAGAAGGTATTTCAAAAATACTTTTTTTATCATTCACAGTTTCTATTGTATTTTTAAATAAAAAGGACTGTTGTTTTGTTTCGATATTATTAGAATCATTTTCTGTATCTGACTCTAAAGGAGTAACTTTTTCGTCAGAAGCCACCTTTTTTTTAAAAATTTTAATTAAAATGTATTTTATATTTATATTTGAAGCTAAAACAAAAAAAGTTAAAGTCAGAAGTAAAAGGAAAACTTTTGAAAAATTACTCTCGATTATTGGTTCAAATTTACTTAATAATGAGTAACTTCTCTCCCCAATAAAACCAGAATTTCCGTTATCAATTAGCCAAAAAGAGTTATTGAATGTGATATATACAAACAAGCATCCAAAAATTGTGTAAATTATCGTATAAAATAATTTGCTTAAAAAATTATTTATTTTTTTATTAAAAATCAAACTAATTCCCCACGACAAAATACTTAAAGCAATTAAAAAAGATATTAAACCAAAAGATTGCAGAAAAAAATCAGCTGATATATTTGAATAAATCTCAAAAAAACCACTGGTCCCATGTTCGTCTATTCTATAAATAAGTGTCTGGTTTTTTGGGGAATAATTAATTAGAGAATATGAAAAAACCCCAAAAATGCTTATTAATATGAGACCACATACCTCAACGATCCTTTTTTTAAAAAAGTCTAAAGTATTGCTATAAATGTCTTTATTTATTTTAAGTTTACGAATCATTTTCTTTACTTTGTATCATTATTAAAAAATTGATAAAGTTTTTAAAAAAGATGAAAAAATCATGGAAAAAAACCATCCAAAAGTAAATTACGGCAAAACAGGTATTTTATTAATAAATTTAGGCACACCTGACTCAACAAGCTGGCTGGATATTCGAAAATATTTAAAAGAATTTTTATCTGATAGAAGAGTGATAGAAGTAAATCCTTTAATTTGGCAGATAATTTTAAATGTATTTATTCTAACTTTTAGGCCTTCAAAAACGGCAAAAGCATACAAGAAAATTTGGATGTACAAAGAAAATATGTCACCGTTAAGACATTACACAATCATGCAAGCAAAAAAACTCGGAGATAAAATTAAAGGTGAAAATACAATTGTAGATTATGCAATGCGTTATGGAAAGCCAAGCATAAAAGATAAAATATACAGTTTACAAAAAAAAGGATGTGAAAATTTAATAGTTTTACCCCTCTATCCACAATACGCTGCAGCCACAACTGCTACGGTTTGCGACGAGGTTTACAGATGTTTAACTCAGATGAGATGGCAACCAAGTTTACAAATTATACCACACTATGAATCTGAGCCTTTGTACATAAAAGCATTAGTTAAAAGTCTTGATAAAAAAATTTCACAATTAAGTTGGAAGCCAGATACAATTGTAGCATCTTATCATGGTATCCCAAAAAAATATTTTGAAAAAGGTGATCCTTATCATTGTTACTGCCAGAAAACTACTCGCTTGATAAAAGAAAATTTTAAGAGTGATGTGCCTATTATAACAACTTTTCAATCTAGATTTGGACCACAAGAGTGGTTGACTCCTTATACTGATAAGACTTTTGAAAAACTTCCTCAAGAAGGAAAGAAAAATATTTTAGTTATTTGTCCAGGTTTTTCGTCTGACTGCGTAGAAACTTTGGAAGAAATTTCAATACAAGGAAAAGAAACTTTTTTAGAAAAAGGAGGTAAAAACTTTGAGGCAGTTTCTTGTTTAAACGACAATGAAGATCATATTAATTTGTTATTACATCTAACTAATAAATTTTTATCTAATAAATAATGAATACTTACTTATTATTTAAATCACTACACTTAATAGCTGTTATATCTTGGATGGCTGGATTGTTATACTTACCAAGAATTTTTGTTTATCACGCTGAAACGTCTAATAACAAGGATAAATATGATACTTTTTTAACTATGGAAAGAAGATTACTGCTCTATATCATGAATCCTTCAATGATACTTTCATGGATATTTGGTTTATTACTTTTACATTCAGTTGGTTTAAGCACTTTAAAAGAGTCCTGGTTAATTATTAAAATAGTTTTAGTTTTGGCTTTAACTTTTTACCATTTTTTCTTATTTAGTTGTCACAAAAGTTTTAGTGAAAATGAAAACACACATTCATCGAAATTTTTTAGAATTATCAATGAGGTTCCAACTATATTGTTAATTTTTATAATATTTATCGTAGTTTTTAAGCCTATTTAGGCTTGAATAATAATTATAAATCACTATATTTAAAATACTTACCTAATCAAAAAAATCATTATGAATTTACAAGAACTAAAGCAAAAATCGCCTTCAGAGTTAATTACCCAGGCAGAGAAACTTGGAATCGAAAACCCAAGCACTTTAAGAAAACAGGAAATTCTGTTTTCAATTTTAAAGAAGCTAGCAGATAAAAAAGAGCAAATCACAGGAGGCGGAGTTTTGGAAGTTTTACAGGATGGTTTTGGTTTTTTAAGAGCAATAGAATCTAATTATCTTCCTGGTCCAGATGATATTTACGTAAGTCCAAGTCAGATCAGAAAGTTTGGATTAAGAACGGGAGACTCAGTTGAAGGTGAAATTAGAGCCCCAAAAGATGCAGAAAGATATTTTGCATTACTGAAAGTAAGTCAAATTAATTTCGAAGATCCCGACAAAGGAAGAAATAAAATTGCTTTTGATAACTTGACCCCGTTATACCCTGATCAACAACTTAAAATGGAAGTTGAAAAAAATACTGCAGAAAAAAAACCAGACCAAACAGCAAGACTGATTGATTTAGTTAGTCCTATTGGTAAAGGACAACGATCATTAATAATTTCTCCACCCAAAGCTGGAAAAACAATAATTTTGCAAAATATTGCAAATTCTTTAGCAATAAATCATCCTGAGTGCTATCTCATGGTTTTATTGATCGATGAAAGACCAGAAGAAGTTACCGATATGCAGAGAACAGTTAAGGGAGAAGTTATTAGTTCAACATTTGATGAACCTGCGTCTAGGCACGTTGCTGTGGCAGAGATGGTAATAGAAAAAGCTAAAAGGCTTGTTGAACATAAAAAAGATGTAGTCATTCTATTAGACTCAATAACACGACTTGGTAGAGCTTATAATGCTGTAGTACCGAGCTCTGGGAAGGTTTTAACTGGAGGTGTAGATGCAAATGCTTTACAGCGTCCAAAAAGATTCTTTGGAGCAGCCAGAAATGTTGAGCAAGGGGGATCCCTAACAATTATATCGACTGCCCTTGTTGATACCGGTAGTAGAATGGATGAAGTTATATTTGAGGAGTTTAAAGGCACAGGTAATTCAGAGTTAATACTTGATAGAAAGATCGCAGATAAAAGAATCTACCCAGCTATTGATATTACAAGGTCAGGCACAAGAAGAGAAGAATTATTATTTAAAAAAGAAGATTTGACCAAAGTGAATGTACTAAGGAGAATTATTAGTCCAATGGGAACTATGGATGGAATAGAATTTTTAATGTCGAAATTAAAAAATACAAAAAATAACGCAGATTTTTTTATTTCAATGAACAAACCGGGATAACTTTTATCAATTAATTAAAATTATGATTTTAAGTATTATAATTCCCGTTTATAATGAAGAAAAAACAGTACTTAAATCACTACAATCACTCAAAGATTTAAATAAAAATTTGTTTCAACATGAAGTAATAGTTGTAAACGATGGCTCACAAGATAGCACAAGTAAAATTTTAAATGAAAATAAAAATTTGTATGACAAACTTTTAACAAATGAGACAAATAAAGGTAAAGGTTTTTCAATTAAAAAAGGAATAATCGAGGCAAAAGGCACACATATAATCTGTCATGATGCAGATTTAGAATATAATCCAAAAGATATTTTAAAATTTGAAAAAATTTTTGCAGATTTTGATGCCGATGGAGTTTTAGGCTCTAGATTTAATTATTCTGATTATACAAGATCCCACAATATACTTAATAAATTCGCCAACCATTTAATTACCTTAACTTTTAATCTTTTGTACAACACAACTTTTACTGATATTTATTCATGCTATTTTGCATTTAAAAAAGAACTCATAGATCCGAATTTACTTCAAACATCTGGATTCGAACAACACGCAGAAATACTTTGCAAAGTTGTAAAAAGTGGAAAAAAATTTTATGAAGTTCCAATAAATTACAGTGGTAGATCATACTCCGAAGGAAAGAAAATCCGACCTCACCATTTTTTTTCTGTTATATATCAAATTTTTTTAAGACGTTTTATTTAAAATATTTAAATTATATAATGAAAAGAAACCCAGAAGAAGAGTGAGAGACTCCACAACTCTATTGGCACTTGTTTCTAGATGATAATTTATATCATACGGTGTTGAGAAATAAATTATCAGTAATAAAGCTAAATATGAGCTAAATAAAAAAGTTACAAAATAAAATAATTTCTTATTAAAATTAAAATAAAATGAAAAAGCAAAGAATAGTAAAGCAATAATTACTTTTTCATTTGATATTATTAGATATTGAAAGAAAAGTAAAAAATTTTCAAGAACTACTAATCTTTCCAGTAAATTTTCATTTAATAAACTAAAAGTAAAGTCTGTATTTGAAATACCGTTTTTGTAACAAAATATTTTCCAAACCATGAAAGGTATAAAAGAAAAACAAAGTATTAATATTCTACTTAAATTAAAAAGTAATTTTTTTTCAAAAAGACTTACAAATGAAGTAGTAAGGAAGAGTAATACCAATAATGCAAATCCTTCATTTTTTAATAATGAAAGACAAACGCAAAACAAAAATGTTGAAAAAATAAAAATTGGATTATTATTTTCATTTTCTCTAGAAAAAAATATTTCATATATACAATATGCTGTGGTAATAAAATAAATAGCTACCAAGCCATCAATTCCACCATCATACAAATGGGTGCCTAAAAAAAATATTATTAAAGATAATAAAATTAAGTATTTCTTTTTATCAATATGGCTAGATAAAAAAATTAGTGGGGCGAGATAAAAAAATGTATATGCACTTTTGGGGAATACTTCATGCCAATAGCCACTTAAAAAAGCAAATGAAGCTGAAAAAGCGTGTGGTAATAATGGATAATCGTTATGGCTAAAAACTGCATAGTTATCTGCTACAGAATAAAGTGACTGATCAAAAAAAATTCTTTTTGCATGGAATAAGTATAAACTTCTAAGATCCCAACCTTCTGCAGCAGTACCCAAACAAATTATAACTATTAATAAAAAATAAATTTTTAGCGGTAAATTGTTTTTAAAATTTTTTGTGTAAAAATATATAATTGATATAAAAAATAAAATTATATTAATTTTTAAAATTAAATTAAAAAAACCCAAACTCATAAAAAAATAATTACTAAGAATTAGCAACAAAAGGATTATTGAGATTTTATTATTAAAACTTTTTAATTCTATGGGCATTTTTGTAGTTCTATGTATTGTCCTTTAAATATACTTTCACAATTTTGATTTTCTTCTAAAGACACCAAGATATATTTTGATTTAGGATCAAATTTGATTGGATAATTTAATTCAATAACTCTTTGAAAAAAATACATTTCATTTCTTAATTTTATACTTAAGTTAAATTTATTTATATCGTTTGAAATTAGTATTTTTCTAGTTTCAATTATTCTCTCAGGCAAAATATAGGATAAATAAGAATTTTTTTTAAACGGATTACTTAGTATCTGAAGCTTAAAATTGCTTCTTTCACTCCAATAATAAAGAATTTGGAGAATTCCTAGTATAAAAAAAAAAATTATTAATTTGTTTTTTTTTAAATAAGTCATCTAAAAACTTATATATTATATGATATCAATAATATAAAACCTAGTTAATATGAATATTTTTGCATTATCCTCTGGAAAAGGCCCAAGCGGTATAGCTATAGTTAGAATATCTGGTCCGCAGACACTAAATATTTGCAAAGCTCTAACAAATGAAAAAAATATTAAATCAAATGAGATAAATTTATGTAAATTTATAGATCCAAAAAATAAAAAAATCATCGATCCTGAAGCACTACTTTTATGGTTTCCAAAGCCGCACAGTTTCACAGGAGATGATTTAGCCGAACTTCACATACACGGAAGTAACGCAGTAATAAGCTATCTCTTGAAGGTTCTGTCAGATCAAAAAAACTGTAGATTAGCAGAACCTGGTGAATTCACTAAAATTGCCTTTCAAAATAATAAGATTGATTTAGTTAAGGCAGAAAGTATTGGGGATTTAATACACGCTGAAACTGAGCTTCAAAGGGAACAAGCAGCAAATTTAGTTCAAGGACATGCATCCAAATATTATGAAAACCTAAGAGAAAAATTAGTCAAATCATTATCGTATATAGAGGCTAAAATAGACTTTGCAGAAGATGATCTTCCCGGAAGTGTTTTAAAGGAAGTTCAGAAATCAATTAAACAAGTCCACAATGATATTAAACAAATTCTAGAGGACCAAAAAGTTGGGGAAAAAATAAGAGATGGTTTTAGAATATCTATCATAGGAGACGTTAACGCTGGGAAGTCGTCTTTATTAAATCTTCTTGCAAAAAGAGATGCTGCAATTGTATCAGAGGAGGAAGGCACAACGAGAGATATAATTGAAACCTATTTAAATATAGATGGATATCCTGTTATTTTGGCTGATACCGCGGGTATAAGAAAGGCCAAAAATAAGGTCGAAAAAGAGGGCATTAAAAGAGCTATTAAAAAAGCAAAAGAGGCTGATTTAACTTTAGTCATTATTGATGTATCAAAAAAAACAATCAATAGTGACGTTAAAAAATTAATTAATAAAGACTGTATATTAGTTTTTAATAAATCTGATTTAAGCAAAAAAACTCCAAAAAATGAATTTAAGAAGAATGATCAAATTTTAATATCGGTAAAAAATAGTAAAAACATCGATAGGCTCATAAAGACAATTAAAGAGAAACTAAGTAAAAAATTTATGAGTGTAAATAATATTCTGGTTACTAGAGAGAGGCATCGAGCAAAACTTAATGCAGCGTTAAAGGAAATAGAAAAATTTTTAAAGAAAGATCAAAAAAAAGAGATAGAGACAGCTGCAGAAGACCTTAGACTTGCCACAAGACATCTTGGAAGCATAGTAGGCAAGGTTGATGTGGAAGAAATATTGGGATCTATATTCCAGGACTTTTGTATCGGTAAATAACTCATCTTTGAGCTTGTAAAATCATATTTCATCGATACATTCTCTAAATGAACAATAGAATGACCTTTGATGTGGCTGTAATAGGCGGTGGACACGCTGGATGTGAAGCAGCAGCAGCATCGGCCAGAATGGGCGTAAATACTGGTCTTTTTACACATAAAATAGAGACTATAGGTGAAATGTCGTGCAATCCGGCCATCGGAGGACTAGGCAAAGGTCACTTGGTTCGAGAAATTGATGCCTTGGATGGTGTCATGGGCGATGTAGCTGACAAATCAGGTATTCAGTTTAGATTGTTGAATAGAAGTAGAGGTCCTGCAGTTCGAGGACCACGAACTCAATCGGACAGAAAGCTTTACAAGAAATATATGCAGGAGCTATTGCTTAATTACGAAAATTTAGAGGTAGTAGCTGATCCCGTTGTGAAATTCATCTTCGAGAAAGACAAAATTAAAGGCTTCATTTGTCAAAGCGGAAAAGAGGTAGAGTGTAGTCAGCTAATTCTTACCACAGGAACTTTTTTAAATGGCTTAATACACATAGGGGAAAAACAGATACCAGCTGGCAGATATGATGAAAAACCCTCTACAGGATTAAGTGAACAATTGGAAAAATTTAACATCAAAATTGGAAGACTTAAAACTGGCACACCTCCACGGTTAGACGGTAGAACTATTAATTATAAAAATCTTGAAATGCAGCCAGCCGACGAGGAACCGTATTTTTTTTCATTTCTAACTACCAAAGCTATCAATAAACAAATTAGTTGTGGTATGACTTATACTAACGACGCCGTACATAAAATTATAAGTGATAACATTTCAAGAAGCGCTATGTACTCTGGCAACATCAAAGGGGTAGGCCCGAGATACTGTCCGTCCATTGAAGACAAAATTGTTAAATTTAAGGAAAAACAAAAACATCAAATTTTTTTAGAACCCGAAGGATTAGATGATCATACAGTTTATCCTAATGGGATTTCGACCTCTCTACCAGAGGACGTTCAGCTCAAAATATTGGCCAAAATTAAGGGTCTAGAAGACGTTAAAATGGTGAGATCAGGATACGCTATAGAGTACGATTATGTCGATCCAAGGGAGCTAAAAGCGAGTCTAGAAGCCAAAAAAATAGGCTCCCTTTTTCTTGCGGGTCAAATTAATGGTACAACAGGTTATGAGGAAGCAGCAGCCCAAGGATTGATAGCAGGAGTTAATGCTGCTCTAAAAATTAAAAAAGGTGAAGAATTTATCTTAGACAGATCTAGTTCATATATTGGAGTTATGATAGATGATCTTATCACGAAGGGTGTAACCGAACCTTATAGGATGTTTACTTCAAGGGCTGAATATCGACTTTCATTGAGGGCAGATAATGCAGATCAAAGGCTCACATCTTTAGGTATAAAAATAAATCTGGTCAAAGATGAACGAAAAAAATTATTTAATGAGAAAAGAAAAAAAATTAATACTCTTGAAATGTCTTTATCTAAAAAATTTATAACACCAAATGCTGCTGAGAAGCATTCCATTAAAATTGCAATGGATGGTGTTAAACGATCTGGATTAGATATCTTAGGAATAAAAAACGTTACTTTAAAAAAGTTAAGAGAAATTTGGGCAGAAATACCCCATTATGGACATAACATTGAACAGCAGGTTGAAATAAACGCTCATTACTCTGGTTATCTATATAGACAAGAGAGTGATATTAGATCTTTTAAAAAAGATGAGGGTTTGATAATACCAAACGAGATTGATTATGACTCCTTTAGTGGACTTTCTAATGAAGTGAAGTCAAAATTGAAACTAATTAGACCAAAAACCTTAGGACAAGCTCTAAGGATTGATGGAGTTACTCCTGCCGCCGCAATAATATTGTTGGGAGCAATTAAAAAGGCAAAAAACAGAATATCAGCCTAGAATCCTTATGAATTCTAGTGAATTTAATTCTAAATCAAAGCTGGTTTTGTCTAAAAGTCTCAATTTCAGTGAAAAAAAAATCAAACTTATTGAAATCTACGTTAAAGAAGTTCTAAATTATAATAAAAAGTACAATTTAATTTCTAAAAGTTCAGAAAAAGATATTTGGAACAGGCACGTCCTGGATTCTGCGCAGCTTGTTAATCATATAGACTATAAAAATTTTAATAGTTTATCTGACCTTGGTACTGGTGGGGGTTTTCCAGGAATTATATTATCTATCTTTTTTAATGATATCTTTAAGTTTCACGTGAAACTTTATGATAAATCAAAGGTTAAAGTAAAATTTATTAAATATATTATAGACAAAATAAAGTTGAGAAATGTTGACGTATATGATAATGATTATCAATCTCATATATTAGATACAGAATATATTGTTTGTCGTGCCTTTAAAAAATTGCCTGAAATACTAAGAATTTCACGTGAAACTCATAAAAAACCTCACAAACTTATCGTGATGCTTGGAAAGAGTGCACAGGAAGAGATAAATAAAGCTTCAAAGGGTTTAATTTATAAGTATAAGCTAGTTAATAGCATTACTAGTAGTGATTCTAAAATTTTACTGGTGGATGTACAAAAATAAATTGTGGCTAGATCTGTAATATCAGTGATAAATCAAAAAGGCGGGGTCGGAAAGACAACGACTGTAATAAATCTTGCTAGTGCTTTAGCCCAAAAAGGCAAAAAGATTTTAGTGGTAGACCTAGATCCGCAAGGGAACGCTACTACTGGTTTAGGCAAATCTAACAATGATGAGTCTAAAAGTATTTACAACGTGCTAATCGGTAAAACTTCAGTTCAAAACGCAATACAGGAAAGTAACATAAAAAATTTAGACTTAATCGGATCTAACGTGAATCTATCCGGCTTGGAAGTTGAAACAGCTAATGATGCAAATAGAGCTTTTCTTTTAAAGAAGATTTTATTAGAGGAAAATAAATCATTAATAAGAAGATACGAGAACATCTTTATTGACTGCCCACCCTCGCTGAGCCTCTTAACAATTATGTCATTAGTCTTAGCTGATGACTTATTAATACCGCTGCAAACAGAATTTTTCGCTTTAGAAGGAATTTCACAATTAGTTAAAACTATCGACAGAATTAAAATTAACCTTAATCCTGAACTTGGAATTAGAGGTGTGCTACTTACTATGTATGACAAGCGAAATAAGTTGTCATCCCAAGTTGATATGGAGGCAAGAAAGCATTTTGAGGACAAAGTTTATAAGACAGTAGTTCCAAGAAATGTGAGACTATCAGAAGCGCCTTCACATGGAATGCCATGCATTGTTTATGACAAGAATTGCTCTGGTAGCAAATCATATATTAAACTCGCAGAAGAGTTTCTTGAACAAAATAATGAAAAAATAGGAAGTGCTGCATGAGTGCTCAAAAAAAGGGACTCGGAAAAGGTTTATCGGCTTTATTTGGTGAAATAGAAAATAAAATTAATAATAAAAGTAATCAAAAAAATACCATTGCGATTTCAGACCTTGAAAGAAATAAATATCAGCCAAGAACAATTTTCGATGAAGAAAAATTGGAAGAGCTGAGTTTGTCCATAAAAGAAAATGGAATAATACAGCCAATAGCTGTAAGACCGAATAAATATGATCCTGGAAAATTTGAAATTGTAGCTGGAGAACGAAGGTGGCTTGCCGCACAAAAAGCTGGGTTAAATGAAGTTCCAGTTATAGTTTTAAATATAGACGATCAAAAAAGTTTGGAAATTGCAATTGTTGAGAATGTTCAAAGACAGGATCTAAATATCATTGAGGAGGCAAAAGGATATCAAAGACTTAGTCAAGAGTTTGGATATGATCATGATAAAATTTCAATATTAATGTCAAAAAGCAGAAGTCATGTCAGCAACACTCTTAGACTATTAACCTTGCCAGATGATGTAGTCGGTTTGTTAGAGGAAGGCAAACTGACGGCTGGTCAAGCTAGACCCTTAATTGGGATGCCAAATGCTTCAGAAATCGCAGAAAATATAGCAAAAAAGAAGGTTGCTGCTAGAGAAGTCGAGGCAATGGCCAAACAAACAAAGACAAAAATCTCTGAAAAAATTGAAGATCCAAATATTGTATTTGTGAGAAATGAATTAGAAAGTAGGCTAGGTCTGAATGTTGAAATAATGAATAAAAAAAATAATTCAGGCAAGGTAGTTATCAAGTATAAAACCTTAGACCAATTTGAATTAATTTCCAAACTCCTCACTAGGCGGAATTAGCCATTTTAAAAATTTTCACCAATAAATTTTTTAACAAAATAGTGTTATAATTGCTCATTTTCGTCTTCATAATTATCTCGACCTCTAAGATTGTTTTTCTTACTATTTCTAGCTTGTTATAATTCCACTTACGCACCTGTCTTAAAATTACTGGTTTATCTTTCCAAAAAACTTTTGGTTTTAAATTATCCAAAGCATAATCGATATTTTTGTCTTTTTCATTTTGTTTAATCAACATCGAAAGTTTCTGAACTCTTTGATTAAGACTATTTAAATAAAAAAAAATATTTTCGTTTTGTAACGAAATAATACCCAGGCTTTTATTTAGTTTTCTTGCATCACCTTCCAAGCAAGAATCTCTTAGATCGTCAAAATTTAAATTATTTTCTTCGTTTAAAAGGTCTAGCACCTGCTCCTCATTAATCTTTTTATTTTGGAATAATGACTTAATTTTTTCCATCTCATTAAACAAAACTTTTCTGTCTAAACCAGAGTTGCTTATTAATAAATTTACTATGTCCTGATTAATTCCTTTAAAATCTTTTAGTTTTTCTCTAACATATTCCGTTAAAGTTCTATGGTTGTCTTGATAGCAAGCAATTATTCCAGCGTTCTTTTTTTTTTCAAACGCCAATCTAATTTTAGATTTTTTATCAAGATTTTGTCCAAATAGAACTAATTTAATATGATTAACTGAATCATCAATTATATGATCTATTTTCGGAAGTATTTTGTCAGATATTTCGTTTATAAAAATGAGTTTATTCTCATTAAACATTGACACATTGTTAACTTGATCGTTTAATAACTTCTCATTTTTTATTATTTCGTCTTGATCAAATAGTATTTGTTCATAGCGGTAATACTTTTTTTTTAGGCCTATTTTAAACTCGTCTTTTAGACCTATATTTTCACCATAAAATAAAATAAAATTGTAATTATCAATTAATGATAAATTTTTTTCTAGCAAAAAACTTTTTAAAATCATATTTAATTAAATATGACATTTAGCCTTTTTGTAAGCTGATCAGCTATGTTCTTAATACTATTATCCACAATTTTGTTTTCACGATTTAATGTGTCTAGATGCACTTTTGAAGCTTTAAAGGAATTGCTTTGAGAGAAAACTTCTGAAAAAACTAGTTCCTTAGATTGTTCAGATATAACCTTCACATCAAAATATACATTTACAGTATATTCAGAAGTGGCACCTATAGAATTTTTATTTGAAAATACTTTTTGCTTAGACCCTTTAATTTCAAGAATTAAATTATTTTCAGTACCCTCAACTTCACTAAAATAATTACCTAGTGTTAGTGATAATTTTTTATCCCCATATATATTTACTGTTGAAATGCTGAAATTTTGATTTTGACCTGTTAATAATGGTTGGTAACCACAACTTTGTAACAAGTTTAAAACGAAAATAGCAAAAAGAATTTTTTTAAAAATTATCATTTTCATCCTGCAATTATAAAATTTATTATTTTATTTTTCACAAAAATATTTTTTACAATTTTTTTGTCTTTGAGATTTTTTTTAATATTTTCAATTTTTTTTGCTTCAATTAATGCATCCTTTTCGGACAAATCCTTTTTGGTAACCATTAAGCCCCTTTTTTTGCCATTAATTTGAACAACCAAAGTGACCTCCTGTTTTTCTAATAATGATTTATTACCCTTTGGCCACTTTATTTCTCCATAGAAGTTTTTTCCCTCTAATTTAGATAAGCACTCACATGACAAATGTGGAGCAAAAGGTAGTAGCATTTTGATAAATTGAGTCTGGTAATTTAGAAATTTTTCATTGCTAATTTTTTTTTCAACATAATCCTCAAATAGTGAGGTAATCTCATAAATTTTAGCTATAGCTACGTTTAGTTGAAATTTCTCAATCAACTCAGTGATTTTAAAAACATATTCATTAAACTTTAAAGCAAACGTTTTTTCATCATCGTTTTCGGTTTTATTTCTGTTTAAAACTTTTTCATTTAGACTCCATACTCTTTGAATAAATTTGTGTGATGCTGAAACACCAGCAGTTGACCACTGAACATCTCTCTCTGGAGGGCTGTCTGAAAGAATAAACCATCTTACTGCATCAGCTCCGTAAATTTTAATCATACTCTCAGGGTCGACAATATTTTTCTTTGACTTCGACATTGCTTCTGATGGACCGACTTTGATTTTAGATCCATCAATTTTTGACTTAATCCCTACTTTTGTATTTTCAATTTGATCTGGGCTAAGCCATTTACCTTTTTCATCTTTGTATGTTTCATGACAAACCATTCCTTGTGTAAATAATCCTTTAAAAGGCTCTTTAATATTTATCGCTTTATTACAGAATTTTATTGCACGCATAAAAAATCTTGAATAAAGAAGATGTAAAATTGCATGCTCAATTCCCCCAATATATTGATCAACTGGCATCCAATATTTAAAAGACTCCTCATCAAATGCTTTTGATTTAATTTTTGGAGAACAAAATCTTATAAAGTACCATGAAGAGTCTACAAAAGTATCTAACGTGTCAGTTTCTCTTGTTGCCTCCTCACCTGTCTTTTTATACTTAGTTTTCTTCCACGTTGGATGTGAATAAAGAGGATTCCCTTTTGAATTTACATCTATATTTTCTGGCAACTTAATTGGAAGTTCGCTTTTATCTACTGGTACAACTTCGCCATTTTTAAGATAAATCATAGGTATTGGACAACCCCAATATCTTTGTCTTGATACTCCCCAATCTTTTAACCTAAAAGTTATTTTCTTTTTACCTATCTTCTTATTCTCAATTTCTTTAACGATTTTCTGTTTGGCATCCGAAATTGTAAGGTCATTTAAAAATTCCGAATTTATTAAAACTCCATCGCCTGTATATGCTTCATTTTTTTGATTATTCTGGTTAGTATCTTTAGGTTTTACAACAGGAATAATCTCAATATTATATTTATTTGCAAATTCAAAATCTCTTTGGTCATGTGCTGGACATCCAAATATTGCACCTGTTCCATAATCCATAAGAATAAAATTTGAGATATAAATAGGAATTTTTTTATTCTTAATAAAAGGATGTTCAGCCTGCAAATCTGTTTTAAAACCAATCTTTTCAGCATTAGCAATTGCCTCTTCAGTAGTTCCTACCTGTGAGCATTCTTTTTTAAAATCCAAAAATTTAGGCAATTTTTTGTACTTTTCACATATTGGATGATCAATAGATACCGCTAAAAAAGTTGCTCCAAAAATTGTATCAGGTCGAGTGGTAAAAACTTTAATAAATTGTTCAATACCTGATACTTTGAAGTTTATTTCACACCCCACAGATTTTCCTATCCAATTTTTTTGCATTAATTTAACTCTTTCTGGCCACTCTTTAAGAGTGTCTAAATCCTCAAGTAATTCATCAGAGAATTTTGAAATATTAAAAAACCATTGAAACAATTTTTTTCTTTCTACTATGGCATTTGATCGCCAGCCTCTCCCATCAATTACTTGTTCATTAGCTAAAACAGATTTTTCTATTGGATCCCAATTTACATAAGTTTCTTTTCTTACAACTAAACCTTTATTATAAAAGTCAATAAATAACTCCTGTTGATGTTTGTAATATTCTTCGTCGCAAGTAGAAATTTCAAGATCCCAGTCTATTGAAAGACCCAACAATTTGAGCTGGTGTTTCATTGCAGATATGTTTTTTTTGGTCCATTCTTTTGGATTTAAATTGTTTTCTCTTGCCGCATTTTCTGCTGGTAGACCAAAAGAATCCCATCCCATTGGATGCAATACATTAAATCCATTCATCATTTTGTATCTTGCTATAACGTCTCCAATTGCATAGTTTCGAACATGACCCATATGAATTTTTCCAGATGGGTATGGAAACATTTCAAGGCAATAAAATTTTTTATTTTTATCTGTATTTTTAAATTTATTTTTTTTTTCAGACCAGAACGATTGCCATTTTTTATCTATGTTTGATATATTGATTTTATCCATAGAAATTAAATAATTAAAAAGTTATTTTCTACTAACTTTTCTTTTTTTTCTTTTTTGACTCCGCATCTAGTAAAGCTGCTTTTTTTATTATATCCGACCTAATTGTATCTTCCAATCTATTCGAAGTTATTTTTGTTATTATACAATTTTCTTGCAACTTGCAGGTTTTTTTATGAATAATAATTTTTAAACTGTCAGCTCTAATTTGATTAGATAAAAATCTAATAGTAAATTTAAGTGAGTCATTTGTTGTGTTAGAATCTGTATACCAGTCTGTGATTATCATTCCACCTGAGTAATCTACAGTGACAAGAGGCATAAAATCTATGACATCAAATGTTGCCCTCCACAGGGGATTTGAGGTACTGAATTCATAACTAGTCCCCCTTTTACCACCAAACAAACCTTCAGCACTTACACCACGGCCTTCTTCTAAATTTTTTCGTGCCCTTTCTCTTCCATCTGATGGAATGTTTCTTGCATCTCCAGCCTTAGGTAGTTTAAAGCCCCCCCCACAGGAGTTAAGGAATAATGAAATGAGTAAAATTATTGCAAATTTCTCTAAAAACTTCATAGTTTGATAATTTTTTATAATCTCAAAGGTTGCACATTAACATTAAAAAAACTCTATTTTTGTGTGTTATTTATACAACACAGTTAAGAAAAATACCATTAAATAGCATTAAACTATGAAAAATCAATGAATTTTGGGTACTTTGCTACCAGTTTATTTAAATAAACAAATAACATGGAGATAAACATGAAAAACATAACAAAAGTGGGTCTATCTGCATTAGCTGGAGCACTGGCATTTACATCTGTACAAGCAGGTTCAATGTCACTTTCTGGTTCAATGGAAGGTAGTTACACAAAAAAAGGTGGGGCGAGTTCATCTCAACCCTTTGGTATGGACAAAGAACTTTCAGTTACTGGTTCAGGTGAATTAGATAACGGAGTTGGTGTTGCATACAAACAAACGATAACAGACGGTATGGCATATAACGATTCGGAACTTGTGTTCACGGGCGTTCCAATGTTAGGCGATGCTTCAATTGCGTTAACATCTACTGGTTCACCAATCAGTGCGATCGATGACGTAACTCCAACAGCTTTCGAAGAAGCGAACGCTGCAGTAGGATCAATTGACGATGTTAATGGTTCAGATGGTACTTATGGTATCAGATATACATTAGCTGATGCTTTTGGTTCTGGAGTAAAAGTTGACGCAATGTACTTCTTCCAACACGGCGCAGGAGATGCTAATGCTGACAACGGTGTAGCAAATGCTGAAGGTGGTAAAGAAGATGGTTACGAAATTACCCTACAAGGTTCAGTTCCAGGTGTTGACGGACTAAGTCTTGGAGCGGGTTATGCTTTACTTAACAATTCAGATAAAGAAGCTGCTGCAGTAAGCAATAAGGACCAACAAGAAGGTACAGTGTATGCTAAATACAGCGTAGGTGCTTTCAGTTTTGGTGCACAGAAGTCTATTGTTGATGTAGCTGCTGCTAATAACGTAACTTTTGATACTGAATACTACGGTATTTCATATGCAGTGAGTGATAATCTTTCACTTTCATACAATGAAATCGAAAGTACTAAAGAATCAGAAGCAGGTGAAATTGAGCAAGATTTAGACTCAATTAGCATTTCATACACAATGGGTGGAATGACAATTGGTATCCTAGATGCTGACTCATCTAATGATACATATAGTTCTGGATCATCTAAATCTGCAAGATCTGTTTCTATGTCAATTGCGTTTTAAAGACTAATAAGTTTTTTTAAAAAAAGCCGGTATATATTTACCGGCTTTTTTTTTATCCGAAGACATAGCGCAAGCAATAATATTTAGATTTTTAGTTTGATTGAAATTATCACTATTTATCCCGCCTAATGCTATAAAACCTAATTTAAAATGACGAGTTAATAAATTAAATTTAACTTTTCCTAAAAAAGTTTTTTTATTTTTATATTTTGTCCTAAAGATTCTGGATAAAACAATTTGTGAACAACCCTGTTTAATTTTTTCATGTATTTCCCTGACATTGTGCGCGCTTCCAATAATTTTAATATTACTGCTAAAACCTTTTAAATGCTTATAATATTTTTTATTCCAAGCAGATATATAAAAATTATTGGTTTTTAATAAAAATAATAGTTTTAAATTATTTGCAACAAAAAAAATAATTTTTTTACTTTTACAACTTTTGGCGAATTTTTTTAATTTTTCATCGCTTATTTCTCTTTGTTTTCTTAAAACTAAAATAGCACCTATTTTTTTAACTTGATCTAGGTTAATCTCATTAACTTTATCAACGAAAAAATATATATTTTTAAAAGCCATGAGCGATGAAACTACAAATAAATTAATTTCAATTCAAGAAAACATTAAAAAATTAAATATTAAAAATGTGAACCCAGCCCAGATAATCTGTGTGTCCAAGACTTTTGCGCTATCAAAATTATTACCATTAATAGATCATGGTCATCGTCACTTTGGAGAGAACAAAGTACAAGAAACCGAGGTAAAATGGTCAGAAATAAAAAAAAATAAAAAAGATATTAAATTACATATGGTGGGCAGACTTCAAACAAATAAAGTAAAAAAAGCAGTGAAGATTTTTGATTTTATTCATTCTGTTGACAGCAAAAAGCTTGCAGACTCTCTAAAAAAACGTGAAACAGAAATAAATAGAAAATTATCATATTTTATTCAAATAAATTTGGGAAATGAAGTTCAGAAGGGAGGTATAAATAAAAATGAGACAAAAAGTTTTTTAGATTATTGTAGTGGCAAACTTGGTATCAATGTAATTGGTTTGATGGCTATTCCTCCATTTGATGAAAACCCTGAGAAATATTTTAACGATATTTCAAGCTTAAATTCAAAATTAGGTTTAAAACATTTGAGTTTAGGCATGTCAAATGATTACAGTCTTGCAATTAAATATGGTTCAACCTTTGTAAGAATTGGTTCAGCTATATTAGGAGAGAGAAAAAGTTAGTTTATAATTAAATTTGTTTTTTTTGTTATTTTTCCTAAAATTTTAAAAAAATCTTTTTTCTTTACGGCAATACAGCCTTTAGTATCTTTAAAGTTTTTTTCTGTGAGATGCAAAAAAATTGCACTTCCAGCTCCTTTCTTAATTGGACTTGTATTGAAATCCAATACTAAAATAAAATCATAAATACCTTTTTGCATATATAATTTTTCTGCCCTGTGTTTGAATGGAAAATATATTAATTTATTATAGTGTTTTGAAGCTGGATCATCACACCATCCCATATTTTTATTGATAGATTTTTTTTTAATTTCGCATCGAAAACCTGGTACTCTATCTTTCCTGTAAAGTAATAATATAAATTTAAATTTGCCCTTAGGGGTTTTTTGATCCCCTTCTCTTTTATAAGAAGTCAGCCCCCTTTTTCCTATTGAGCATTTTATTTTATAGTTATAAAAGTAAAGATATTTTTTTTTTAAAGTAATATGCATAATAATTATTCAGTTAACGTTGCCTGCTTATGTGAGAAAAATTTTACCAAGTCTTTAGAAGAAATAAAATCTTTTTTTTCATTTAAAATGCTTATACTTAACTTAAATTCAGAAAAACACAAAAATTCGAATTTTGATGCAATAATTGTAGATCATGAAATGTTTGATAAAATTCCCGAAAACTTATTAAGTTTACCAAAAATTCTTATAAATAAGAAAAAAAATACAACTAACAAAGCAGAAATAACATTTAAATTACCATTAAACATACTCAAGTTTAACAAGGACGTTATTGAATTATGCAAAAAGAATGAATTTAAAAAAAATTCATTGATTGAAATAAAAGATTATATACTTGATAAAAATCAAAGAACTTTGAAAAAAGGGGAAAAAGTTTTAAAAATTACGGAGAAAGAGATTAATTTTATTTGTACTTTAAAAACTTCAGAATTTCCTTTAAGCAAAAAGTATATATTGGAAAAAATTTGGCTATATTCTTCTGACACCGAAACACACACAATAGAAACTCATATTTATAGATTAAGACAGAAAATCAAAGAAACCTTTAATGATAAAGACTTTATAAAAAGTACGAAAGACGGGTACTCATTTTGAAAAGAAGAAATAAATTTGCCAGAGATTTGTTTTCTGCAAAATATAAAAAAAGAATTATAAAACCAAAAAAAGGTAAAGGAAGCTATAGTCGAAAAAAAATTAAGAAAGTCTAGCTCCAATTTTTTGAATAATTTTTGATGACATTTCTGTTCCTTTTTTTAAACTCTCTTTAATTGTTAAATTATTAATGTAACCATGTAAAAAACCTGCTGCAAATAAATCCCCCGCACCTGTTAGATCCACAATTTTTAAATTCTTCTGAATTCCGAACTCAATAATCTCATCATTTTTTATTGCTATACTACCTTTTTCACCTCGCGTGATAACAACTAATTTTCTAAGACTTTTTCCAAACGAAACAACTTCATCAAAAGTTTTTGCATCAATTAAAGATGAAATTTCTTGTTCGTTTGCAAAAGTAATATCTAGAGAATTTTTTACCAAATCTAAAAAATTAACTTTGTGCCTATCGACACAGAATTTATCAGAAAGTGACATAGCAGTTTTTTTTGAGTTTTTTATAGCCTTTTCAAAAGCTTTTTTTGGATGCCCCTCATCCCAAAGATAACCTTCAAAAAAAGTAATTTCACTTTTTCTTATTGCATCAATGTCAATATCAGTCTCATTTATTTTTCCCGCAATTCCTAAAAAAGTACACATAGTTCTTTCCGAGTCAGGGGTTATCAAAATTAAACAGGTCCCAGTTGGAGTCTTCTCATTTTTTTTTGAATAAAAAAATTTTACTTTCTCCTTTTTTAATCCTTCCTCATATTTATTACCAAATTTATCATTATTAACTTTTCCAATAAAACCAACATCATTTTTTAATTGTGAAAGTCCAACAATTGAATTAGCAACCGATCCGCCTGAAATTGTATCCTCAATTTTCAAATTGGCTGTAATGGCTTTAAATTCACTTTCGTTAACTAATTTCATAGTACTTTTTGTGAGTTTATTTTTATTTAAAAAATTATCGTCGACTTTGCAGATTACATCTACTATAGCATTCCCGATTCCTAAAACTTTCATATTATGCCTTCTTTGTTTTTATGGGGTTTTTTCTACCAGGATAACAAGTAGTACAAATTTTACAAGTGACACCATAGCATTCTCTTGCTTTACAATATTCCCTACCGTAATAAATTATTTGAAGATGAAGCCTAGTCCATGACTTTTCAGGAAAAAGCCTTTTAAGATCTTTTTCTGTTTGGATAACATTTTTTCCGTTTGTTAAGCCCCATCTTTGTGCCAATCGATGAATATGCGTGTCAACCGGGAAAGCTGGTATTCCAAATTTTTGGGACATGAGCACACTAGCTGTCTTATGACCAACACCATGTAAATTTTCTAAATCTTTAAAATTTCTTGGAACCTTACCTCCATGTTTTTCTATCAGCTGTTTCGATAGTAAGTAAACACTTTTTGCTTTATTTCTAAAGAGTCCAATTTTTCTAATTAATCTTTCAATTCTCTTTCTGCCTAACTTTACAAAATGTATTGGTTTGTAATATTTTTTATAAATACTCTTTGTTACGTTATTAACATTAAGATCTGTTGTTTGTGCAGACAATGCTACTGAAACTAACAGAGTAAAAGTATTTTTGTGTTTCAGAGGGATCGGTGTTTTAGGATAAATTTTATTTAAAATTTTTAATATTATTTTTGCTCTTTTTAATTGGCTCATTGTTTTAAATTTATTTGAAATTTAAAACATTTCTCATAGAGTATAAACCTGGTTTTTTATTAACCAACCATTTTGCAGCAGCCAAAGCCCCCTCTGAGTATAAAGCTCGATCAAAGGCTTCATGGTTCAATGTAATTATCTCTTTTCCACTTGAAAATTTTACCTCATGCTCACCAACGACTTTACCAATTCTGATTGAATTAAAATTAGTTTTCTTGCTAAAAGGAAACGATTTTTTGTTAAAATATTTCCTTCCCATAATTTTACTTAGGTCTACTTTTTTACCCGCTGCTATACCTTTACCAAGCATTAGAGCTGTACCTGAAGGATGATCTTTTTTATGTTTGTGATGTACCTCGAAAACTTTGTTTAAAAAACTATTTCCAAGTGATCTTGAAGCAATTTCTGTCAAATAAACTAACAAATTCACTCCCAAGCTCATATTTCCTGCTTTCAAAATAGGTATTTTTCTTGAATATTTTTTTATTAATTTTTCCTCTTTATTTGAAAAACCTGTCGTTCCGATAACTACTTTTTTTTTTAACAATGATGCAATTTTTAAAATTGCCAAAGTACATTTAGGTACTGAAAAATCTATGATAACTTGTGCATCTTTAAAGGCATTTTTTGAATTTATTTGAAGTTTCAAACCTGAAACTTTTTTATTTAAAACCTTACTTTCAGTTATTGATGTAATTTTGAATTTTTTATCTTTTTTAGATGAATTTATAATTTTTTGGCCCATTTTACCAAGACCACCAGTGATAGCTATATTAATTTTTTTCATTTAACTTCTCCAAAATTTTTTAGCTTTTTCAAAAAAACTTTTAATTAATGGATTAGATTTAGTATCCTCTAAAGTTTTAAATTCAACAAGTAATTCTTTTTGTTTTTTTGTTAAAGATGTTGGTACTTCCGTAATTATTCTAATGTAAAGATCGCCAGTTATATTTCTCCTTAATATCGGCATTCCTTTCCCTTTCAGTCTGAGTTGTTTGCCGCTTTGAGTTCCTGATGGAATTTTAATTCTTGTCTTACCACCATCAATTGATGGCACTTCAACAGTTGCTCCCAAGGCTGCATCAGCAATCGATATTGGGAGTTCATAATAAAGATTTTCTTCTGATCTTTTAAAAATACTATGAGGCTCAACTGATATAAACAAATACAAATCACCATTTGAACCACCTTTGGTGCCTGCCTCACCCTTTCCGGCAAGTCTTATTCTAGTACCGTCATCTACTCCTTTTGGAATTTTGACAGCAACTGTTTCATTTGATTGAGTTTTACCCACGCCTGTGCAACTCGAACAGGGATTGGATATTTTTTCACCCTCGCCGCTACATTCAGGACAGGTTTGTTGAATCGTAAAAAATCCTTGACTAGATCTTACTTTGCCTTGTCCATTGCAATAGTTACATGAGGTTGGCTTAGATCCAGGTTTAGCACCACTGCCTGAACATGTTTTACATTTCTTGTAAGTTGTATAACTTATATTCTTTTCTGTACCTATAAACGCATCATTAAGCTCAATGGAAATATCATATCTTAAATCACTACCTCTATTGTTGGTTCTGCCTCTTCTAGATCTTCCACCACCGAAACCAAAATCTCCAAAGTCACCAAAAACATCCTCAAAAATATCAGAAAATGATGAAGAAAAATCAAAATTACCAAATCCTCCTTGACCACCGCCTTGGAAAGCTGCGTGACCAAATTGATCATAATTTGATTTCCTTTTATCGTCAGACAAGACATGGTAAGCCTCACTAGCTTCTTTAAATTTTTCTTCAGCAGCTTTGTCACCTTTGTTTTTGTCGGGATGAAATTTGAGGGCTAATTTTCTATATGCTTTTTTGATTTCTTCTTTATTTGCAGATTTATTAACACCCAAGACTTCGTAATAATCTCTTTTTGACATAAGAAGCTTTGCTCCTACTTATTTAGTCTTAGGCTCTTTTTTCTTTATCTTCTTTTGGATCTACAACTTCAGCATCAACAACATTTTCTTTTTCCTTATCGCCATTGTCTTTATTATCCTGGTTTTTACCTGATTTCTCATTTGATTTTTGCTGACTTTTATAAACTGCTTCTCCCAGTTTCATTGAAGCTTGTATCAAAGACTGAGTTTTTTTCTTTACTTCCTCAGTATCGGTGCCCTTTAGCGAATTTCTTAAATCTGAGACTGCTGTTTCTATCGCTTTCTTTTCAGCCTCACTAATTTTAGACCCATGATCTTTAAGGTTTTTCTCTGTAGAATGTATCATTGTGTCTGCTTGATTTCTTGCGTCAACAGACTCCCTCTTTTTCTTGTCAGATGCTTTATTTGCTTCTGCATCTTTTACCATATTTTTTATTTCTTCATCTGATAGTCCGCCAGACGCTTGAATTTGTATTTTTTGCTCTTTACCTGTGCCTTTGTCTTTTGCAGAAACATTTACAATACCGTTTGCATCTATGTCAAAAGTTACCTCTATCTGCGGAACACCTCTTGGTGCAGGCGCGATACCAACAAGTTCAAAATTACCTAAAACCTTGTTGTCTGCTGCCATTTCTCTTTCTCCTTGGAGTACTCTTATGGAGACCGCTGGTTGATTGTCTTCAGCAGTTGAAAAAGTCTGGCTTTTTTTTGTAGGTATAGTTGTATTTTTGTCTATTAACTTTGTAGAGACGCCCCCTAGAGTTTCAATGCCAAGTGATAATGGAGTTACATCTAGCAACAAAACATCTTTAACATCACCTTGTAAAACTCCCGCTTGAATAGCAGCTCCCATCGCAACTACTTCATCAGGATTGACGCTTTTATTTGGATCTTTCCCAAAAAAATTTTTCACAGTTTCAACTATTTTTGGCATTCTTGTCATACCCCCAACAAGAACAACTTCATTTATTTCTGCTGCTGAAAAACCTGAGTCCTTAAGGGCTGTTTTACAAGGTTCTAAAGTCCTTTCAACCAAGTTTTCAACTAAAGCTTCTAGTTTAGCTCTAGTAAATTTTAAATTAATGTGTTTTGGCCCTGTTTTGTCTGCTGTAATAAATGGAAGATTAATTTCTGTTTGTGTTGCAGAAGACAATTCAATTTTTGCCTTTTCCGCCGCTTCTTTTAATCTTTGCAGGGCGAGTTTGTCTGATTTTAAATCAATCCCGTTATCTTTTTTAAATTCTGAAACTAAATAATCAACAACGGCATCATCAAAATCCTCACCACCTAAGAAAGTGTCCCCGTTTGTAGATTTGACTTCAAATACTCCATCGCCTATTTCTAATATTGAAACATCAAAGGTACCGCCGCCTAGATCATATACAGCAATCTTTTTTCCACCTTTTTTATCTAAACCATATGCTAATGATGCTGCAGTTGGTTCATTTATAATTCTTAAAACTTCAAGACCAGCAATTTTCCCAGCATCCTTTGTAGCTTGTCTTTGAGCATCATTGAAATATGCAGGAACAGTTATTACCGCCTGTGTTACCGGCTGTCCCAAATATTTTTCAGCTGTTTCTTTCATTTTTTGAAGAATAAAAGCAGATATTTGAGATGGAGAATATTTCTTACCTTTAGCTTCTAACCAAGCATCATTATTGTCTGATTTAACAATTTTAAAAGGAACTTTTGCCACATCCTTTTTTACAGATTGATCATCAAAAGTTCTTCCTATTAATCTTTTAGCTGCAAAAATCGTATCACTTGGATTTGTGACCGCTTGTCTTTTTGCGGGTTGACCAACTAGTTTTTCATCTTTTTCAAGAAAGGCAACTACAGAAGGAGTTGTTCTTTGGCCCTCGGCATTCTCAATTACCTTTGCCTGTTTTCCATCCATTATTGCGACACAAGAATTGGTTGTTCCTAAGTCTATTCCGATTACTCTACTCATAATACCTCATATATGGTGTTTGTTTTGTCTTATACAAGGTTGGTTTAAGATTTTTTTTCACTTTTTTCCTCATTTTTCCGATCTTTTTGGTGAATTTTTTTTGAAACAGCTACTAAAGAGGGTCTAAGTAATCTCTCCCCATACATGTAGCCAGCTTGAATTTCTTCGATTATATGTCCAGGTTCGACTTTAGGATTTTCAATTTCAGTCATTGCTTGGTGAAAATTGGGGTCAAATTTTTTATTATTAGTATCAATTTTTTCAATTTTATTTTTTTTGAAAATAGAAAGCATATCTTTCTCAATAATTTCAATATTTTTTAAAAATTTATCTAAATCTTTATTATTTTTTAAAGTCTCATCGTCTTTAATGGAACTATGCGCCCTTCTTAGATTATCTAATATTGCCAAACTTTCTCTTGCGAAATTAAAACTTCCAAAGTCAATAGCCTCTTTTATCTCTTTCTCAAATCTATTTCTCTGGTTTTCTATTTCAGCTAATGATCTTAACAATTTATCTTCTGAATTTTTTAATTGTTCCTCAACGGACAATTTTTCCTCTTCTTTAGATGGGCTCTTTTTTTTATCCATCTTATTTTCATCATTTAAATCATTCATATTTGCTATATAGTTACAAATTATTTAATTTCTAGATATATGTATAAAATTAATAAAATACTAATCGGAACCCATAATAAGGGCAAATTTAAAGAGATTTCAGACTTATTGCCAAGGAATGTAGTGAAAATTTCACCTCTAAGTCTTGGAATTGAAAGCCCGGAGGAAACTGGAAAAACATTTTCTGAAAATTCTTTACTTAAAGCTAAATTTTTCTATGAAAAATCTAATATAGTAACATTATCAGATGACTCTGGGTTAGAAGTTGAGTGTCTTAATAACGAACCAGGAATTTATTCTTCAAGGTGGGCTGATGAGTTTGGCGGGTTTGATAATGCTATGACTGAAATTTTAAAAAGAGTTAAAAAAATCAACAAAGGAACCAAGGCAATTTTTACCAGCAGTCTGACCATTTACCTTGATAATAAAAAAATTATAACCGAAATTGGCAAAATAGATGGAAAAATATCTAAAAAAAAAGGTTTAAATGGTTTTGGATATGATCCAATATTTATCCCGAATGGTCACACAAAAACTTTTGCCGAAATGGAATATAAAGATAAACTATTAATTGATCATAGATATATTGCATATAAAAAATTAGAAAAGAAAATCAAAAATTATATTCAGTAAAATTTCCGTCATAAATTTTATAAATTCTTAATTTTTGTATAACCTTATTTTCCGAAATATTAAATTTACCAACTTTTCCTTTAATATCCTTTTTAAAATAAAAATTATTTATTGATTTTATTTCACCAGATTTTTTCCAAGCATAATAAATTAATCCAATCGCATCATAACTCAAGATAGATATTTCTGTAGGTCTATAGTTATAAATTTTATAAAAATTATCATTAAAAATTTTGAAATTTTTATAATTTACCGATGGAAAGTAAAAATTTTTGATTGATGTTTCCTCGAGTAAACTTTGGTCAAACCACTGATTGCCAGTTATTATAAGTATCTCCTCATCCGAAACATCCGTATAAGCAAGAGAAGTAAGAACACTTTTTAAACTATCACCAAAATCCAAAATAATTATAGAGTCAAAATTTACTTTACCCAGGGTATATTTCTGCTTTAACTTGCTTAATTCTTTAAGATCTTTTGGATCATCAGATTCCTCCAATTTTTTAATTCTTGAATCTAAATTTATTTTTCTTTGTTTATAATTTGTGAGCTTTTCAATTTGTTTTGTCAATTTTTCTGGATCTTGATCGTACTTATATATTTTTGTATTAGAAAAATTCATCAATGAAATATTTTTTTCTATATGTTTTGTGTAGTCATTTTTTGGAAATAATATTACTGTTTTTTTTCTTTTTTTTTGTTTTATAAAGCTTTTTATTGACAATAATTGAGACTCAAGATTTATTCCTAGCATTAATACATTTTTATTTATACTTGAGCTCATATTAGACAATGATAAAAAAATTAAGTTTTGACATCCAAAAAGTTTATTTGTCAATTTTGATTCTACAGGTCCAATAATTATTTTTATTCCATTATCCTGAAATTTTTCACACGCCTTGACTATCTTTTCATTTTTAGATCCCGAGTCCTCCGGAAATATTTTTATTTTTGGGTTTCCTAAATCGTGTAATGCAATGTTTATAGAGTATAAGATTTCCTCCCCCAATTCTTTAAGCTCACCGGAAAACGGTGCCAAAACCCCAATTTTTAATAAATCTTGATTTTTATCCTCAGCTGAAAAAACATAAGTATTAAAACTTAACAGTAGATAATATAAAATTAACAAAATAAATTTTTTCATAAATATGAATAATTTTTTACCAGGTTTATACATTGTTTCAACTCCAATAGGCAATTTAGAGGATATTACATTAAGAGCATTAAATGTACTTAGAAATTCTGACAAAATTTTGTGTGAAGATACAAGAAGATCAATAAAATTATTAAATCATTACAAAATTAAAAATAAGCTCATCTCGTATCATAAATTTAATGAGAAGAAATCATTGCCATTCGTTTTAAACTCTATTTTAAAAGGGGAAAAAATTGCACTCATTTCTGATGCTGGCACACCTATTTTATCTGATCCAGGCTTATTTCTTTTAAGAGAATGTATTAAAAAAAATATTAAAATTTATCCAATACCTGGTGTATCAGCTGCAACTACTGCAATAAGTGTATCTGGTTTCGAAGATAAGTACTTTTTCTATGGTTTTTTGTCCAAAAAAGAAAAAGAAATCGAAAGGACTTTAAATACTTTAAAAGACTATAATTTTAGTATTGTTTTTTTTATACCAGCAATAAAAATAAATTTTTATATTAAATTATTTAAAAAATATTTTTTGAATAGAGAATTACTTGTTGCAAAAGAAATGACAAAAATACACGAGAATTTTTATAGAAAAGACCTTGGAAGCTTTGATGGTTTCAAAAGTAAAATGAAAGGTGAATTAACAGTCGTAATATCAGAAATTAAAAAAAAATATGCTTTTAAAGACAATAAAATTGATAAAAAAACTCTTAAATTGGAAATAGCTAAATATTTAAAAAGATATTCTTTGCGGGATGTAGTAAAGTTAGTTTCTGAAAAAAATAAAATACCAAGAAAAGAAATATATGATTTATGTCTAAAAATAAAAAATTAGCATCACTATTTTCAAATTTAATTTTAATTTTTTTTCTTTTAAACTCCTGTGTTGGGAGCTCATCCGTTGGTGTATTTGGTTCTGGTGTTAGTATTGCTTTTGATCCAAGGACAGTTGGAATGCAAATAGATGACTCAATTATGCAAAAAAATTTAATGGGAAGACTTACATTAACTGAAAAAAAATATTTACTTTCAATAGGCGTTAAAGTTTTGGATGGAAATATATTTCTTTCTGGGAAGGTCGATGAACCCGAAGAAAAACTTAAAATTACTAAATTAGCTTGGGAGACAAAAGGAGCTAGATCAGTAAAAAGTGCAATAAGTATAAAAGGGCAAACAAATTTTAAAGGCACAGCCAAAGATGTTTTAATAACATCACAGTTAAGAACTGCACTGATTTTTAATAAATCTATTAAAGCTACCAACTATAATATTGATACTATTAATGGAAAAACTTACATTTTCGGTATTTCAATGACTAGAGATGAAAAAAAGGCAGTAATCAATGAAACTAAAAACATTTACGGCTTAAAGGAAGCGGTAGCAAGTATTATTTTAGTTGAAGATTTAAGTAGAAATAAAAACTAATTCTTTTTTTTGTTCTTATAATCTATAACTTCAGATGAGAAGGCAGCAACAGACGCCAAGTTTAAAATGTCATTCGGTGAAGATCTTAATGGTGCGATTTCAATAGGCAAACCCAAACCAATTAAAAGTGGACCAATAGTTTTAGCACCACCAATTGTTCTCATAAGCTTAGTTGATATAGCAGCACTATGAAGAGCAGGCATTATTAGAATATTTGCATTACCAACTATTTTAGAGAATGGATAAGTTTCTTTATATTTTGGATTCAAAGCAACATCAGGCTGCATTTCTCCATCAAAATCGAAATCAACTTTTCTATTTTTTAAAATTTCAATGGCCTCTCTAACATGTTTTGTATTTCTAGATGTAGGTTTGCCAAATGTCGAATGAGATAAAAATGCCACTTTTGGATCAAAACCAAATAATCTTGCAACCCTGACACTTGAAATAGAAATTTTAACTAAATGATCTGCAGAGGGAAAGTCATTTACTTGAGTATCAGCAATGAAAACTGTTTTTTTTGGAGTTATGAGCAGGTTAAGACCAAATAATATTTCCCCGGGCCTTGCATCTACAACATTTCTAAGACTTTCAATGGATGCAGCATAGTGCCTTATATTTCCTGTTACCATTGCATCTGCGTCCCCGCAATCAACCATTGAGGATCCCCAAATAATTCTGTCATTTCTCATGAGCCTATCAACATCTCTCTCCAGAAGACCCTTTCTTTGTAATTTTTCATATAACTTTTTTGTATATTTCTCTCTCTTTTCTTTATCAGTTGAATTCACGATTTTAATTTTATAGTTTTCATCTAGACCTATCTCTTTTAGCTGCTCTTGAACTCTTTTCTCATTTCCAATGACAATCGGCGTTCCTAATCGACTATTTTTATAGGCAACTGCTGCTTTTAGCATATTCTGGTCTTCTCCCTCAGCAAAGACAACAGTTTTGGGTCTCTTTTTTACCTGCGCATTAATACCTTGCATAATGCTCATGGATGGATCAAGCCTATTAGTTAACTGATCTTTGTAAGTTTCAATATCCGGAATTTTTTTTCTTGCCACACCACTTTTTATTGCTGCTTGAGCAACTGCTGCCGGTATTCTACTTATTAATCTAGGATCGAAAGTAGATGGAATAATATATTCTTTTCCATAATGAGGTCTTTCGCCACCATAAGCGTTAACTACTTCATCTGGAACCTCCTCTCTCGCAAGTGCAGCTATCGCTTTAGCCGCTGCTATTTTCATCTCTTCGTTTATTTCTTTTGCTCTAACATCAAGAGCACCTCTAAATATATAAGGGAAACCAATTAAATTATTAACTTGATTTGGATAGTCTGATCTACCAGTAGCAACTATTGCGTCCGATCTAACCTCATCGACTAATTCAGGTTTAATTTCAGGATCAGGATTTGCACATGCAAATATGATAGGATTTTTGGCCATAGACTTTACCATATCCTTATCCAAAACATTTTTTGCGGATAAACCTAAAAAAACATCTGCACCCCTCATTGCATCTTTAAGTGTTCTTAATTCTGTTTCAACTGCATATGCAGATTTAAATTCATCAACATTATCTCTCCCTTTGTAAATAACTCCTTTTCTATCAAGCATAATTATATTTTTGGTTTTTATACCAATACTTTTGAAAAGGTTTGCGCACGCTAATGCAGAAGCACCTGCTCCATTAATAACAATTTTAACATCACCTGGCTTTTTATTAGATAAATCTAATGCATTTATTAATGCAGCAGAAGTAATTATAGCCGTTCCATGTTGATCATCATGAAAAATTGGAATATCCAAACTTTCCTTTAACTGTCTTTCAATTATAAAACAATCGGGCGCAGCTATATCTTCCAAATTAATACCACCAAAACTATTTCCGATATTTTTAATACAATTAATTATTTCATCAGAATTCTTATTGTCTATTTCAATATCTATTGCATCAATGTCTGCAAACCTTTTAAAAAGTACAGCCTTTCCCTCCATAACAGGCTTAGATGCTAGCGCACCTAAATTCCCAAGTCCGAGAATAGCTGAGCCATTACTTATCACTGCTACCAGGTTTCCTTTGCTAGTATATTCGTAAGCAGCGTCAGGATTTTTGGATATTTCCAAAACTGGAACTGCTACTCCAGGAGAATATGCAAGAGATAGGTCTCTTTTAGTTGTTAAAGATTTTGAGGAAATTATCTCAATTTTGCCAGACTTTCCTTTATTATGAAATTCAAGTGCTTCTTTATCTGTATAATGGTCAATTTTTGATTTTTTTGTCATTAAAATTTAATTATGTAATATAAATGATATTAAATCACTAATAATTTGTCTTAAATATGAATTTATTGTCTTCTGCGTCAGTTTTTGGGTTTTATACTTTAGTAAGTAGGGTTTTGGGCTATTTAAGAGATATTTTAATAGCAGTTTTTTTAGGAACAAGTGTTTACGCTGATGCTTTTTTTGTTGCTTTTAGGTTACCAAATACTTTCAGGAGGTTATTTGCTGAAGGAACATTTAATGCTGCGTTTATACCAAGTTATTCAGAGCAAAAAATTAAAGGAAAAAAATTAGGAAATAAATTTGCTGATGAGGTTTTTAATATAATCTCAATATTTCTAATTTTATTGATTATAATAATAGAAATTTTTACCCCTTTTATAGTTTACATTATAGCACCAGGTTTTTACGAAAATTTGGAAAAATTCAATTTAGCTGTAGAATTCACTAGAATTACATTTCCATTTTTGCTTTTTGTTAGTTTATCTTCTTTACTTTCAGGTATTTTAAATTCTAACAATAAATTTGCAGCTGCGGCAGCTGCACCAATAGTTTTAAATATAGTTTTAATTCTATCGCTTTTTCTTTCTTTTTATTATGATCTTGATATTGCAAAAAGTTTATCAATAGGTGTAACGTTATCTGGAATATTTCAATTTCTCGTTTTATTAATTTTTACACGTAAATTTTATTTTCCTTCAGTTTTTTTTATTAAAAAATTTAATAATAATATAAAAACTTTTTTTAGAAAATTGCTACCTAGTATTTTTTCCTCGGGAATAACCCAAATTAATATTTTAATTGGGACTATAATAGCATCATTTCAATCTGGTGCTGTGTCTTATTTATATTATGCAGATAGAGTTTACCAAATTAACCTGGCAATTGCAGGAATCGCAGTTGGCACTGTTGCATTACCTAATTTAGCAAAAAATGTTAAATTAAAAAAACAAAATATAATCGATAAATTACAAAACAGATCAATTGAATTGTGTTTGTTACTATCACTACCTGCCGCATTTGGATTGCTTATAGCATCAGAGCAAATAGTTAACTCATTGTTTGGGTATGGATCTTTTAATATTGAAGACATTCATTATACATCCCTAGCTTTAATATTTTTTGCATTTGGTGTGCCAGCTTTTGCGTTGATAAAAGTTTTGTCAAATTTTTATTTTGCAAGAAACGATACTAAGTTTCCATTTTATGTATCTTTTATAACCATGTTAATTAATATTATTATCAGCTTATCTTTTTTTAAAAAGTATGGTTTTATTATAATACCAATTGCAACTTCATTGTCTTCCTGGGTTGCAATTTTAATTTATTTAATATTCCTAAAAAAAAATAAAATATTATTTTTGTCGAGCGGGTTTATATCAAATTTTTTAAAAATTTTACTTTCAACATTTTTAATGTCTATTTTTCTCTATTACGGTCTTAATTATTTTGAGGATAAGTTTGTATATTTAAACAAATTTAAATTAATTTATTTGTTAATTATGGTAGGTTTATCATCAGCTTTATACCTAATTGTTGCTAAAATTTTAGGAGTATTAAACCTAAAAAGTTACAAAATAAAATGAATAAGAATTTTAAAGACTTAGTTTTTTCAGGTGTTCAACCCACTGGCAATTTGCATTTAGGAAATTACTTAGGCGCAATGAAAAATTTCGTTGAACTTCAAAAAAAAACTAATTGCATTTATTCAATTGTAGATCTTCATGCTATTACAGTGTTTCAAGATCCTAAAGAACTTAATAATAGTATACTAGAGACTGTTGCTGGGTTCATTGCTTGTGGTTTAGATTTTAAAAAAAGTATAATTTTTAATCAGTCTTCTGTCAGCGAACATGCCGAGCTTGCTTGGATTTTTAACTGCGTTTCAAGACTTGGATGGCTTAATAGAATGACACAATTTAAAGAAAAGGCTGGGACAAATAAAGAAAATGCGAGTGTTGGATTATATGTTTATCCAAATTTGATGGCAGCAGATATTCTTTTATACAAAGCAACTCATGTTCCAGTGGGAGATGATCAAAAACAACATTTAGAGCTTTGTAGGGATATAGCAAATAAATTTAATAATGATTTTGGAAGCTCAAAATTTTTTCCAATACCAGAACCCTTAATACATAAAAATTTTTCACGAGTAATGAGCTTAAGGGATGGAAAAAAGAAAATGAGCAAATCAGAAGAGTCTGATTATTCAAGAATTAATCTTCAAGACAGTGAAGATGAAATTGAAAAAAAAATTAAAAAAGCTAAAACTGATTCTTCTGTAATACCATCAGATAAAAAGGATTTAGAAAAACGACCTGAAGCACTAAACCTGTTAAATATATATTCGTCTATAACCAATTCAACCTTAGAGAAAACCTTGAAAGAAATGGAAGGTAAAGATTTTTACCAATTTAAAAAAAAACTCACCGATGTATTAATTGCAACAATTTGTCCCATTGGTAAAAAAATAAAACAACTAAATAAAGATAAGGTCCAATTGGTCAGTATTTTAAGGGAAGGAAGCGTAAAAGCCAAAACGATTGCTAGCAAAAATTTGAAAGAAATAAAAGAAATTGTTGGATTTATTTAACAATTTAAATATGTTAATAACTTATAATGATACAAACAGAAACAACCCCAAACCCCAATGCATTAAAATTTATTTCAGATAATAAATTTTCCGAGATTGGAGCTAAAGAGTTTCAAAAAAAAGATATTACCCCTAAAACAAATAATTTAATAAGAAATTTATTGGGTTTTGAAGGAGTAGAATTAGTGCTCGTCTCAGATAACTTTATAAGTGTAAAAAAATTTGAAAATGCAAATTGGGATAGCCTAAGGCCTTCAATAATATCAGAGATCAATGATCATTTAGAAAAAGACAAAAAACCAATTTTTGTTAAAAACATCAAACATTCAACTAAACCAAAAGAGGAAAGCAATTTAATTGTCGAAGAGATAAAGAAAGTTCTTGATAGCAAAATTAGACCAGCAGTCGCAAAGGATGGCGGCGATATAAAATTTATATCTTTTCAAGATGGAACAGTCAAAGTTGAGCTAAGGGGAAGTTGTTCTGGATGTCCCAGTTCTATCGTTACACTTAAAAATGGAGTTCAAAATCTATTACGTCATTACATAAAAGAAGTTAAGAACGTTGAAGCTATTTAATTAAATGAAGTCAAAATCAATACCCTATCTAGACCAACTTTTAGAGTTAGGCAAACTTTACAAAGTAGACGAGCTCAAATTTTATGCAAAATCAAAGAAAAAATTAACTACCTCGCAAATTGAACTGATCTTATTAAAAAATAAAATAAGGTTACCTGAACAAAGTTATAATAAAAAAAAAATAGCAGAAATAAAGTTCAAAGAACAGGTGGTAACAAATATTTTAATAACTTTATTTTTAATTACATTTGTAATCAGTTTAATTTCTGTAAGGCCATTTATAAAAACAGTTACAACAGAAATCAAATTTACTTATGTTGCAAAGGAATATAAGTCAAATTTTAAAAATGAAGACTACAAAAAAATTTCTAAGACTGAACTTCCAAATAACAAGAATAATGAAGATGGCAATTATATAGGTATAGATACACAAATTACCTTAAATTTATTTGAAAATCTTAAATACGATTTAAAGAGTATCAGATTAGGTCAGTCGGTAAAACCAGTATACTTATCAAAACTACCGAAAGATCTTAAAAAAATTAAGAGCACAAACAAGAGAAAAGAAACTTTTATAAAAATTGTGATGCCATTAATTTTAAGTGAGAATGAAAAAATTTTAGAAGACAGAAACAAGTTATTTAGAATTTTAGGAAAACAGTCAAATACAATGGGTGAAAAGGTTTGGCTTAAAAGAAGACTTAAAGACTATGGTATAAAAGGAGAGGATATTGCTGAATTAAAGTTGAGAATGGATATAGTACCAACTTCAATCGCAATTGCTCAGGCAGCAAAAGAAAGTGGCTGGGGAACTTCTCGATTCGCATTAGAAGGTAATGCGATGTATGGGCAATGGACTTGGAGTGGAGAAGGTATTGAGCCTTCTAAAAAAGATAAGAAGAAAGAACATAAAATATTAAAATTTCCTAAGCTTCAATCTTCTGTAGCTGCATACATGAAAAATTTAAATACACATAGAGGATATTCTGAATTCAGGGATAAAAGATCAAAGATTAGAGAAAAAAAACAGGAAGTTAACGGATTAGATCTTGTAGATTATCTTTACAACTATGCACAAACTGGATCTGAATACGTAAAAACTCTTAAAATAATTATACAACAAAATAATCTTAACGATTTTGATACTTCAATTTTGATGAACTCTAGTAGGTCAAGATCTCTAACCTTGTAGTTTATAAGTCTGCAATAACAAATTGAATTCCAAGCCATCTCCAGTACCCTCTTTCATCTCTAAGAGAACAATTAATTCTACCTCTTTCAGTATTAAACTTTCCATCTAAAATTATTTTTAGTTGGTTTTTTTTTGTGAAAAGTAATTTTGATTTTCTCCATTTATTTTGTTCATTTGAATAACAGTTTATGTTTTCCAAATTTTTTTGATCCTCGAAAAAATTAATTGTGACATCAGGCGGGTTATTTTTGTCTGCTAAATATTTCTCTTCAGGCAATATTTTCTTATAAGGAAATGGAATATTTTTTAACAGACTTTTAAATCTTTTTATTTCCCCATATTTTTCATTTATTGGAAATCTTGGTAACTCAAATTTATTTTTAGTTTGGTCGATCACACCAGAGTGCTGTCCAAACGCATATTTAAAACCAAGATCCTTAACAATTTTTATATATGAATTTTTATACTCACCAAATGGATATGCAAAAATTTTAGTTTCATAGTCTAATTTCTTTTTAAGAATATCTTTTGCAATAGTAAGATCTTTTCTTATTTCTTCATCAGTTTTATCAACAAGATATCCATGACTATGACTATGGTTGCCAATGTAAACAAAATCAAATTTTGAAATTTTTTGTATCTGTTCCCAATTCATATACCCTTTTGCACCAACCGTTTCTGTGTTTACAAAAATTATAAACGGGATCTTCTCTTTTTTTAAAATAGGCCAGGCATTTTTATAAAAAGATGAAAAGGCATCATCTACAGTTAATAAAACTTTTCTAGACGTGTTATTTTTCCCGAAAGAAACATCAAATTCCTCAAATGTAATAAATTTAAGACCGGCATTTCTGATTTCGTTTATATGACTTATAAAATCCTTTACTTTAATATTGGTAGATGGATATTTATTTTCCTCAAAACGGTGATACATAATGCCAATAATGCCATAATCCTCAATATTTTTTGAATATGAATAAGAACTGTTAAAAATATTTAAACTAATTATAAATATTAAGATGATAAAAAATTTTTTTATAATAAATTTCACAGGCAAAAATGACTCAATTGGGTTAAAAGTAGATAATAATTTTTTTGTCAAAAAACTTCAAACAAATATTAGAAAAAATGACCTACTTGTTAATAGTGTTTTTGGGTTAATAAGTGAAAAAAAAGTTAAAATTGATAAAAACTTTTCTATTTTGGTTAACATTGGACCAGGAAGTTTTTCAGGAATAAGAATTTCAATTGCTGCGGCAAAAGGCATTAAAATAGTAACTGGAGCCAATATATATGGTTATAAAGACAAAGATCTTAGTGATTTTAACCTTAAAAATATTGAATTATTAATTAAAAAAAACTTAATACAAAATAAATTGATTAAACCTATATATTTAAGTTAAATTAACAAATTATTAAAAATGAGCAAAATAGAAAAAAAGTGCAAAGAAAAAGGTGTAAGATTAACTGATCAGCGAAAAATTATCGCAAAGGTGATATCAGATTCAAAACAAACTTTTGGATCAAAAGATCATCCAGATGTTGATGAGCTCCATAAAAGGGCAACGTTAATTGACAAAAAAATTAGTATAGCAACAGTGTATAGAACAATTAAGTTGTTTGAAGAGTCTGGCATCTTAATTAGACACGATTTTAAAGAGGGCAAGTCCAGATATGAGCCAACAACCGAAGAACATCATAACCATCTTATAGACATTAACTCAGGAGAGATAGTAGAATTTGTTGATAAAGAGGTCGAAGAACTTCAAAATAAAATTGCACAAAAACTCGGATATAAACTTGTAGATCATAAGCTAGAACTTTACGGATCAAAAATAAAAAAAAATTAATAATTTGTCTAAAAAATTTTTCATTAAAACTTTCGGTTGTCAAATGAACGAATATGATAGTAATCGTATTTCTGATTTGTTTAAAGCCAATGGATACTTAGAAAGTTATGACTCTCAAAATGTGAATTGCTACATTTTAAATACTTGTCATATAAGAGAAAAAGCAACAGAGAAGGTGTATTCAGATATCGGAAGACTAAAAAAAAATTATAGAAATAAAACTAAACCATTTGTTTTCATAACAGGTTGCGTTGCCCAAGCAGAAAATGAGGAAATGATTAGAAGGGAGCCATATATAGATGCTGTGATTGGTCCGCAGTCGTATCAAAGTATTCCTGATATATTATCATCATTAAATAACAAAACAAAAAAATTTAACTTAACCGATTTTGATGTTATAGAAAAATTTGATAAACTTAATAGTTTAAAAAATTCAGATACAAATGTATCATCTTTTGTAACCATTCAAGAGGGTTGTGATAAATTCTGTAATTTTTGTGTAGTTCCTTACACAAGAGGAAGTGAATATTCCAGATCACCAGAGGAAATCTTAAAAGAAGTGGATCATTTAGTTTTAAATGGGGCAAAAGAAATAACATTGTTAGGTCAAAACGTTAATGCATATTTATATAAAAAAAAAACTAAACTTTCAGATTTAATTTTAAAAATAGGTAACAATAAAAAATTAAAACGGGTTAGATATACCACTTCTCACCCAAAAGATATGACAGATGATTTGATTAATTGTTATAAGAGTGAAAAAAAATTAATGCCTTTTCTTCATCTGCCAGTACAAAGTGGTTCAGATGATGTACTTAAAAACATGAATAGAAAACATACTAGAGAGCAATACTTAGATATTGTAGCTAAGCTTAAAAAAATTAATCCAGAAATAAATTTTTCGAGTGATTTTATTGTTGGTTATCCAGGAGAAAGCCAAAAAGATTTTGACGATACAATTTCACTTATAAAAAGAGTAAATTTTATAAATTCTTTCTCGTTCATCTATAGTCCGAGGCCAGGTACCCCAGCCTCTAGAATGGAAATGATAGACATAAAAATACAAAAGAAAAGATTAACAATATTACAAAATTTATTAGAAAAAATTCAAATTAAAAAAAATAATGATAAAATTAAAAAAGTAGAAGAAGTTTTAGTAGAAAATAGACTAAAAAATCAAAACCAATATTTCGGTCGAACAAAAGATCTAACCCCTGTTATATTAAGCGATATAAGTGACTCTGACATAGGAAATATTATTAAAGTCAGAATTGATAAATGTGATAAAAAATCATTATTTGGTAAGAAGTGCTCTAATGAAACGGAAGTAGCAGCTTAATGTTAGAAGCAAAAAATTTAAATAAGGAAATCTCTATAAAAAAAATTGACAACGAAACATCAAATATAAAAATTTTTAATAATAATATTTTATCTCAAATTGTTGGTGAATTTAATAAAAACTTAATTAAAATTGAAAAATTAACTAAAACAAAAATTTTTTTTAGAGGAAATTCATTTACTATAAAAGGGGAAAGAGAGTCAGTTCTTTCAGTATCAAATGCTCTTGTATTTTTAGTAAATAAATTTCTTGTAACTGGTTCTTTGGAAGATAATGATGTAGATTATTCTATAAAGAAAATTGAAAATCAAAATTTAATGGATAAAAGTAATATTAGATCTATTGACCAAGTGATAAAGACTCCAAGAAGGTCAGTTATACCAAAGTCCAAAAAACAATCTGAGTATTTAAGAGCTTTGTTAAAGGAGGATATAATTTTATCTCTTGGACCAGCTGGCACAGGTAAAAGTTATTTGGCAGTATCCGCTGCAGTCAATATGTTAATGGAAAAAAAAGTAGAAAAAGTTATTTTATCAAGACCTGCCGTTGAAGCAGGCGAGAGATTAGGTTTTTTACCTGGGGACCTAAAAGAGAAAGTTGATCCGTACCTCCAACCTTTATACGACGCATTAAATGACCTATATGGATACGAAAAAGTTCAAAGAAAAATTGAAACAGGAGAAATAGAAATCGCCCCTCTAGCATTTATGAGAGGAAGAACTTTAAAAAATTCATTCGCTATATTGGATGAAGCGCAAAATGCATCATTAACTCAAATCAAAATGTTTTTAACAAGGATAGGTGAAAACTCAAAAATAGTAGTAAATGGCGATCCTTCACAAGTAGATCTTATGAATAAAAATCATTCTGGTTTGCTTCAGTCAAAAAAAATTTTACAAAATATAAAAGAAGTAAAATGCATTGAGTTTGACCATACAGATGTTGTGAGGCACCCACTAGTATCTAAAATTATACAGGCCTACCAACAAAAAACAGATGATAAAAGTTGATGTTTTCATCAAAAATAAAAATTGGAAAAAAAAGATATCCAATCCTCAAAAATATTTAAATAGCAGAGTAAAATATTTAAGAAATTCGATTAGTTTTGTAAAAAATAAAAAAATAAATTTTTCAATACAATTAGCAGGAAATAAAGAAATAAAATTACTTAATAAAAAATTTAGAAAAAAAAGTAAATCCACTGATGTTCTTTCTTTCCCATATAATAATTTAAATACACTCAAGAAACTAAAAAAAAAAGATATTTACCTAGGAGATATAATTTTAAATTATTATAAAATTAAGAAAAAAAATTTTAAAGAAAATTTTAACAAATTATGGATTCACGGTTTCCTACATCTGGTAGGGCATAAACATAAAAAAAATAATGATTATTACAAAATGAATAAACTTGAAAAATTAATATTTAGTAAAATTCAAAAGGAATAATGTTGGATTTTTTTAATAAAAGAGTTTTTATAATTTTCATATTTCCATTGATTTTGGGAGGTATAACTGTTTTAGGTTTTCAACCATTCAATTTATTTTTTGTAAATTTTTTTTCATTACCTTTATTATTTTTTACAATAATATATGTTAAGAAAAAGTCCAAAAGCATCTATAGAAAAAAACCTTTTCTTAAAAATTTATTTACTCTTGGTTCATCTTTTGGTTTTGGTTTTTTCTTTTTTGGTATTTTTTGGATTGCACATTCATTAACTTTTGATGAAACATTTAAAATTTTAATTCCTTTAAGCTTAATTTTAATTCCTTTATTTTTATCTTTATTTTTTTCATTACCTATAATGCTAATTGGTAATTTTTGCGAAAAAAATTTTTCATCAATTATATTGATCAGTTTAGTATTTTCTTTTTCAGATTTTATTAGAAGTAAAATTTTGACTGGTTTTCCATGGAATATTTGGAGTTATAGTTTTTCATGGTCTATTGAAAGTCTACAAATCTTAAAATTTATTGGAATTTTTTCGTTTAATTTTTTTGTTATTATAATTTTTTTTCTTCCGAGCTTAATTTTCTTTAGAAATAAATTAAAATATTATTTGATACCTTTATTTATAGTTCTGACTTTTTCAAATTACTTTTATGGTTCTTATAAAATAAATTCTATTAAACAATACCCCCAAGAAAAAATTAATTTTAAAATTGTTTCAGCAAAAATAGATATGGCAAATTTTAAAAACGAAGTAGATGTCGCTTCTAAATTAATTAAATATAGTGAGCCAAATAAACAACTAAAAACTGTTTTTGTTTGGCCAGAAGGTGTTTTTATTAATGAAAATTTTTATAAAAATACAGAAATTAAAGAATTATTTAAAAATAATTTTTCTGAAAATCATTTAATTATATTCGGTGCAAACACATCAAAAAAAATTTCTTCTATAGACAAATATTATAACAGCATGATTGTTTCAAACAACAATCTTGGGTTTATCTCAAAATACGACAAAAAAAAACTTGTGCCATTCGGTGAATTCTTACCATTTGAGTCTATTCTGAATACCATAGGTATTAAAAAAATTACTCCTGGCTATGAATCATTTTCCAGCGGTGATGGAAACTCTTTACTAAAATTTAATTTTGATAAAAAAAAAATACAAATACTTCCTTTGATTTGTTATGAAATAATTTTTCCAGGTTTAGTTGAAGATAATGATAAATATAATTTTTTAATAAATATTTCAGAGGATGCCTGGTTTGGAAAAAGTATTGGACCTCATCAGCATTTTGCGAAAGCTATTTTTAGATCAATCGAGTCTAATGTTTTCACTCTAAGAGCAGCAAATATGGGCGTTAGCGCTTTTATAAGTCCCGAAGGAAAAATTTTAAAAAACTTACAGCCAAACGAAATAGGCAATATAGAATTAAGTTTACCAATATTAGAGAATGACAAAAAGGAAATTAAAAATGATTTGATATTTTTGTCAGTTTTAATTACATTTGTGATTACTTTTTTAATTTTAAGAAAATTTAAAGTTTAATGAATTCAAAAAATTACCTTTTTACAAGTGAGTCAGTTTCAGAAGGTCATCCAGATAAAGTTTGTGATAGAATCTCTGATATGGTCGTTGATAGTTATCTGTCAAAAGATTCTTTTTCTAGAGTTGCTTGTGAAACTCTAACAACAACAAACAAAGTGGTTCTAGCCGGGGAAACTAGAGGTCCAGAGATTAAAAAAAATGAATTAGAGGAAAAAGTACGATCTTGTATTAAGGACATAGGTTATGAGCAAGACGGGTTTCACTGGAAAAATTGCAGTGTGGATATAAATTTGCATACGCAGTCATCAGATATAGCAATGGGCGTCGACTCTAAAGGCAATAAGGATGAAGGAGCTGGAGACCAAGGTATAATGTTTGGATATGCATGTGATGAAACCGAAGTCTTGATGCCAGCACCAATATATTATTCCCATAAAATTTTGGAACTAATGGCAATTGATAGAAAAAATGGAAAAGCAGACAAACTAGAACCAGATTCTAAAAGCCAAGTAACATTACAATACGTAGATGGGGTTCCATCAAAAGTTACAGCAGTAGTTATTTCAACACAACACTCTCCTAAAGTTTCGCAGTCTCAGGTCAAAGAAATTGTGAGACCATATCTTGAAAAAGCAATTCCTAAAAAATTATTAATGAATTTAAATGACAAAGATTTTTACGTAAACCCTACAGGACAATTTATAATTGGAGGACCTGATGGTGATACAGGATTAACTGGAAGAAAAATTATTGTTGATACTTACGGTGGTGCAGCACGCCACGGTGGAGGAGCTTTTTCAGGAAAAGATCCAAGCAAAGTAGATCGATCTGCAGCTTATGCCGCAAGGTATGTTGCAAAAAATGTTGTAGCTTCAAAAATCGCAAAAAAGTGTGAGATTCAGTTATCTTATGCAATTGGTGTCTCAAAGCCACTATCTATTTATGTCAATCTTTTTGATGGAGATATAGAAAAAGAAAAGCATGTTGAAAAATTAATTACGAATAATTTTGATTTAAGCCCAAGAGGTATAAGAGAAATGTTAAATCTAAATAGGCCCATATATGAATCAACCGCTTCATACGGACATTTTGGAAGAAAACCAAGAGAAGATGGTTCTTTTTCGTGGGAAAAAACTGACAAAATATCTATTTTTAAAAAGTAGTTCTTGAAAAGTCTGTTAAATTAAATTAAATTAAAATTAAGTTACCTGGAAATGAAAATGGGCTTTTGCCCATTTTTTTTTAGGTAAAATGAAAATATGTTAAATAGAGGAATAGATAAGCAAGAACTTTTAAGGATTGTAGACTCTGTTGCAAATGAAAAATCTATAGACAAAGAGTTGATAATTAATTCTATGGAAATAGCAATTCAAAGAGCCGCATACAGCAAATTTGGATATGAAAATTCGATTGAAGCTACAATCAATAGAGAAGATGGAAGTATTAAAATTCAAAAAGTTTTAGAAATTGTTGAAAGCGTTGAAGATCCAGTTAAACAAATTTCATTAAAACAAGCGGAGAATTTAGACAAAAAAAATAAAAATTTAAAAATTGGTGATAAAATCTACGAAGAATTACCCCAAATTGATTTTGGAAGAATAGCAGCTCAAAGTGCCAAACAAGTTATTTCTCAAAAAGTTAGAGAAGCAGAAAAAAATAGACAATTTGAAGATTTTAAAGACAAACAAGGTCAAATTTTAAGTGGAATAATAAAACGAACAGAGTACGGAAACGTAATTGTTGATTTAGGTAGAGCAGAGGGAATTATAAGGAAAGAGGAGTTAATACAAAGAGAAGTCTTAAAGAACGGGGATAGAGTAAAAGCTTACTGTTTTGAGGTTAAACAAGACACAAAGGGTCATCAAATATTTTTATCTAGAGCTCATCCACAATTTTTAGCAAGATTATTTTTTCAAGAGGTTCCGGAAATTTATGAAGGTGTAATAGAAATAAAATCAGTATCGAGGGATCCTGGAAGTAGAGCAAAAATATGTGTTAATTCAAAAGACTCCTCTCTTGATCCTGTCGGCGCATGTGTTGGAATGAGAGGTAGCAGGGTTCAAACAGTCGTTAATGAATTGCAAGGAGAAAAAATAGATATAATAAAATGGACTGAAGATTTACCTACACTAGTAGCAGAGTCTTTATCGCCTGCTGAAATCCAAAAAGTTTTAATTGATGAAGAGAACAAAAGAATAGAGGTAATTTTATCTGAAGAAAACTTAAGTAAAGCTATAGGTAGACGAGGACAAAATGTTAGACTTGCATCTAAATTAATAAATTACGAAATAGATATACTAACAGATGCTGAAGACTCAGAGAGAAGACAAAAAGAATTTAAAGAGAGAACAGAACTTCTTGTTAAAGCATTAGAAGTAGATGAAACTTTAGGACAGCTTTTAGTTTCAGAAAACTTCCAAAATATTGAAGAAATTGCTCAATCAAATGTCGAGGATCTTTCTAAAATTGAAGGTATCGAGGAAACAACTGCTAAAGAATTAATTGAAAGAGGAAAAGAATATTTGATTAAAGAAAAAGAGGAAATTTCTGAAAAATTAAAAAAACTTGGTGTCGAAGATAGTTTGACTAAACTTGAAGGAATGACTCAGGGAATGCTGGTTGTTCTAGGAGAAAAAAATATCAAGAAACTTAAAGATTTCGCCGAACTTTCTTCTGATGAACTTATTGGTGGCATGGATGAAATTAAAGGTAAAAGAATAAAAGTAGACGGATATTTAGAGGAGTTTAATTTATCCAAAGAAGAAGCTGACAACTTAATAATGAGTGCAAGAAAGATAGTATTTGCTGATTAAAATATGCAAAAAGATAAAAATAAAAAAAAAACTCTAACAATATCAAGCTCGTTTACCAAAAAATTTAATCCAAGCTCTTTTGGTAAGACTTCAAAAAAGTCTTACATAGTTGATAAGAAAAAAAATGCAAAACCTCCTTTCAAGTCTAACAAAAATTTTTCATCTAATTCTGCTTTTAAAGGTAGCCAAAATAACAGGAATTTTAATAGGAAATTTGTTGAGCAACAGGCAACAAAAAGGTTTATCAGGTCAGATAAAAACAAAAAAGATGAAACTAACAGAACAAAAGATAAAGGAAATTTTAAAGATAAGAGTTTTAATATTAAGAGAGAATCAAAGTTAACAATTTCGACAGCAATGAACGTTGAAGAGTTCGAAATTAAGCAAAGAAGTTTAGCTTCAGTAAAAAGAGCAAGACTAAAAGATAAGAAAGGTTTAAATACCGATGAAAAAAAGGAGTTTAAGAAAGTTATAAGAGAAGTTAAAATTCCTTCACAAATAACTATTCAAGAATTATCAAATAGGATGGCAGAACAATCTGCATCTATCATCAAATTTTTATTAAATATGGGTGTTAAGGCTACAATAAATCATACTATCGATAAAGATACTTCGGAATATATTGTTAAAGAATTTGGTCACAAAGCAATCTTTGAAGAAGTGCCAGTAAAAATATTAAATAAAGTATCCCAAGATAATGGAAAAAATTTGTCTCCAAGGTCACCAATAGTAACTATAATGGGACATGTTGATCATGGAAAAACTTCTTTATTAGACTCCCTGAGAAGCTCTAATGTAGTTTCAGGTGAACACGGAGGAATTACCCAACATATAGGGGCTTATCAAGTTGGTGATTCAGAAAACAAAATAATTACATTTATTGATACTCCCGGACATGCAGCATTCACAGAAATGAGAGCAAGAGGTTCAAAAGTAACCGATATTGTTGTTTTAGTAATTGCTGCTGATGACGGAGTTAAACCACAAACAGTAGAGGCAATTCAACACGCAAAGGCTGCAAAAGTTCCAATAATTGTTGCAATTAATAAATGTGATTTACCAAATTCGAATATAAGCAAAATAAAGAACGACCTGATGCGTTACGAGTTAGTAGCCGAAGATCTAAGTGGTGATACTTTATTTGTTGAAGTATCAGCTACTAAGAAAAAAAATCTAGATAAATTAAAAGAAACCATTTTACTCCAAGCAGAAATTTTAGATTTAAAGGCTTCAAAAAATGGGCAGGCCAAAGGAATTGTTTTGGAGTCTAAAATCGATAAAGGGAAAGGTCCAGTTTCAACCATTTTAATAACTGAGGGTTCTTTAAAAAAAGGGGATCATTTTGTCTGTGGTAAAACATTAGGAAAAATTCGTGCGATGATTAGCCATGAAGGTAAAAATCTCGAAGTTGCTTTACCGTCAATGCCAGTAGAAATACTTGGTATGCAAGAATCAGCAAAAGCTGGAGATGAATTTTTTGTAGTTGAAAATGAGGACGAAGCTAAAAAAATAAATGATTTTGAAAAATTAGGAACAAAGGAAAACCACAATATAATATCACAAGACAACACAAAACTCTTTGACAAACAAGGAACAAAAGAGGAATTGAATATTATTTTAAAATCTGATGTTCAAGGATCAAGCGAGGCACTGAGGAATGCAATTAATAAAATTAGTCATTCCGAGGTAACTCCTAAAATTATTTTATCAGATATTGGAATGATAAATGAGACAGATATATCGCTTGCAAAGGCTTCTGATGCAGTAGTCATTGGATTTAATGTAAAACCAAATAAAGAGGCAAAAAAATTATCTGAAGCCCAAAAAGTAAGAATAGAATTTTTTAATGTAATTTACAAAGCCATTGAATTTGTTGAAAAGTCTCTTTCAGGTCTTTTAGAGCCCGAAAGGAAAGAAAAAATTGAAGGCACAGCAGAGATACTTAAAATTTTTAAACTTTCAAAGTCCGGAAAAGTTGCCGGATCAAAAGTTACTGAGGGTGAAATAAAGAATAATTCTAAGGCACGAATTATTAGAGATGGGAAAATAGTGTATGATGGGCAAATCACAAGTATTTTTAGAGAAAAAAATGCTGCAAAAGAAGTTAAAAGTGGACTTGAATGCGGTATTACTTTTAAAAACTTTCTTGATTTTAAGGAAAAAGATATGATCGAGTCCTATAAAGTTGATATGATAGAAAGGCAAATAAATGAGTAAAAATTCAATTGAAGGATATCCAAATCATAGACATCTTAGAGTCGGTGAACTGGTGAAACAAAATTTAGGTCAAATATTTATAAGAAATGAGGCGAAGATACCAGCATTTAACACCAAAATGGTTACTGTAACGGAAGTAAAAATGAGCTCAGATTTAAAATCAGCAAGAGCTTATGTTATACCACTTGGTGGAAAAGAGACTAAAAAAACAGTTAATATATTGACCGAGTTTTCTTATCTTGTTAGAAAGGCTTTATCAAAAAAATTAGATATAAAATTTCTTCCACGTTTATATTTTGTAGAAGACAAATCTTTTGATTATGCAGAAAGAATTGAAAAACTTATTAAAGAAAATAAAAATAAATGAAATCAAAAAAAAATATTATTAAATTGTTAGCACTTCATAAAAATGACGTAGGATCAACCGAAGTTCAAATTGGAATATTAAGTGAGAAAATTAAAAATCTCTCTGAACATTTTAAAAAATTCAAGAAAGACAAACATTCAACTAGAGGACTAACAAAATCTGTAAATCAACGAAAAAGACTTTTACAATATTTAAGCAAAAGAAACCCAAAAGCGTATACAGATATTATAAAAAAACTTAACTTAAGAAAATAAATGTTTAAAGAATTTAAAGAAGAAATAGATTTTGGCGGAAAAAAAGTAACTTTAGAAACAGGAAAGATTGCCCGCCAGGCCGATGGAGCAATAATTGCCACATGTGGTGAAACAGTAGTTATCGCAACGGTAGTTGGTGCAAAAAAAGTTAATCCCGAAACCGACTATTTTCCTTTATCTGTAAATTATCAAGAGAAATATTATGCGGCTGGAAAAATTCCAGGTGGATATTTCAAAAGAGAAGCAAGACCGACAGAAGCTGAAACTTTAATATCTAGATTAATAGATAGACCGATAAGACCTTTGTTTCCTGAAAATTTTAAAAACGAGGTACAGATTTTACCTACTGTGCTTTCATATGATAATGAAAATGAAGCAGATATACTTTCGATAATAGCTTGTTCAGCGGCCCTATCTATTTCTGGACTTCCTTTTAGAGGCCCCATAGCAGCATCCAGAGTAGGTTTCATAGACAATAAAAATGTTCTAAATCCCACAAAAAAAGAATTAGAAAATTCTAAATTGGATTTAGTTGTGGCTGGAACAAAGGATGCAGTATTAATGGTAGAGTCCGAAGCTTCAGGTTTAACTGAAAAACAAATGTTAGATGCTGTTAAATTTGGACATGAAAGTTTTGTAAATGTTATAAAGGGCATTGAGAAATTGGCAAAAGAAGCTTCAAAAGAGAAATGGAAAATAGAAGAAAAAGATTTTAGCGAAGTCTCTAAAAAAATTAAAAAAGAGCTTACCAAAGATTTAGAGAAAGCATTTACAGAAAAAGATAAAAAGAAAAGATCTGATTTAATAAGTGCAGCCGGAGAGACCTGCAAATCGTTATTTAAAGATGACGAGGTCCTATTGGAACATGAAATAATGACTCAACTTAAAAATTTAGAAAAAGAAATAGTTAGAACAAGAATTTTAAAAAATAAAAAAAGAATTGATGGCAGAGGTCTTTCAGATGTAAGACCAATAAAATGTCAAGTAGGTATACTGCCAAGAGTTCATGGTTCGGCATTATTCACAAGAGGTGAAACACAAGCAATAGTAACAACCACTTTGGGGACCTCTGATGATGAGCAGAGGATCGAAAGCTTGGAAGGATTAAAAAGGCAAAGATTTATGTTACACTATAATTTTCCTCCATTTTCTGTAGGAGAAACTGGCAGGATAGGAACTGGCAGAAGAGAAGTGGGACACGGTAAACTAGCTTGGAGAGCATTGAACTCATCATTGCCAAAAAAAGAAAATTTTCCATATACTTTAAGAATTGTATCAGAAATTACCGAGTCTAATGGATCATCATCGATGGCAACAGTATGCGGATCTTCTCTTGCATTAATGGATGCAGCAGTTCCTATAGCTGAACCGGTTGCTGGAATAGCGATGGGATTAATTAAAGAGAAAAATGATTTTTCTATTTTATCTGATATATTGGGAGATGAAGATCATTTAGGAGATATGGACTTTAAAGTAGCAGGTACAAAAGAAGGTATTACATCTCTTCAAATGGATATTAAAATTACAGGTATCACTTTCGAAATTATGGAAAAAGCTCTTGCACAGGCAAAGGAGGGACGAGTGCATATCTTAAATGAAATGAATAAAACTATTAAATCTTCTAGAAAAGAAGTAGGAAAGCACACTCCAAAAATGGAGAAAATAAAAGTTGATAAAAAAGATATTGCAACTGTAATAGGCAAAGGTGGGGCTACAATAAGAGAAATTGTAGAAAAGTCTGGAGCAAAAGTCGATGTTAATGATACTGGCGAAGTTACTATTGCAGCAGCAAATGATGAAACAAGAAAGATCGCAGTTCAAATGATAAACGACCTTGTTGCAAAACCTGAAATGGGAAAAAACATATAAAGGGAAAGTTGTTAAAATTATGGAATTCGGAGCTTTTGTAAACTTTTTAGGAAAACAAGATGGACTTGTTCATATTTCACAGCTGGCTGCAAAAAGAGTTCAAAAAGTTACAGATGTAGTCAAAGAAGGCGATGAAGTTTCAGTTAAAGTAATTGGATTTGACAGAGGCAAAGTCAAACTTTCAATAAAAGAAGCTGTATCGTAACATTTTTAAATCTGATATTCAAAATTCTGAGTTTTTTCATTTACGCTAAGTTCTTTTGCACCATTTCTCAAATGAAAATTTCTCGCCATTTCTGTTAGTGGAGATAATGTAATTAGTCTATTTAAGTGATTTGATTTTTTAATTTTTTTAAATACTTCTTTAACAATAAGCTTCCCCCCACCTTTTTTCTTAGACCAAACAGTATATGCAATCGCTATTTTACCAACATTTTGATTTCGCCATGAAGCACTTTGCATGTATGCATCTCGGGTCATTAAGTCAAATTCTTCAATTGTTTTTGGGATTTCATTTGTAAATCCAAAACACATTATCGCACATATTTCATTTTTATATTTTACACCAAAGATTTTTCTTCCATGGCTAGTTCTGAAACTAATATCAAGTTCTGGTCTTATAGGATCTTCATTTATATTGCAGGAATTAAGTTCAACCAACTCCGCTCCCTTAATCCAGTCAAAAAAATTTTCAATTTTTTCTTTTATTTTTTTATTAAATTTTACCATTTAATTATTTGTTTAAGTTTTTTTATTAAGTGATATTTTTTGGATCTGGCATCCCAGCTTTGTTGTAACCTGCATCTACATAGTGTATCTCTCCAGTTACTCCATCGCTTAAATTACTTAATAAATATAATGCTGATTTTCCTACATCATTTATGTCCACATTCCTTTTTAAAAATGAATGATCAGCACTCCATTTATATAGAAACTTTGCATCACCAATAGCAGAAGCTGCCAATGTTTTAATTGGTCCAGCGCTTATTGCATTAACTCTAATACCTTTAGATCCTAAATCCTTTGCAATATATTTTACACTCGACTCCAACGCAGCCTTACAAACTCCCATTACATTGTAATTTGGAATTACTTTTGTGGACTCATAAGTTAAAGTTAACATGCTTGAACCACTTTTCATTATTTTTGATGCTTCTTTAGCTATTTCAGTAAATGAAAAACATGAAACCAACATACTTTTTGTAAAATTTTCTCTTGAAGTATCAATATATTGACCTGATAGTTCCGCTCTATCTGAAAATGCAATTGCGTGAACAACAAAATCGATTTCATTCCATTTACTCTTGACCTCTTGAAAAGTTTTAACAATATCTTCTTTATTTTCTACATTACAATTTAAAAGAAATTTTGAATTAATAGACTCCGCCAAAGGCGTTACTCTTTTTTTTAGAGCATCACCAAAGTACGTAAATGCCAATTCAGCCCCATTTTCAGCAAGTTTTTTTGATATGCCCCATGCTATAGATCTTTCATTAGCAACACCCATGATTAAACCTTTTTTACCCTTAACCAAATCCATTTTTAAACCTTTTCGAAAATTAATGTTGCGTTAGTTCCACCGAAACCGAAACTATTAGACATAACAGAATTTAATTTTATGTTTTTTTCAACTTTCGTAACTATCGGAAATTTTTTAGCTGATTCATCCATTTCATTTACATTACAAGATGCTGCAATAAAACTATTCTTCATCATTATTAAAGAATAAATAGCCTCGTGAACTGAAGCAGCTCCTAGTGGGTGACCAGATAGAGATTTTGTTGAACTTATTTTTGGTATTTTATCTTTAAATGCGTCCTTTATAGCTTTTAATTCCGTTATATCTCCTACCGGAGTTGATGTACCATGGGTATTAATATAATCAATTTTGTTTCTAGTTGTCTTTAATGCTAAATTCATGCACCTAGTCGCACCCTCCCCAGAAGGTGCAACCATATCAAAACCATCAGAAGTTGCTCCATAGCCTGTTAATTCTGCGTAAATTTTTGCTCCACGTGCTTTGGCATGTTCAAGTTCCTCTAAAACTAAAACTCCTGCTCCTCCAGCGATCACAAATCCATCTCTTGTTTTATCGTAAGGTCTAGAAGCTTTTTGTGGATTATCATTATATTTTGATGAAAGCGCTGTCATTGCATCAAACATAGCTGTCATTGCAAAATGTATTTCATCACTTCCCCCTGCAAAAATAATTTTTTGTTTTCCAAATTGAATAAGTTCCATTGCATTACCAATGCAGTGACCGCTAGTGGCACACGCTGAACTTATTGTGTAGTTAACTCCTTTTATTTTAAAAGGAACTGCTAAAGTTGCAGAAGCAGTACTTGCCATAGTTCTTGGAACAATAAATGGTCCCATTTTTTTTGGATTCTTTTCTCTAGTTTTATCCGCAGCTAAAATAACATTCTCAATTGAAGGTCCGCCTGACCCCATTACCATACCCGAATCAACATTGCTTATATCTTTATCTTCCAAACCCGAATCTTTAATTGCTTCTTTCATCGCCACATAATTATATGCCGATCCGTTACCCATAAATCTTAATGCTTTTCTGTCAACATGATCTTCAAGCTTTATATTGGGTTTTCCGTGTACATTGCTTTTCAAATTATGCTCTTTATACTCTTCTGCAAAAGAAATTCCAGATTTACTATTTATCAGTGAGTCGTATACCTCATTTTGATTGTTCCCAAGGCAGGAAACAATTCCAATACCTGTGACGACAACTCTCTTCATTGTTTATAAACTCCCACTTTCAAATTTTCTGCAGTATATATCTGTTTACCATCAGCTTTCAAAATACCATCCGCAAAACCAACAGTTCCACCCTCGGTCTTTAAAACTTTTTTCATATCTACTTCATAAGTTGCTATTTTTACTTTTTTTATAACTTCACCAGTAAATCTAACAGAATTTACACCTAAAGCACGTCCTTTACCTGGTTCGCCAATCCACCCAAGGTAGAAACCAACTAATTGCCACATTGCATCTAACCCTAGACATCCTGGCATTACAGGGTCAGCCTTAAAATGACAATCAAAGAACCACATTTTATCTTTTATATCTAGCTCAGCTTTTACTACACCCTTTTTAAATTTGCCTTGATCGGATTTTATTTGTGTTATTCTATCAAACATTAACATCGGAGGTGCCGGTAGACGCGCATTCCCTTCACCAAACAAGTTACCGTTTGCACATTCAATTAATTCGTTATAGTTGTAATTGTTTTTTTGTTTCATTTTGAAAGTTAACAATTGCTTGAGTTTTTAGCAATATCATATATAAAATTGGAAAATTATACAGTAAGTTAATACAAAAAATGAATAATAAAAACAAGATTTTTATAGATAAACTTAGATCTTCAGGTCTTAGACCTACAAATCAAAGAGTAGAAATAAGCAAATTTCTCTTTAATAGAAAAAAAACATTCCATTTCACAGTTGAAGAATTAAAAAACTCTATGAATTTAAAAAGGTCAAAAAAAATTTCTACAGCAACTTTTTATAATACTGTACATGCACTTAAAAGTGCAGGACACTTGAAGGAATTCTCTTTGGAGAACAACACATCTTATTATGACACTAATATTACATCTCATCATCATTTTTTCGATAACGGGAAAGTAATTGATATTAAGAGCGACAAAATTACCTTTAAAAAACTTCCAGATGCCCCAAAAGGCAAGAAAATTAAAAACGTTGAAGTTGTAATAAGATTAGAAAATAATAATTAATCCAAAAAAAAGATCTTGTTGTATTGACACATACTTTAGAATAATTATAAAGTAGTTATAACTAAAATTTAATACTTTATGAGCGTTGGACTTAAAAAAAATGGCAATGGCAATGGCAATGGCAAATGCCCTGTAATGCACGGGGGTGTTACTAAAGTAGGAGAGTCAAACACTTCAAGACAATGGCCAAATAGTATTAATCTTGATATTTTACATCAACACGACACAAAAACTAATCCACTACCTAAATTTGACTATAGAAAAGAAGTAAAAAAATTAAATTTTAAAGCACTAAAAAAAGATTTGCTAAAATTAATGACCGAAAGCCAAGAATGGTGGCCAGCAGATTTAGGAACTTATAGTGGCCTTATGGTAAGACTAACCTGGCACCAAGTTGGAACTTATAGGGAGTTTGACGGAAGACCTAACGTGGGATCTCATAGATTTTCCCCTCAAGACTCTTGGCCAGATAACACAAACTTAGATAAAGCTAGACGTCTTCTTTGGCCAATCAAAAAAAAATACGGAAATAGATTAAGCTGGTCAGACCTTATGGTTCTAGCTGGAACCATGGCATATGAGCACGCTGGATTTAAAACTTTTGGCTTTTCGTTTGGTAGAGAAGATATATGGGAACCTGAGAAAGATGTTTATTGGGGTAAAGAGACAGAACCATTAGCAGTGAACAGGTATGGTGATCCACAAGATCGTTCTTCTTTAGAAGCTCCTCTTGCAGCGTCACATTTTCAACTTGTTTATGTTAACCCTCAAGGAGTTGAAGGTAAACCTGATCCAGTAAGAACTGCGATGGATGTGCGTGAAACTTTTGGTCGAATGGGAATGAACGATGTTGAAACTGCCGCTCTTACTGTTGGAGGCCATTCTATTGGAAGGGCTCATGGTAATGGTAATCCAGAAAATTTAGGTCCAGAACCCGCTGGTGCTGATATTCACGAACAAGGTTTTGGGTGGAATCAAAAAAATGGAACAGGCGCTAACCAAATAACTTCAGGCCTCGAGGGAGCCTGGACAACCAACCCTGACAAATGGGATCATCAATACTTAGATCTTTTACTAAACTACGAGTGGGAAAGCAAAAAAAGTCCTGCAGGTGCTTGGCAATGGGAACCTATTAACCTTGAAGAAGACAAAAAGCCAAGAGATTTAGGGGACCCTAATAAAAAGGCTAGATTAATGTTTACTGACGCAGATATGGCTATGGCAATGGATCCAGATTATAGAAAAATTTCAGAAAGATTTTATAAAGACCCAAAATTTTTTGAAGACTCATTCGCGCGTGCTTGGTTTAAGTTAACTCATAGAACAATGGGAAATAAAGGAAATTATATTGGTCCTTGGGCACCAAAAGAAGATTTACTCTGGCAAGGTAATGTTCCATCTCCAAAAAAGAAATATAATGTAAATAAGGTAAAAAAAATGATTTCAAATACTAGCTTATCTACTGGTGATTTAATTACAATTGCATGGGATAGTGCTAGAACATATAGAAGAACTGACAAAAGAGGTGGAGCTAATGGTGCAAGAATTCGATTATCACCTATGAAGGATTGGGAAGCAAACGAGCCAAAAAAACTTTCAAAGACTTTAAAAATTATTGAAAATATAGCTAATAAAACTGGAGCTACTATTGCGGATGCAATTATTCTTGCGGGTAATGTTGGTCTTGAAAAAGCGATAAAGAAAGCCGGCTCTAAAATTAAGGTTCCATTTAGTCCAGGTAGGGGAGATTCATCACAAGAGCAAACAGAATTAAAAAGTTTTAAATGGTTAGAACCTCTGCATGACGGTTTTAGGAACTATGTGAAAGCTGATTACTCCGTTATGCCAGAAGAACTTTTATTAGAACGTGCCTCCTTGATGGGATTGACCGCCCAAGAAATGACTTGTCTAGTGGGAGGTATGAGAGTTTTAGGAACAAACCACGAGTCTGCAAAAGACAAAGGGGTATTCACAAGTAAAATTGGTGCTTTGACAAATGATTTCTTTATTAATTTGTTAGATATGAAATATATTTGGAAACCGGCTGGCAAAAATTCTTACGATTTAGTCGATCGTAAAACAAATAAAGTTAAGTACTCTGCCTCTAGAGCTGACCTAGTTTTGGGTTCAAATTCAATTTTAAGATCCTATGCAGAAGTTTATGCCCAAGACGATAACAAAGAAAAATTCATAGAAGATTTTGTTAAAATCTGGACAAAAATTATGAATGCAGATAGAGAAGATTATAAGAAACTAAACTAACATGACAGAGTTAACATCTGGTATATTTAATGCTTCAAAAAAAATCTATGACACAAACAGAGGCTCAATATTAAGAACAATTGTTTATACAATTGGTCACTTTGCAATTGCAATTACTGTATTGATGTTGGTTGCAGATGTATCTTTTTATATAGCATTAACTGATGCAATAGTTGAACCTTTGGCTAATTCAGTTTGGTATTTTTTACTAGATAAGTTTTGGGCTTCAAAGGTAATGAAGAAAAAGTAAATCAAAGTCTTCCAACTAAATTTTCTTTTTTTATCCAACCTGCAAACTGACCTGTTTTAATTTTACACCAATCCATTTTACACTTTCTTATTAAACACAATCTTCCTTTCTCAATTACAGCTAAAGGTTTTGAATATTCTGAGGGTTTCCTAAAAATAATTGATTTGTCCTTATTGTTTAATGCAGCTTTTTTTTTTGATAACTGGGAAATATGAATCCAACCTGAATTATTTTCATGATCTTTTATTTTTCTAAAATTATACGATTTATCAAGAATTAATACTGGCAAAAACTTTTTTTTGTAAACCAATTTAATTGGATGATTTAAAGATGGACCCTGTCTTAAATTGACTTTATCACTTCTTAAAGTCAGATAATATTCTGTTTCAGCGAATGAATTATTTCCTATGAAAATTGATAAAATTAATAAAATTACTATCTTAACCATGAAAATTTTTATTTTTACAATCAGGATTTTTTAATAGCTTTACGACTCTAAAATCAGAATTAAGCGAATTAAAAATCATAACATTGCCCTTTTTTCTATTTTTAATATTTAAAATTGACTTTATTACCTCATTAGCCTGAAGTGAACCAGCCATACCTGCTAGTGTAGTCATAATACCATCAGTTTGACAATTAACTTCGTCAGTTGGTAATTGAGGCATAAAACATCTAAAACAAGCTGATTTATTTCTGAAATCAAAATTAAATAACTGCCCATCAAATTTATTTATCGCAGCAGAGATAAGTATTTTTTTATTTTTTATACAGTAATCATTGATTAAGTATCTTGTTTTAAAATTATCAGTACCATCGCATATGATAGGATAATTTTTTGCAATTTGATTAATATTTTTTTTATCAATTTTTTTTTTATAAATATTAACAGTAATTTTATTATCAATATTTTTTATTACTTTTTTTGCAACTATCACTTTCTTTTTGCCGATATCTTTTTTAGTAAAAAGAATTTGCCTACTTAAATTTGAAATTTCAACAATATCATGATCTACAACTCCGATATTACCAACCCCAGAGTATGTTAGGTATAAAATTAATGGACAGCCCAGTCCACCCGCACCTATTACTAAAACTTTTGAATTTATAATTTTTTTTTGTCCAATAATTCCAATTTTTTTAAGAATTAATTGTTTATAATATTTCTGGTAATCTTCACCTTTAATTGAGGTTTTTTTCATTGGAGAGAAATGTATCTACAATTTTTTTAGCCACGATTGAAGCAACAAATTTTTTTGAATTTTTTTTAACTTTTTCAATTTTTCCATTTTTATCAATTATTAATACTTCATTATAATCACTATGAAAGCCCCTATCTTTTTTTGAAACATCGTTGGCAATCATCATGTCACAAAACTTTTCGTACATTTTTATTTTTGAATTTTTTATCAAGTTTTCAGTTTCAGCAGAAAAGCCAATTAAAAGTTTAGGTTTAAATCTGTTATTTTTTCCTAGAAAACTTAAAATATCTGGATTTCTCTCAATTTTAATTTCATTAATTTGACTTTTTTTAATTTTATTCTTCTGAAAAGATATAGGCTTAAAATCAGAAACTGCAGCTGCACATATTGCAATATGAGTTGGAAGTTTTTTTTTCACTGCTTCCAGCATTTGTTTTCCAGTCACTACTTTTTTGACTTCAATCTCATTATCATATTTCAATTTAGTAGGCCCTGATATCAAAGTAGTCTTAATACCCAATCTTGTTAATTCCAAAGCTATTTCATAACCTTGTTTCCCACTTGACTCATTTGATATGTATCTTACAGGATCAATATACTCTTTGGTTGGCCCGGTTGTAACTATAGCCCTTATTTTTTTACTTTTAAGTAAATCTTTTTTTTTAAAAAACCTAACTAAAAAGGATAGAATTTGACGAGGACTTGACATTTTTCCTTTACCATATTCGCCGCATGCCATTTCACCATCTTCAGGCCCAATAAACTTATATCCATAGTCGATAAGAGTATTGAAGTTTTTTTGTGTAGCTTTGTGTTCCCACATTCTTACGTTCATTGCTGGAATTAGAAATATTTCTTTATTTGAAGCTAAAATAATGGTTGAGGCAAGGTCATCCGCACTTCCTTTGCTTAGTCTAGACATGAAATTTGCTGTGGCAGGCAGAACCATAATTAAATCTGCCCATCTAGATAGAGAAATATGATCAAAATTCCCTTTATTTTTTTTATCAAAAACTTCTTCAAAAACTCTATTTTTCGATAAAGATGACAATGATAATGAAGTAACAAATTTTTTTCCGCTTTTTGTCAAAACTACTTTTACCGAACAACCTTTTCTTTGAAGAAGCCTTATAAGATCAAGTGATTTGTAGGCAGAAATACCGCCACCTATAACAAGTAAAATTTTTTTATTTTCTAGGCTCATTACTAATTAAAATACTATAAACAGTCCTATTACAACACCTAAAATGCCTATAACTATATTGTTTCTTAAATTTTTTAATTTCAACTCCTCAACCTCAAAATTTTTTCCCGAAAGGGAGTTTAAGTTTAACTTTCCCTCTGCAATCATTTGTAAAGTTGCACTCGCATTATCCATTACATTTGGCAGATCAGGAATTTTTTGTAAAATATCCTTAGATATCTCAATGGTTCTCTTAAAGGTTGATTTAGGACCTTTTACACTTTGCATCCAATTTTCCAAAACTGGTCGAGATACTTCCCAAATATTTGTTTCAGGATTTATTTTTCTCGCAACTCCCTCAACTACAACCATAGTTTTCTGAAGAAGAAGCAATTGTGTTTGTGTATGCATATTAAATTTTTCAGTTATTTCAAATAGCTGCCCTAGCAGGTTTGCACCCGAAATATCTTTAATTGATTGGCCAAAGATAGGTTCCCCAATTGATCGCAAAGCTTGTGTCAATTCATCCTTTGAAGTTTCAGTCGGAACTAATCCAGCCAGAAAGTGCATTTCAGCAACTTTATTATAATCTCTATTTATAAATCCAAAAAGAATTTCAGCTAAATATTTTCTATTATTTTTGTCTAACCTTCCCATAATACCAAAATCAACAGGGACAATATTTCCATCCTTATCAACAAAAAGGTTGCCTTGGTGCATATCAGCGTGAAAAAAACCATCCCTTACAGCTTGCTTTAAAAATAATTGAATTAAATTTTCTGAAAGTCTTTTTAAATCAATATTTAAACTTTTTATTTTCAAAGTATCCCTTATAGAAATACCTTCGATTTTATCTAGTGTTAGTATTCTTTTAGACGTAAAGTTCCAATATATTTTTGGAACTTTTATGCCTTTGTCATTCAAAGTGTTTTCTCTCAGTTCACTTGCGGCCGCTGCTTCAAAACGGAGATCCATTTCCATATTCGTAATCTGCTTTAAAAGAAATATCACCTCAACTAATCTCAATCTTTTTGTTTTCCTAAAAATATTTTCAATTAAAAATGCTAAAAAATTTAATGCATCTAATTCTTCATTAAATATTCTTTGAATATCAGGTCTTAAAATTTTAATAGCTAAATCTTTATCTGAACCATTGATATTAATTTCTGCAAAGTGCACTTGTGCAATAGAAGCAGCAGCTATTGGCTCACTTATATTTTTTATTTTTGAATAATATTTTTCACCTATTTCTCTTTTAATTATTTGTTTTGCTTCGGCTGTATTAAAAGCAGGCAATTTATCTTGTAACTTTTCTAAATTTTTTGCTATTTCATCTCCAATTATATCCGGTCTTGTCGCAAGGAATTGCCCCAATTTTATAAAAGTAGGACCCATACTTTCCAAAGAGTCACACAATTTTTCACCTGGTGATTTATTCAAATTTTGAATTTTTTTCTCTGAGCCGATTGAAAAAATAAATATAATAAACTTAAAAAAACCTGGGACAGGTTTAAATTTATCCAACGTTTCTACAGCTCCAGACACTGATAGCTTTCTCAATATTTTTAATAGATTAAATATTTTTTTAAACATTTTAAATTTTCCAAGCCGAATGAATCGCAACTATTCCACCAGAAATATTTCTATACTCCACATTGCTAAAACCGCTGTCTTCTATAATTTTTTTAAAAGTATTTTGATCATAAAACTCATTGATAGTTTTGATTAAATAATCATAGGGCTCATCATCACCAACAATGTATTTTCCAAGGATTGGAATAATTTTAGAATATTTTTTATATAACTTATCAAGCATTTCATTTTCAACTTTGGAGAATTCTAGACAAATGAATCTTCCACCTCTTTTTAAAACTCTGTGGGCTTCTTTCATAGCCATTTTAGTATTGGAAAAATTTCTCACTCCAAAACTTACTGAATAAATATCAAATGTGTTATCTTTGAACGGTAATTTTTCCGCATCTGATACATGCCAGCGAATATTATTTAAATCATCCAACTTTTTCTTACCTTTTTCTATCATAAATTTATTTGGATCAACGCAAGTTACATTGCCTTGATTTTTTAGTCTCTTTAAAAATATTCTAGCTACATCGCCAGTACCACTTGCCATATCAATTAAGTGGTCATTTTTTCTTGGGTTCATCCACTCAATTAATCTTTGCTTCCATAATCGATGAATTCCTAGAGACATTAAATCATTCATAATGTCATATTTATTAAAAACACTATTAAAAACTTTTGTTGCTTTTTTAATTTTTGACTGGTTAATATTTGTCATTTTATAAATAGTTATATGCCAGAATTACCAGAAGTTGAAGTTGTTAGAAGATCTTTAAACGAATTCATCACAGGCTCAAAAATCAACAAAGTAAGTATTTTTAATAAGAATTTAAGGTATAAAATCAGTAATAAATTCAAAAAATCTATTCAAGGTCAAAAGATAATATCCATTTTTCGAAGAGGAAAATTCTTACTTATTCAACTTGAAAATAAAAATTTTATTCTAATTCATTTAGGTATGACAGGAAAAATCTTCATAAAAAGGAAATTTGATAAGACCACTGTATTTACTGATTATTATTTTGAGAAAAAAATAATAAAAAAACACAATCATTTAGGACTTAAATTAAGCAACTCGGTCGACTTAATTTATAATGATATAAGAAAATTTGGTTTTATAAAAATTTTGAATAACAAAATGTTAAAATTTGACAAGCATTTATCCAATTTAGGTCCCGAACCTTTAACCTCAGCGTTTGATTACGATTATTTGAAAGAAAAAAGTAAAAAAAGAAAAATTAATATTAAAAATTTTATAATGAATCAAAAATATATTAGTGGGTTAGGCAACATTTATGCAAATGAAATACTATTTCTTAGCTCGATTAATCCAAAAAAAAAAGCTTACAAATTATCAGATAAAGAAATTCTTAAAATTGTTTGCTATACTAAAAATATATTAAAGAAATCAATACAACTTGGGGGTTCATCAATAAAAGACTTTAGTAGTGTTTCGGGTAAAAAAGGATTGTTTCAAGAAAAGTTCAAGGTATATGACAGAGCAAATAAATCATGTTTAAAGCCTGAATGTGAGGGTTCAATAAAAAAAATATATATTAGCAATAGATCAACTTTTTATTGTCAAAAATGCCAGAAAATTAAATATTGACCGGAATATTTTGAAGATATAGGTTCCGATGAATGCCAAATATAAAATCTGCAATCCGTAAGGTAAAACGAATTAAAAAACAATCTGAAGTTAATAAATTCAGAAAAAATAGATACAAACAGGCGGTAAAAAAAATACAAAAGTTAATAGAAAAGAAAGATTTAAAAGAAATTAACAAGTATTTTCCAACTTTCCAGTCTGAGTTGATGAAAGTTGCAAAATCAGGCGTTATTAAGAAAAAAAATCTGTCAAGGAAGATTTCCAAAATTACCAAAAAAATAAAAAAAATCACTAAATAGTTGAATTAAACTTATCCGATAATTCTTAACAATTTGAAGTTGATAAAAAAAAAAATTAATTTTTTTTATTACTACATTTAGGGAAATTGTATTTGAGGTTGAAATATTTTTTATTTTCTCTCACAACGTTTATTCTACAACCGGTATCGATTTAATTTTTATATTCTCGAAAAAAAAATTGAATTTGAAAAAAATAAGTTATAAAAAATATTTTAATTTTTAATTTTTCTCATGGACAAAATTTCACTACAAAAAAATCAACTACCGGTTAACGAAGAAAAAACATTAAACTGGGACTTAGTTCAACAATCTTTTGATAAGTCATTTGGAAATGAAATATTTACAAGCTGGCTTAAACATATTTCACTTTTAAAAGAATATAATGACCATGTGATTTTAGGGGTTAAAACTAGATTTTTTAGAGACTGGATCACATCAAGATACGCAGATAAAATCTTAAGTGAATTAAAAAAACATAAAATAAGTATAAACAGAATTGAGTTCAAAATAGAACCTGAATCTCAAAATAGTAAATCAACATTTAATAGCTCAGTAATAAACAAAATATCTGAAATAAAGAATTCAGCCTTAAATTACAACAGACTGAATCCCGCACTGAATTTCGAAAATTTTGTAGTCGGAAAAAGTAATAATTTAAGTTTTCTCTCTGCAAAAAAAATATGCTCTCAATTATCAAGATATAATCCTTTGTTTATTTATGGTGGTGTAGGGTTGGGAAAAACACATCTTCTTAACTCAATTGGGTTAGAGCTAAGCCAAAAAAATAAGGTAATGTTTATTTCTGCTGAGCGATTTATGTATCAGTTTATTAAATCAATTAAAAAAAATGAGATGGTAAATTTTAAAGATTTTTTTAGGAAAGCTAACGTTTTTATTATTGATGATATTCAATTTATAAGAGGAAAGGAGGGCTTGCAGGAAGAATTTTTTCATACCTTTAATACCCTTTTTGATCAAAGTGCACAAATAGTAATTTCTTCAGATAGAGCCCCAAATAAACTTGATAGAGTTCAGGATAGAATTAAATCCAGGTTATCCGGAGGATTAGTTGTTGATATAGGTACACCCGATTATGATTTAAAACTAAACATTCTAAAAAAGAAGATTATAGATTATCAAAATTCATTTAGAGAAAATCCTGATTTGAGCGATGAGGTTATTAGTTATATCGCAATAAATAGCAACTCTAACATAAGAGAACTTATAGGAATATTTAATAGAGTAGTTGCATTTGGCAAAATGAGTAAAAAAGCCCTTAATATTAATGACTGCAAAATTATTTTAAAAGATGTTTATAATGCAAATAAAGTAATTAGCATTGATAAAATACAAAACGTAACTTCAAATTTTTTTAGTATAAGTTTAGCAGATATGCTATCACCAAGACGTTCAAGACCTTTGGCAAGACCAAGACAGGTAGCAATGTATATGGCCAAGAAATTAACAACAAGATCGCTACCTGAAATAGGCAGAAAATTTGCGAATAGAGATCACACTACTGTTATTCATGCAGTAAAAACCATTGAAAAATTAAGTGAGAATAATGATGAAATGAGAAAGAATATTGAAGAATTAAAATCATTAATCTTAAGCGATTAATATGCAATTTCAAATAAAGCGTGACACACTATTAAAGTCTTTATCGGTGGCACACAATATAATTGAAAGAAAAAACACAATACCAATTCTAGCAAATGTTTTATTAGAGATAAAAAATAATATATTAAACATTGTTGCAACTGACCTAGATATAGTTTTTCACGATCAAATTTCAGACTTAAAAATTGATAGTGAAGGCAGCACTACGACCTCGGCAACTGTTTTATATGATTTATTGAGAAAATTACCTACAAACTTAGATGTTACTTTTGTGTTAGAAACTAAAAATAAAATCAAAATTACAGCAAAAAACTCTAAATTTAATCTTCTGTGTTTACCTATTGATGATTTTCCAAATTTTTCGAACGACTTCAAAAACGAACCTTTAAATTTAGATGGTCAAAAGTTTTTGACTTTGCTTAATAAGACAAAAATTGCAATGTCAAACGACGATACAAGACATTATTTAAATGGAATTTTTATACACCCAACAGCTTCGAATAAAACTTCGTATTTGACAGGCGTAGCTACTGATACCCACAGACTATCTTCAAGCAGCATTCCTGTTCAAGACATCAAAAATTTAAAATCATTCATTTTACCAAAAAAAACTGTATTTCAGTTATCAAATTTATTACAAGAAAATAATCAAAATGTTTCGATGTTTGTTGGTGAAGGTAAAGTACAATTTAAAATGGGAAATTCATCAATTGTCTCTAAAGTTATTGATGGAAAGTTTCCAGATTATGAAAAAGTTGTTCCTAAAAATAATAAAAAAATTTTAAAGGTCAATGTAAAAGATTTTATTAATTCTCTTGAAAGGGTGGTAACAGTTTCTATTGATAGAAAAGAGGGAGTAAAAGTTACTTTTGAAAAAGATCATATTCAATTATTTGTTGCAAGCTCATCATCAGGCGATGGAAAAGAAACTTTAAAGGCTGAATTTAATTCAGAAAGTTTAACAGTAAGCTTTAATGCCAGATATCTCTTAGATATTGCTTCAGAAATAGGCGATCAAAATTTAATGATGAATCTTAACGATGCCGTGTCCCCTGTTTTAATTCAGGATAAATCAGACAATCACAGTTATTATGTTATAATGCCGATGAAAATATAAGAATTTCTAAATTTCAAGTAATAAATATTATTTGTCTTCTATTATCCTTATCTCACAACAGTTTTTCACTATTAGTTTAAAACGTGATTTTATCTCCCAAGAAAAAAATGATATAATAATTTTTTCAAAAAAATGATAAATCCTCAAAAAAACCCTCCAAATAAAGAATATAAAGCAGATTCTATTAAAGTATTAAAAGGTTTAGACGCTGTAAGGAAAAGACCGGGAATGTATATTGGAGATACAGACGATGGATCTGGATTACATCACATGGTTTTTGAGGTCGTAGATAATTCAATAGATGAAGCTATAGTAGGTTTCTGTAAAAATATTACAGTAACATTACATAAAAACCGATCTGTAACAGTCGAAGATGATGGAAGAGGAATTCCTACTGATTTACACAAAGGAGAAAAAAAGTCTGCTGCAGAGGTTATAATGACTCAATTGCATGCAGGGGGAAAATTTGACCAAAATTCATACAAAGTATCAGGAGGATTACATGGTGTTGGAGTTTCAGTAGTAAATGCCCTCTCTGTAAAACTCGAATTAACAATATTTAGAGATGGAAAAGAGTATTTTATTTCCTTTGAAAATGGAAAGACCGTAAGTCCAATTAAATTTTTGAAAAAAACGAAAAAATCAGGAACTAAAATTAATTTTTTACCTTCCGAAGATGTTTTTTCATCTACAAAATTTAGTTCCTCAATTTTACAAAAAAAAATGAGAGAGTTAGCATTTTTAAATAGTGGTTTAACAATAAAACTTATTGACGAAACATTAGCAAAACCAAAGATTTTTGAGAATAAATATGATGGAGGTGTATCTGCATTCGTCCAATTTAATGATCAAAAAAAATCATTATTAATTAACAAAAACGAAAAAGCTACTTTTAAAAAACCTATATTTCTTAAAGGTGAAAAAAATAATGTAGTTGTGGAATGCTCATTTCAGTGGAACGCTGGCTTTTCGGAAGATGTAATGGCTTTTACAAATAATATTCATCAAAAAGATGGAGGAACACACCTTTTGGGTTTCAGAAGTGCATTAACAAGGATAATAAACAAATATGCATCAGAAAAAAATCTTACGAAAAAAAACAAAGTTGTTATAGGCGGAGAAGATATCAAAGAGGGTTTAACATCGATTTTATCAATTAAAATGCCTGACCCAAAATTTTCATCACAAACTAAAGATAAACTAGTTTCGTCAGAAATTAGAAATATTGTAGAAACCATTGTGAGCGAAAAAGTAACAATCTGGTTTGATCAAAATCCTTCTGTAGTAAAAGTAATTTTAGATAAAGTATTACAAGCTGCAATAGCCAGGGATCTTGCCAGAAAAGCAAGGGATAGTGTGAGAAGGAAGGGTTCACTAGAGCTTTCAGGTCTTCCTGGAAAGTTGGCTGATTGCCAAATTTCAAGTATGGAAGGTACAGAGCTATTTATAGTAGAGGGAGATTCAGCAGGAGGTTCAGCCAAGCAAGGAAGAAAAAGAGAATTTCAAGCTGTTTTACCTTTAAGAGGAAAAATATTAAATACTTATGTTAATGAAAATAAAAAACGGAATGGAGCAAATGGAAGCCATGAAAATAAAACTCTTTCTAAAATGATGTCCTCAAATGAAATCGTTACACTTATAAATGCTTTAGGTACAGGATCTACAAACTTTAATATAGAGGATTTGAGATATGAAAAAATAATAATCATGACTGATGCAGATGTTGATGGTTCACATATAAGAACTTTGCTTCTAACTTTTTTTAATAATAAGCCGTTTTACGAGTTAATTGAAAAAGGTCATTTATATCTTGCTCAACCTCCGTTGTTTAAGATTACAAAAGGAACAAAAACCTCTTACATAAAGAACGAAAAAGATTTAGAAAAATATATTCTTAGATCTTTAGATAACGCGAAAAAGCTCAGTAAAAAAGAATTAGACAAGGTTATCGCAGAAGAAAGGCAAAAATTAAATATACAAAGATTTAAAGGTTTAGGCGAAATGAACCCAGAAGAACTTTGGCAAACCACTTTAAATCCTGAAAATAGAATTTTACTTAAAGTTGAATATTCTAAGGGAACGAAAGAAAAGTCAAAAGAAGACCAAAATATTATAAAAATATTAATGGGAGATGAAGTCGCTCCGCGAAAAGATTTTATTACCGAAAAAGCCCTAGAGGTTGAAAACTTAGATATCTAATTAACATGAAACTTTCCAATTTCCTCAAATATGACGAGGATTTGACGCTTCAAAAAAAAACTGTTGTTGTCCTAAGATGGATAGCTTTAATTGGTCAGCTTATAACCGTTTATGTAGTTCATTTCCTCTTAGAACTAAATCTTCCAATAATTTTATGTTCAATAACTATTTTTTGCGGAGGACTGACAAATATTTTTATACAATTTACATTTAAAAAAAACCAATTAAGTAATATCGAGTCAACAATACTTCTTTTTTATGATGTAATACAATTAGCTGTTTTGATTTATCTAACTGGTGGAGTAACAAACCCTTTTGTTATATTTTTAGTTGTTCCTGCGATAGTTTCATCAACATTGCTAAATTTGACAAGCACTTTCTTTTTATCATTTATCACAATTATTGCTTTAGTTCTTTTAACATTTAATTATTTTCCATTACCAAGTGAGGGGAATATACACTTTCATGTTCCTGATTATTACTTATATTCCATACCAACATCACTCATAATTATTCTAATTTTTCTAAATTATTTTGGATTTCGTTTTGGTCATGAGGCACGAAAAAGAAGTGAAGCATTAAATAGACTTGAAAGTGTGCTAGCAAAGGAGCAAGAATTAGATTCAATCGGGCACCAAGCAGCCGCAGCAGCCCATTCTTTGGGAACACCGCTCTCAACTATTACTGTAATTGCAAAAGAATTAAAAAAAGAGATAAAAAATAACCCCAAATATTCTGAAGATGTTGACACGATTCTATCGGAAGTAAAAAGATGTGGAGATATATTAAAAAAACTTTCTAGAAGAGAAATAGTAGATGATATCTATGTTTCAAATGTTGCACTTGAAGATTTACTATTTGAAATTAAAAATTCTTTTGAAGAAATTTCTGAAAAAAAAATTCAACTATATTTTGAAAAGAAAAATCAAAAAACACCAATTAAAAGATCGCCCGAACTTACTTATGGTATCCGTAATTTTGTTGGGAATGCAGTTAAATTTTCTAAAAATAATGTTTTCATAAATTTAATTAATAATAAAGACGAAATAAAAATCAAAATAACTGATGATGGTCCAGGATTTCCAAATGATATATTTCAACTAATTGGCGAACCGTATATTGCTTCAAAAACAAAAAAATTTAAAAATAAATCAGGACTGGGCCTTGGAACTTTTATAGGAAAAACACTTCTTGAAAGAAAAAAAGCTATTATAGAATTTTCAAATTTAGAAAAGGGTGGTGCGTCAGTTGAGATTTCTTGGAAGTATTCCGATTTGGTATGGACTAAGTAGGTTCTTGCTGTGTTAAACAATGTATTGTTCCGAAACCCCATACTAAAACTGAACAGTCTACAGGTATAATTTTTCTATTTTTAAAATGTCTTTTAAAAATTTTTAAGACCATTTTGTCTTTACGATCTTTAAATGTAGGAACTAAAACTATTTTATTAGCAATATAAAAGTTCAAATAGCTTGCTGGAACTCTTATACCATTAATTTTTTTTGGTTTTGGCATAGGAATATGAATAATTTTTAATTTTTTTTTATTTTCCTTTTTAAAATTTTCTAAAATTTGAATATTTTCATTTAAACTTTTAAAATTCTTTTCATGTTTATTGTTCTCTTTTGCGATGAAAATCTTGTTCTTATCTACAAATCTGGCAATGTCATCTATGTGACCATGCGTATCATCACCCTCGATACCATTATTAAGCCAAATTATTTTATTGATACCTAGAAATTTATTAAATATTTTTTCGTAATCTTTGGACTTTAATCCTTTATTTCTTTCTTGTATTTTACTTATTAGACATTGCTTTGTCGTCAGAAGTAATCCATTTCCATTTACGTCTATAGATCCTCCTTCAAGAACAATTTTCCTATTTTTAAATTTAGGCTTAATTACTTTAATGTTAGTTTTTTTTTTAATTTTTAAATAAGCTTTATTATCTTTTTTATAATTTTTATATTTTGCCCAAGCATTAAATTGCCATTTTGACATTATTTTCTTATTATTTTTAACTTTTAAAAAAATAGGCAACGAGTCTCTTGTCCATGATCTATCAGTTTTGCAATTAATAAGTCTAATATTATTAAATTTTGTACCAAACTTTTTTAAAGTGGCAACCACATGTTCATAGTCTGTTTTATTATTCACTAAGATATTTACTAATTGTACCTTAGATAAGGCTGATGTTATAACCGCGAAAACATTTGGAATATTCCGAAATTTACCTGGCCAGTCTTTTTTATTATGAGGCCATGCAATCCACGTCGATTTTTGAGGCTCCCATTCCGCAGGCATCCTATAAGCACCGTATCTTGATAAATTAGGCATCTCTAGGATTATTTAGTATGCCTTTGTAATAATCTATTCGCCTATCTCTAAAAAAAGGCCAGTGTCTTCTTGCGGTTTCAACCTTTTTGTAATCAATATCGCAAATTAAAGTTTTTTCTTTTTGTTTTGAACTTGCAACAATATTTCCACCTGGATCAAACACAACGGTATTTCCCCAAAATTCTAATTTTTTTGACCCCTGCTTTTCTACACCTACTCTATTTACTGCGGCAACATAGACACCATTAGCTATGGCGTGAGATCTTTGAATTGATAACCACGCATTAAGCTGTGACTTACCAAACTTCTTTTTTTCTTTGGGATGCCATCCAATGGCAGTCGGATAAAAAAGTATTTCTGCTCCCAACAACGATGTCAGTCTTGCTGCCTCCGGGAACCACTGATCCCAGCAAATTAAAGTCCCAACTTTACCTTGACTAGTTTTAAAAGATTTAAACCCCAAGTCTCCAGGTGTAAAATAAAATTTTTCATAAAATTGAGGATCATCTGGAATATGCATTTTTCTATACTTACCAATTAATTTACCTTTTTCATTTATAACAACACAAGAATTATGATAAATACCTGTGGTTTTCTTTTCAAAGATTGGAGCAATAATTATGACTTTTAATTCTTTCGCTAATGAACATAGAATATTCGTATTTTTACCGGGAATTTTTTCGGCTAAATTAAAATTTGAATGCTTTTCTTGTTGGCAGAAATAATTTGATAAAAATAATTCTGGCAAACATATAATTTTTGCTTTTTTTTTACTCGCTTCTTTTATTTTTTTTATAGCAGCACTCATATTTTTTTTCTGTTCAGATGACATTTTCATCTGTATTAAAGCTATTCTTGTTTTTGTCATTCTATATAAATAATTTTTGGAAATTTCTTCTTTCTCTATTTTTCCAATTTTGACGATGATATGCATCACTAGCAATTAGTGGCAATACACTAGTCGCCTCAGCAAAAACCATTTGCTCTTTTGATGTATCTACTTTGCCCCATGAGCTTGCTTCTTTTAATGTTGAACTGCTACAGGCACCATCCCTTGTATCAGCGACAGTAATTTGAATTGCATACTTATGCATATCAACTTTTTTTCCTAAGAGTTCAGCACATACAACTGTATCTTGCACAAAGTTTTTTGGAACACCACCACCAACCATTAATAATCCTGAAGCTTTTGATTTTAATTTAATTTCTGTAAGCTCTCTAAATTCCTTGATAGAGTCTATCGTAATGTGTTTCGAGGGATTTTGTTCTTGATGCATTACTAAACCAAAACCAGCTGAACTGTCTGTGAATGCAGGACAGAATATAGGTACATTATGATCATAAGCTAACTCAATAAGAGAATTTTTCTTTTTAGAGTTAGTCTTAAGATATTTTCCTATTTCTTTAATGAATTCTCTGGATGTATAAGCTTTTGGAGGTAATTTATTGGCAATTTCACAAATGGTTTTATCACACGCTTGCAGCTGTTCTTCATCAATATAGGTATCATATATTCTGTCTATATAGTTTTCTCTTAATATCTTGTCATCTTGAAATTGATCACCTTGGTAATGCTTAAATCCTAAAGCTTCAAAGAAATCCATGTCAATTATAGATGCACCAGTTGCAACTATTGCATCAACCATATTAAATTTAATTAAATCAGAATAAAGTTTCATACATCCTGCAGCAGACGTAGAACCCGCAATTGTCAAAAATATTGAGCAATTTTTATCTTTAATCATCTCGTTATAAATTTCTGCAGCTTTGGCAGTATCCCTTGAAGTGAAAGACATTTTTTTCATAGAATCGATTATTTTTCTTGAGTCAAAAGAAGTGATATCTATGTGTTCAACTTCAGATTTTAATAGAGATTTTTTGTTGTGACCAAGCGTAGGTCCGTTTTTTTTATTCATTACGCAACTAAATATTTAACCTTCATTCCACCATCGTACATAGAAAGAATTGGTTTGTCATCCAATTGGTAAATTGCGTCTGAATAGAAACCATTAAATTTTGTTCTAAAAGTTGTTCCGTAAGCACCAAGCTGTCCAAGCTCAATATAATCACCCTCTTTAATATTGTTTGGTAATAAGAAAGGACCTTTCATATAATCTAGACTATCACAGGTTGGGCCATAAAAATTAAAAGCAGTCATTTTTTTTGAAAGCGTTCTTCCATTTGTGATCATTTTAGAGGGCAGAACAAAATTTGGTACTCCGGCATCAAATAAAGATCCATAAGTTCCATCATTTATATACAATTTTTGTTTTTTTCTTAAAACTACCTTAACTATGGTTGATCCAGCCTCAGCAACAATAGCACGACCAGGCTCGCAAAAAATTTCAGGCATTTTACTTAACTTCAATTTTTCTAATCCATTTTTTATTTCTGCCATGTAATTTTCTAAAGGCTCTGGTATTAAATCAGGATATATTGACGGGAAACCACCACCTATATTTATAACATCCGGTACAATCTTTGTTTTTTTAATAATATTTCCAATTTCTTGGATTCCTTTTGAAAATGAAATTTTATCCATACACTGAGAACCAACGTGAAAACTTAAACCAACTTTTCTTCCGTGTTCTTTACAAAGTCTTAAAAGTCCCAGAGCCTCACTTGCTAAAGCTCCAAATTTTCTCGACAAATCAATTTCAGCATGTTCATTTGAAATTGCGACTCTCACATACAAATTTAAATCCTTAGCGTTATTTGTTGAGTCTAAAATTTTTAATAATTCTTCTTTAGTATCTAAAGCAAAATCTTTAACATTATATTGAAAATATGCCTCTCTGATATTTTCTCTACTTTTAATAGTATGCATAAAATAAACTTTTACTTTATTATCTATTTTTCTTACTAATTTAATCTCATTAATTGATGCAACATCAAAATTTTGAATTCCACTATTAATAATAGTTTTAATAACCCTTTCGTTTGGATTTGTTTTTACAGCGTAAAGAATTTTACCTGGAAAGTTTTTTTTAAAAAACTCAACTGATTTTTTTATTGATTTAGGTCTGATGCAATAGACCGGATTATCTGGTTTTAAAGTGTTAACTAATTCGTTAACGTTATCAAATTTTCGCATCTCATGTGTCCCCCAATTATTACACAGTTAAGCTTCTAAAAAATTTACTAAAAAAGCTTATATAAATTTCCCGAATAATAGTTTTTTCCCTTTATGTAAAGAAAATAATTCAAGAATGTCGCATTGTAATAGTTGAGAAAGTGACTATATGACAACTACAATGAGAACAGATAAATCACTCCCAGGTTTAAAAATAACTGACTTTGAAGAGAGGTCTCTATTGATCGTTGACGACGACGATCCCCTTAGAATGAGGTTAGCCCGAGCTATGGAGAAGAAAGGTTTTCAAGTTAAAGACGCTAAAACAGTTGAAAATGCTATTAAAATGGTTATATCTGCCCCTCCAAAGTTTGCTCTGGTTGATTTAAGGCTCGAAGACGGAAATGGTTTAGATGTCGTAAAAGAGATTAATAAGGCAAAAAAAGATAGTAGAATTGTAATGTTAACAGGTTATGGGAACCTTCCAACGGCCGTAGCAGCCGTTAAATCTGGTGCTATTGATTATTTGGCTAAACCAGTAGATGCTGATGATGTAGAGGCAGCTCTTCTAGCAGACCCAGAATCAAAGGCAAAACCTCCCGAAAACCCTATGTCGGCAGATAGAGTAAAATGGGAACATATCCATCGTGTATTTGAACTATGCAATAGAAATGTGTCTGAAACTGCAAGAAGGTTAAAGATGCACAGAAGAACCCTTCAGAGAATTTTATCCAAAAGATCCCCTCGTTAAACCTTAAATCTCAAAATTTTAGGGATTAATATCGTTAAAATAAGAACTTTAAACAATTCAGCTAAAAGAAAAGGTTGTGCACCTAATTCAAAAATTGGCTTATTCCAACCAATTAATGATCCTAACCAAAGAAGTCCAAATAAATAAATAAAAGATACTGCAAAACACAATTTTACAAAGTTTTTTAAAAAGTTATTATCAAATTTTAAAAATCCAGTTAGATAAACAGTAACTAAAAATCCAAGTAAGTAACCCATAGTAGGTCCAGTGAAATATACTATGCCCATTCCTTTTTCGGGTGTACCGGCAAAAACTGGCAAACCTGCAATTCCTTCCATTAGGTATAATGAAACTGTGAATAGTCCAAGTTTCCAACCAAACAAAATACCAATTAACATTACTACAAATGTTTGCATAGTCATTGGTACCGGCCAAAAAGGTATTTTTATTTTTGAAGAAACAGCTAAAAACACTGTGGCTAAAAAAGCTAAAAATAAATTTTTAACTAGCGTATTCTCTTTTAAATTTCTAATTAATTCCATGTCTTTATTATTACTTTTAAATCAAATAAAAATCTACCTATTTGTTAACTTTAAAAATATATCTTCAAGATCACCATCTTCTGTTGAAATATCAACAATTTCTGCACTTTTTTTTACAGCATTTATTACTTGATCAAATTTAAATTTATTTTTATCGTAGGAGGCTATTATTTGAGTTCCATTTTTATAAAATTTAACACCATTTAATGCTATTTTATCAAATTGGTCTAAACTTCTTACTTTGAATTTAATTTTTTTAGTTTCTATTCTATCTAATAATTTTGAGGTGCTATCTAAAGCTACTAAATTTCCTTTATTAATAATTCCAATTCGATTACACATATCTTGAGCTTCATATAAATTATGTGTAGTCAATATTATAGTTACTCCAATTTGGTTAAGCTCTGAAACATTTTTCCATAAATTTTGTCTTAATTCTACATCTACACCAGCTGAAGGTTCGTCCAATACTAATAAAGGCGGTTGATGAACCATTGCTTTCGCTATTAATAATCTTCTTTTCATACCGCCGGAAAGACTTCTTGCATAAGAATTTGCTTGTTTGTCTAATGACACCATTTTTAAAATTAAATCAGTAATCCTATCTTTTTCTTTTACGCCAAAAAGACCAGCTTGAAGTTCCAATAACTTCCTTGGACTAAAAAAAGCATCTAAATTAACTTCTTGTGGTACTATACCAATTGAAGCCTTCACTTGCCTTGGATTTTTGTCTAAATCAAAACCCCAAACATCAACTTTACCACTAGTTTTCTCAACCAAACCACCTAGGATATTTATAAATGTTGTTTTTCCAGCACCATTAGGACCTAAAAGTCCAAAAATTTCGCCATGTTTCACTTTTAAATTTAATTTATTTAACGCAAGCACAGAATTGTTAGCAGAACTTTTTTTTGAATAAATTTTAGTAAGATTTTCAGCAGATAGAATAACTTTTTCCATATTATATTATTATTATATCATGAAAAATATTAAGATATCATCAATTGATGAATAAAATAAAAAAAACTGATCATTTTTATTTGGTAGATGGATCTGGATATATTTTCAGAGCTTATTACGCCTTACCTCCTTTATCTAGAAAAAGTGATGGGCTACCTACTGGAGCAGTAATTGGCTTTAGTAATATGCTTTTCAAGCTTTTAGAAGATTCAAGATCAGATGACTCTAAAAACAAACCAACACATTTTGCAGTTATATTTGACTCTGCAAGAAAAAATTTTAGAAATGAAATTTACAAAGATTACAAAGCTAATAGATCTGAGGCACCAGATGATCTTGCACCACAATTTGAATATATAAGAAAGGCTGTTGAGGCTTTTAATGTTCCTTCTATTGAACAATTAAATTATGAAGCAGACGATCTTTTAGCCACTTACGCTAAACAAATTTTAAAAGCTGGCGCAAAAGTTACAATTATTTCCTCTGACAAAGACTTGATGCAATTGGTCTCTAAAGAAATAAGATTATTCGATCCAATGAAAAGCAAAGTGATTGGAGAAAAAGAAGTAAAAGAAAAATTTGGGGTTACACCACAACAAGTAATCGATGTACAATCTTTGGCTGGCGACTCCTCTGATAATATTCCTGGTGTTCCTGGAATAGGAATTAAAACAGCAGCAGAATTAATTAACAAGTACAAGAACCTAGAAACATTATTAAAAAAAGCTGATGAAATACCTCAAAAAAAAAGAAAAGAAACACTTATTCAAAATAAAAAATTGGCATTAATAAGTAAAAAGCTTGTAACTTTAAAAGACAATGTCCCTGTAAAAGAACAAATTGAAGAATTTTCAATCAAAGAAGTTAAAAAAGAAAAACTTTATAAATTTTTAAGGGAAATGGAGTTTAATAGACTTTTAAGTCAGGCAATAAGTTTTTATGGAGAACCGAACAATAAAACTGAGAACAAACAAATAAAAAAAAATAAAATTGATGTAAATAAATACGAAACTATAGTTACAGAAAAACAATTAGCAAATTGGATAAATATCCTTAAAGATAAAAAACTAATTTCAGTTGATACTGAAACATCCTCAATCAACCCAATTGATGCAGATTTAGTTGGAATTTCTTTTTGTTATGAGGAGGGAAAGGCATGTTACATACCATTAAAAAATAAAGATCAGAAATGTTTAAATCCTGAAACTGTATTAAAAAAAATTAAACCGTTACTTGAAGATCCAAGCATTAAAAAAATTGGTCAAAATATGAAATATGACTATATAATATTTATAAAAAATAAAATTGAAGTTAACCCTATAGAAGATACAATGTTAACCTCATATACTTTAGACGCAGGTTTGAATCGACATAATCTAGATACTCTTGCAGAAATTCACTTAGGCCACAAAACAATTTCTTTTAAAGATTTAGTAGGGAGCGGAAAAAAACAAATTACTTTTTCAGAGGTTGATCTAAAAAAAGCTACTGAATATGCGGGAGAAGACGCCGATGTAACATTTAGACTATATCAAATACTAAAAAAAAGGTTGGACCAAGAAAAACTTACAAAGATTTACGAAATTTTTGAAAAGCCAATGGTCGAACTCCTTGCGAGCATTGAAATTAATGGAGTCAAAATAGATAAGGAATACTTAAAAAAATTATCTAAAAATTTTACTGAAAAAATATCAAAAATAGAGAAAACCATCTTTTCGATAGCTAAAAGAGAATTTAATATCGGATCCCCAAAGCAACTTGGTGAAATCATTTACAATGATCTTAAAATCGCAAATTTAAAAAAAACAAAAAAAGGTAGCTTAGCAACTAGTGCAAAAATTTTAGAGGATCTTGCTTTTAAGGGTCATAAATTTCCAAGTCTAGTGCTAGATTGGAGGCAACTTTCAAAACTGAAAAACACATATACAGATGCACTTCAGGAACATATTAATCCGAAAACAAATAGAGTTCACACTTCTTTTCTGCTTGCCGCAACAAATACTGGTAGGCTTGCTTCAAGTGATCCAAACTTGCAAAATATACCAATAAAATCACAAGACGGAAGAGAAATAAGAAAAGCATTTATTCCAGAAAAAAATAATATTTTAATATCTGCGGATTATAACCAGGTTGAAATGAGAATATTAGCCGATTTAGCAAATGTTAAAGAACTAAAAAAAGCTTTTACCAATAACGAGGATATTCATAGTCTTACAGCCAGCCAGGTTTTTGATGTTTCTATAAAAAAAGTAGACTCAAATTTAAGAAGAAAAGCAAAAGCAATAAATTTTGGAATCATTTATGGAATAACACAGTATGGTTTAGCAAAACAAATTTCAGTTTCTAACAATGAAGCACTAGAATTTATAAATTCTTATTTTAAAAAATTTCCAGAAATTAAAGAATATATGAAATCCACAATAAAGTTTTGTCAAAAAAATGGTTATGTTAATAATATTTTTGGAAGAAGAATTCACTTAAGAGGAATAAATGATAAAAATTTCACAGTTAGAAGTTTTCAAGAAAGAGCAGCAATTAATGCACCAATTCAGAGCTCCGCAGCAGATATCATTAGGCTCGCAATGATAAAACTTAATGGGTTATTAAAATCAAAAAAATTAGATAAAACTAAAATGCTTTTACAAATACATGATGAATTAGTATTCGAATGCCAAAAGAGTCATCAGAAAGAAGTAGAAAAAGTCCTTAAAAAAACAATGGAGTCGGTATCAAGCTCAGAACATCATATGTTTACAATTCCATTAGATGTAAACATTAATTCAGGAAATAACTGGGATGAGGCACACTGATGCCTAAATTTTGACAATTTATTTTAAACTATTATAAACTCTATAGGATACTAACAATGTCAAAAACAATTGCATTAGTTGATGATGATCGAAATATTCTAACCGGAATAAGTATGGCTTTAGAGAGAGAGGGCTTTAAAGTACAAACTTATATAGATGGGGAGAGTGCCTTGGTTGGTCTATCTAGAAATCCCCCAGATTTAGCAGTTGTAGATATTAAAATGCCAAGAATGGACGGTGAAGAGTTATTAAAAAAAATTAGAAAAAAAATGTCTATACCAATCATATTCCTTACATCTAAAGATGAAGAAGTGGATGAACTTTTAGGATTAAAGCTTGGGGCAGATGATTTTATTAAAAAGTCTGGAGGCTTTTCAATAAAAGTTTTAATTGAAAGAATTAGGGTTCAGCTAAGAAAAAAAACAAATGTTAATGATGAATCAAAAAATTTAATAGCTCATGGAAAATTAAAACTTGATCCAAATCAATTAGAATGTGAGTGGAATGGACAATCATTACCTGAAAAATTAACAACCACAGAGTTTTTGATCGTAAAAGAGCTTGCCAAAAGACCTGGCGTTATTAAGGAGAGAGCGCACTTAATGGATATTGCATATAAAGAGAATACGGACATAGAAGACAGAACTATAGACAGCCATATAAAAAGGATAAGAAAAAAATTTAAAAAAGTCGACGAGAAATTTTCTTCAATAGAAACTCGTTATGGTAGTGGTTACAGATGGAATATTAATTAATGAAGTTAGTAAAAAGTTCTTCATCTATTCTAAGAAAATTCTTAGTATTTAATTTTTTCATCTTTCTTTTTTTGGGATCACTTACATTTTTCTATCTAAGTGGTATTCAACCGAATTTAGTAAAACAACGAATGGAAAAACACACCATAATAATTAACAATACCTCTAATCATTTAGAACGGCTAAGTATAGAATTTAATAAAGATAGTCTAAAAAATTTTTTGTTGTCGACAAGATTTCTTTTCCAAAATCTTGAAAGGGTTCAATTTTATAATACCGCAGGGGATTTGATTGCAGATACTAATGTTTTAGACCTGGATCAAAGTGTATTTACAAAAACAGAGATTGTTATGGAACAAGAAATTAAAAGTAATGATACAAAAAAAATAATAGATCAAGAAAGTTTAAAAAATAATTTTAATACAGGTAGTAATGAAAATAATTTGAAAGAAATAATTAATAGTAAAAAAAACGATGATCCAACTGTATTAGAGGTTAAAGAAGGCGATAATCTATTTATTAAGACATTGGGTAATGCCAATATCAACGGAGAAGTCGTAGGCTATATATTAGTTACAGAGCAAACAAATGAAATATTAACTGCTGTAGAGGAAAGAAAAAATTTTATTATAAGAACTGTTTTAGCAATAGCTATTGTAATTCTAATTTTTTTGATATTTTTAAACAGATATATACTTAAACCTATAGGTGGACTAGTTGCTTACACTGAGTCTATTAAGGCAAAAGACGAATCTATGGGAAAAATAGAGAAGTTTTTAAGTAGAAGTGATGAGCTGGGTTTACTTTCAAGATCACTAAATAATATGACCAAAGATTTACAATATAGGACGCAAAAAGCAGAAAATTCGTCAGCTGATCTAGCCCATGAAATTAGAAATCCCCTAGCTTCATTAAAAGGAGCATCCGAACTTCTTGATAACACAACTGATAAAATAGAGAGAACTAAATTAATAAAACTACTTAGTCACGATGTCGAAAGGATTGAAAGATTAATTACTGATTATTCTCAAATGCTTAAAGATGAAGCATCTCTTTCAAGAGAAAAAATGAAAATTTTAGATATAAATAATTTATTAAAAAATGTTATAGATGAATTCAATAATACAAACGCAGTTATAGAAAAAAACATTAAATTTTTTATTAATAGAAAAAATTTGAATGGAGGAAGGTTACAGCTTCTGGGTATAGAAAATAGATTAGAACAAGTTTTAGCAAATTTATTAGATAATGCAGTTTCTTTTAGTCCCAAAAATAGTACAATTATAATTGATGTTGATAGTAATAAAGAAATTTTATCATTAAAAATAAAAGATTTAGGACCAGGTTTTAATGAAATAAATACAGAAAAAATCTTTAAGAGATTTTACAGTAATAGGCCAGAAAAATTTGGAGAACACTCTGGTCTTGGTTTAAATATTGTAAAAAGTATTGTAGAAATGCATGGGGGAAAAGTGAGAGCAATTAATAGGTCAGACGCAAAGACAGGTGCTGAGATTGAATTGCAGCTTCCAAAAAGAGGCTAGGACAATCAATTCCTTGATTGACATAAATTTAATTGTTAAAAGATTTGGATTATGAGCAAAGATTTTAAGGTAAAAGACATAAACTTAGCTGAATTCGGTAGAAAAGAAATATCCATAGCAGAATCAGAAATGCCAGGTCTCATGGCTTTAAGAAAAGAATTTAAAGGAAAAAAACCACTCAAAGGTGCAAATATTTTAGGTTGTCTTCATATGACAATTCAAACAGCAGTTCTAATTGAAACTCTTGTTGAACTAGGTGCAAGTGTAAGATGGTCATCTTGTAATATTTTTTCTACACAAGATCATGCTGCAGCTGCAATAGCAAAAGCAGGTATACCAGTATTTGCATGGAAAGGTGAAACAGAAAAAGAATATTGGTGGTGCGTAGAGCAAACTATAGAAGGTGATAAAAATTGGAAGCCAAATATGATCTTGGACGATGGTGGAGATTTAACTGGCCTAATGCATAAAAAATATAAGGATCTTTTAAAAAATGTCAAAGGTGTTTCAGAGGAAACTACAACTGGGGTATTAGCTTTAAAAAAAATGGAGGCTAATAAAGAATTACTTATCCCAGCTATTAATGTAAACGACTCTGTAACGAAATCGAAATTTGATAATTTATACGGTTGTAGAGAAAGTTTGGTTGATGGAATCAAGCGAGCTACAGATGTGATGATGTCAGGCAAGGTAGCAATTGTTGCAGGATTTGGAGACGTTGGAAAAGGTAGTGCAGCATCTTTACGCCAAGCAGGTGCTAGAGTTATGATAACGGAAACAGACCCGATTTGTGCTTTACAAGCAGCTATGGAAGGGTACGAGGTTGTACTTATGGATGAAGCAATTAAACACGCAGATATAGTAGTCACGGCCACTGGAAATAAAGATATCGTTACAGCTGATCATATGAGGGATATGAAAGACAGAGCTATATTATGTAACATAGGTCATTTCGATAACGAGATTCAGGTAGAAGCTTTAAAAAATTATAAGTGGAATGAGGTCAAGCCTCAAGTTCACGAAATAGAATTACCTAGCAAAAAAAGAATAATATTATTAGCTGAAGGAAGATTAGTAAACCTGGGCTGTGCAACAGGGCATCCAAGTTTTGTTATGAGCGCTTCTTTTACAAATCAAGTAATTGCCCAAATTGAATTATGGAATAACTCTGACAAATACGAAAAAAAAGTTTATGTTTTGCCAAAACATCTTGATGAAAAAGTCGCAATGCTTCATTTAAATAAGGTTGGGGCGAAATTAACAAAGATGTCAAAAGAACAAGCAGATTACATTAGCGTTAAACCATCAGGACCATTTAAGCCGGATACTTATCGCTACTAAATTAGTAGCCAATGTTAAAATATAATTTATCCCAATTAGACAGTTTATCAAAAAAAATTTTATCATTTTTATCAAAATCAGATTGTATATTTTTATTTGGGGAATTGGGATCTGGAAAAACTACTTTTGTAAGAAGTTTAATACATCAATTACAAGAAAAAAATAAAATTAAAAAAACAGAGGTCACAAGTCCAACTTATAATTTACTTAATGAGTATGAAATCCAAAATTTAAAAATAATGCATTATGATTTATATCGCTTAAAAAATGATAAAGAAATAAATCAACTTGGAATTTTTCAAGAAGATGAAAAAGTAATATCTATTATTGAATGGCCTGAGAAAATAGCTAAAAGAATTAAAGACAGATTAGAAATCACTTTCTACTATCATGATGAGGTAGAAAGCAGAAAAATTGATATTAAAGGTCATGGAAAATGGAAAAATTTTAAATTAAATGCAATATAAACTGCAAAAGATTAAAAATGATGCATCTTTTCGGGAATTTTTTAGATTATATAAAGGAAAAAAAACCTCGATTATTGTTACAGCGTCGAAAGAAAAATTTAAAAACCTAATCGCATATACTGCTGTAAATAAATTTTTAAGAGGAAAGGGAATTCATACTCCAAAACTAATTAGCAAACATTTCCATGAAGGGATTATTGAGATAGAGGATTTTGGAAATAAAACTCTTTTAGATAATGTTAAAAAATCTAAAAACAAACTTTTTTACTATAAAAAATGTGCTGATGTAATACTAAAAATACAAAAAATTAAACCATTAAAAAAAATAAAAATTAGTTCAAATAGATTTTTAAAACTGAACTTTTATAATGTAAGTAATTTACACAAGGAATCTGATTTATTTTTTGATTGGTACCTTTCTGGAGTAGTAGGAAATAAAAAAACAAAAAAATATAAAAAAATAATAAAAAATGAACTAAATAAGCTTTATAAAAAAATTTTTTTTAATAATAAATTTATTGTTCATAGAGATTTTCACGTATCAAATATTATGCCAATAAAAAATAAGCTTGGTATTGTTGATACTCAGGATGCTATTTTAGGAAATCCCATGTATGATGTTGCATCTTTAATAGACGATGTAAGAACTAAAGTTCCTTCACAAATTAAAAAGAGAACATTACAATATTATTTAAAAAATTGCTCTCTAAGACACAAGCCAATGCACTTATTACAAAATGATTTTGACATTCTGTCCGTTCAAAGAAATTTAAAAATTTTGGGTATTTTCTATAGACTTTATAAACGAGATAAAAAACCCCAGTATTTAAAATATTTACCTTATACTTGGAAATTAATTGAGTTAAGAATGAAAAATAAAATTTTTACAAATCTGAGCATTCTACTTTCGAAGGTAGTAAATACAAAATTGAGAAATAAAAAAAACTTTAAATGAAAATAAAAAAAGCAATAATATTAGGAGCTGGTTTTGGAAAAAGAATGCAACCAATTACCAAAAAAATACCTAAACCTTTAGTAAAAATTAACAACATAACCCTACTTGAAAATAGTATAAATTTTCTTAATTCGATTGGTGTTAAACATATTGTAATTAATACACACTTTAAGCATAAACAAATCTCTGATTTTATTGGAAAAAAAAAATTTTCTTCCAAAATTGATTTAATCATAGAAAAAAGAAAAATACTTAATACAGGGGGAGGAATCTTAAATGCCTCAAAAAAATTCAAAAAACAAGTATTTTTCGTTTTAAATCCAGATACGTTATGGAGAAAAGGATATAAAAATGAATTTAGAAAACTTGAAAAAAACTATAAAAAATATAAAAAACCAGTAATGCTTTTAGTATCGAAAAGTAAGAGCTATGATAAATCGTTTAAAGGTGATTTTAATTTAAATTCTAATAATGAAATTTCAAGACAAAAAAATAACAAATTTATTTTTACTGGAGCTCAAATTATTAACAGATCAGTTTTTAAAAATAAAAAAATCAAACCTTTTTCGATGAATATTGTTTGGAATGATTTAATAAAAAATAAGTGTTTAACTGGTATTAAAAGTAGCCAAAAGTTTTTTCATATAAATAATTATAAAATATATAAAAAATTGTATAAAAAAAAATTATAAATTAGATATTATTCTTTTCTCTCTTGATTTGTCCAAATATTTTGCCGATAAGACTTTTAAAGAACTATCAAAGTCTATTAGCAGAGGATTTCCCGTTGGTATCTCAAACAAATTAATACTTTTATCTGAAATATTAAAAATTTTTTTCCCCAAAGCTCTAATAGTATTACCATGAGCCGAAAGAATAATATTTTTATTTTCCTTTAAATGTTTCTCAATATTTTTTTCAAAATAGGGGATTACACGATCATATGTATTCTTTAATGATTCAGTATCAGGGACTTTTTCTAAATTTTTATACAATGGATCTTTTTCTGAATTATAATCAGAGTTTTTATCAAGTTTAGGTGGAGGAATATCCCAAGATCTTCTGTATTCATTAAATTTATTTTCACCTAACTTTTTCTTGGTTTCTTCTTTATTTAACCCAGTTAAAGCCCCATAATGTCTCTCATTAAGCTCCCAGGCTTTGGTATATTTGTAGTTTTTTTCTAGAATTTTTATTACAACCTCAAGAGTATTTATTGCTCTTTTAAGATAAGAGGTAAAACACATATCAAAATCTATATTTAATTCTTTAAGCAATTTTCCAGATTTCTCTGCTTCCTGCACACCCTTTTCTGAAAGATCTACATCAACCCATCCAGTGAAACGATTTTCTGCATTCCAGGTACTTTGTCCGTGTCTAATTGCTATGAGTTTTCCCATTGAGTATAATATACCTACTATATTAAATTAATTATATGAAGGGTATAAAATTCTTTTACATTACTTGCCCAAAGAAAAAAGAGGCTCATAAAATAGCTGGATATCTTGTAAAAAATAAATTAGTTGCTTGTGCTAATATTATTCACAATGTTGAATCGGTATTTACTTGGAAAGGAAAAGTTACAAAGGCAAAAGAAATTCTTATTGTTGGTAAAACCATGAATAAAAATGTACAAAAAATAATTAAAAGTGTAAAAAAACTTCATAGTTATGAAGTTCCATGCGTTATTTTTTTTGATATTAAAAATGGAAATACAGATTTCTTAAAATGGATTATAAAATCCGTATAATTCGTTATTTATATTATTTTTCTCTTTTAGGTCTATTAATTTTATACCTTTTCCCAGGAAGTCTAATTGGCTATTTTCTTTACAGCGATTTAGGAAAGCAACCAGATATAATTCCAAATCCACTGGGTACATCGATTAATCATGCTTTAGCATTTTTATACTTAACAATATTAGGTTTAATAAGTTATTTAAATCAAACAAGTTTTACAAAAGTCTTAATTTTTCTCATTGGCTTATCATTATTGTCGGAATTATCGCATCTAATCATCCCAAACAGATCTTTCCAGTATTTAGATATTCTTGCAAATTTACTTGGAACATTAATGGCTATTGTTATAATATTTTTATATAAAAAGTTTAAATATGGAAAAATTTGACGAAAGAAAAAAATCCTTTGAGAAAAAGTTTGCTCATGATGAGGAATTAAAATTTAAAGTTGCCTCAAGAAGAAATAAATATCTTGGTCAATGGGCTTCTCAAAAACTTGGGTATGATACTGAAAAAGAAAAAGAATATATTCAATCGGTTATAAAAGCAGATTTTCAAGAAGCAGGCGATGAAGATGTTTTTAGAAAAATAAAAACAGATTTAAAAGATCATAGTGTTTCAGATGAAGACATAAGAAACAAAATGAAAGAACTTGATGAAAAAGCTAAGTCTGATTTCATTTAGTATATTAATTATTTTTTTTATTAATTTTTCAATAACCTTCAGTGCTAAATTTTCAAAATTTATAAGTGGAAAAGTAAAAGTTATCGATGGGGATACAATAAAAATAAAAGGAAAAAATATTAGGCTTTTTGGAATTGATGCACCAGAAAAAAATCAAGTTTGTTTTAAAAAAACTCAATCTTATGACTGCGGATCTATCTCTACCAAGGTATTAAAAAAATATGCTGAAGGGAAATTAGTTACATGTTCTTATAATGACAAAGACAGGTATGGTAGAATTATAGGAATATGTAATTTTTATTATAATGCTGAAGATAAAAAATTGTCATTAAACAGATATATGGTCTTTACAGGAAATGCAGTTGCATACAAAAGATATTCAAAAGAATATTTGGACGATGAAAAATGGGCGAAAAATAATCAATTAGGTATGTGGCAAGGAAAATTTATTAGACCAGAGGAATGGAGAAGAAAAACTAAATAATTTATAATATATAGGTGATTCGAATAACAAATCTATATTTATTAATTTTTTTATTATTTATTTCTGCCTGTTCGTCTGTCCCAAAAAATACCAAAAATAGCTGTGCAATATTTGAAGATAGATATCTATGGTACAAACATACTAAAAAGGTAGAAGAAAAATGGGGTGTTCCAGTTTATATTCAGTTAGCATTTGTAAAAAAAGAAAGCGATTTCAATTGGTTAGCAAAACCTCCGCGTCATAAATTATTTAAAGTTATTCCATATAAGCGTAAATCAAGTTCTTTCGGCTATTCCCAAGCGGTAAAGGGAACTTGGGAACAATATAAAAGAGAAACAGGAAACAAATATGCCACAAGAGCCAGGTTTAAAGATTCAGTAGATTTTATTGGATGGTATGTAAACAAAACACATAAATTACTAAAAATACCTAAGAACGATGCTTATAGACAATATTTAGCTTACTACAAAGGGTGGGGTGATTATAAAAATTATTCCAAAGATCAAAAGGCTATTATATATGCTAAGTCAACCAAGGACTTTGCCTCAAAATATCGTAAGCAACTAACAACATGTCGGGATCAACTTAATAGAAAAAAATATATTATTTACTAAATTCTTTATTTAATTGAATATCTACTTCATCCATTCTTTTAGAATTTTTACAAAGTAATAAATAAAATACAGGTGTTGTAAACAAAGTAAGAAAAGTACTTATCAGCATGCCTCCAAATATTGTGCAGCCTACTGCTAATCTTATTCCTTCTCCTGCACCCGGACCAATATTGCCAACAATCAAGGGAACCATTGCGATAAGCGTAGATAAACTCGTCATCATAATGGGTCTAAATCTTCTCTTACAAGACTCAACAATGGCTGCCTCAACACTTTTTCCTTTAACTCTTAATTGATTTGCCCAATCAACAATTAAAATACTATTTTTTGTAGCAATACCAATCAATACAATTAACGCTATTTGTGAAAAAATATTTATTGTACTTCCAAATAATAAAATAAATATAAGTCCACCTAAAGCAGCAAGAGGTACAGTTAACATGACCACAAAAGGTTGCCTCCAAGCGTTAAACGTCCCAGCCATTACAAGATAAGCGCTGACTAGTGCTAAACCAAAAATTATTAATAATTCACTCGAAGCTTCTTTTAAATCTAAAGATTTCCCTTTATAAAAAATTCCAGCTGTTGGAGCTTGTTCATCTATGGTTTTTTCAATAAAGTTTAATGCTTCATTCAGGGTATAGCCTCCAACTAACCTAGCAGTTAAAGTAACTGATTTTGATCTTTGGTATCTAGTTAATATTTTGGGTGATCCTCTTTCTTCAAAACTTACAACATTTGCAAGTGAAATTAGTTTGCCTGTCGTTTCTGAACGTACAAAAATTTTACTTAAGGTCTCGGTATTTCTTCTATCTTTTATATCAGCTTGTAAAATTATTGGGTATTCTTTCCCAGACTCATTTAAAGTTGTAACACTTTTACCTGAAAATAAAGTTTCAATAGATTTTCCAATTGATTGATTGGAGAGCCCAAGATCTTTTGCTTTATTTTCATCTATTACAAGTTTTACTTCTGGTTTATTTTTTGTGTAATCAGATGTTATGTCAGCTAGTCCTCTATTTTTTCTAAGCTCTTTCATCACATTATTTTGCCATTTATATAAAGTTTCGTATGAGGATCCTGTCATTGTAACAACAACTGGCTTTTGGTAATTGCTCACACGAACTGAATTTGGTGTTAAAGGAAAAGCCATAGTTCCTGGCACAGTAACAATTTTTCCAATAGCTTTTCTAACAATTGTTTGTGCAGAATCTTTTCTATCTTTCCAATTATCCAACAAAGCAATGATGATAAAACTATTATAAGATTGTGCAGATCTACCAAAACCTGGAACTCTCATTATTAATTTTTGATAAGGTTCTTTTTCATCCTGCAACAAAGGTATTAGTCTTCTTTCTACTTTTTCAGCTTTATCGACCGTATATTCAAATGATGATGACTCATCAGTTTTGCCGAAAACTAAATAAACACCTCTATCAGGATTTTTTTCTAATAAGGTTTTAGGAGTAAAACTAAAAAGGAATCCTGCTAAAGCAACAACAAAAACCATAAACCAAACAATGGTTTTTGGTTTTTTTATCCAGTAATTCAAAGTATCCGAGTAGAATTCTTCAAAAGATTTAAATATTTTTTCAAATCGAGTAACGATTTTTGATTGAGATTTTTTTTTATTAAGTAGCTTGGAACCCAACATCGGTGCAATAGATAGAGCCGTAAATGTGCTTATGACAATTGTAATAGAGAGAGTTATTGCCATCTCTCTAAATAAAGTCCCACTTATTCCGCCAATAAACAACAGAGGAGCAAAAGTTGCTAGCAGTATTATGCTAGTTGATAAAATAGCAAAAATAACATTCTTCGATCCATTTGCAGCAGCAGCCAGCGGAGTGTCCCCTTGTTCTACTCTATGGTAAATTGACTCTGTCATAACTACACTGTCATCTGTTACAATTGCTACACTTAAGATAATAGCAAGAAGAGTAAATACATTTATTGTCAGTCCAAAAATCCATAAACCAAGACATGCCCCAATTAAACTAACAGGTAGCGTTACCGCTGGTACAATTGTAGCTCTTACATTTCCTAAAAAGAGATAAATAATTCCTACAACTAATAATAAAGCTAAAATTATTGATTGATAGCACATTTGTATAGCTTCTTTGATATAAGTTGCTCTATCGAAACTCACAGATAATTTGAGACCTTCAGGTAATGTTTTTCTTACCTCTAAAATTTTTTTTCTTATATTATTTGATAGCGTTACAGTGCTTTCATTTGTTCGAGCATAAATTCCAATGCCAACTGTATTTTCATTCAATACATCGGGACTTTGAGCCTTGAAAAGAGTCTTTTCAGATATGGGACCATATTTAACTTCACCTAAATCGCCTAACGTTATCGTCTTTCCTTTTATTTTTTTTATAGGAAGTTTTTTAATTGATTTAATATTGGTATAAGTTTTTCCTAGATCAAGAGTTAAATCAACGTTATTAGCTTCAATAGTACCTGCTGGCACTGCAATATTGTTTTTTCTTATCGAGCTTTCAACTTCTCTAACATCCAAATCATTTGCTATAAGTTTTACTGGGTTTAAATAAACTCTAACAGCTTTTTCGTTTATTCCTCCAACAATTACTCTTCCAGTACCTGGAACTGAACTAAATGCATCTACTAAATTACGTTTTACATAGTCACCTATATCTAACGAGTTCCACGAAGTACTACTAACTGAGAGCCACATACTAGTTGAAAATCCAGCTGAAGCTTTTCTTACCTCTGGAGCTTTACTATCTTCGGGTAAATTATCTATGATTCTTGCAATTCGCTCTCTTATATCGTTAGCAGCATCATCAATGTCTATACTGGTAAAAAATTCTATTTTAATTGTACTTCTTCCAATTTCGGATATCGTATCAATTGATCTGATACCTTCTGCTCCCCCAACTGCTAATTCAATTGGTTCAGATATCTCTGAAGCAATTATAGATGGACTTGCACCCGTATATTTTGTTGATATTACAACTTCAGGAGGCTGAAGATTTTTTGGAAGTTCTCTGGTGCTTATTTCAAAGAAAGTGTAGAGACCAAAAACAACTAATAAAAGTGAGAATACAGAACTTAAAACTGGCCTTTTAATATTTAGCAAACAAAAATTGTGCATATTATTTTAGTATTGGTCTTACAATCATTCCGTCCGCTAGCCTTGCTAAACCTTCTTTTACTATTTTATCGTCTGTATTTAGGCCCTCAATGATTTCAAGGTTTCCATCTTTTCGAATTCCTGTAGTTACTTCTGTTTTTTGAATTTTATTATTTTCTAAAATTTTATAGACGAATTTTTTTTCGTCTTCAAAAATAATACTAGTATCAACTACTGAAATGGCTTCTTTTTCGTCATAAAGAAGCTCAATATCAAGTAAAGATCCAGGTAAAATTTCAAGGTCTTTATTATTGATCTGTGCTCTGGCTAATATACTTCT
>CACMHR010000003.1:0-95316 GCA_902613655.1 uncultured Pelagibacteraceae bacterium
GACCTTGGCACTTTATCTAATGTGCATTTTATTAATATTAATTTTTGAGAAAAAAACACGAAAGTATATTCCAATTTCATTTGTTGCGACTGTTGCTATATTTTATTTTATTTTTTCTAACAATGATCAACTTAAAAATCATTTTCATGGTTTGTATGCCAAAGGAAATCAAATGGTCCAAATTTTTGTATCTGAAAATTTAACTAAATCATCGGAAGTACCCGGATATTTAATACCTGACTATTATCAGGAATACAAAACTTTCTATGGTACATGGTTAATGAATAAATATATTGGCGGAGGTGTAAGATCCTTTAGACATAATTGCTGGAAAAGAACCGTAATAAAGTCAAATGAAAGAGGTACGTGTAGTACACATCCACATAACTATTATTTAGAAATTTTAACAGATCTAGGTTTGCTGGGATTAATGCTCTCTAGTTTGATTTTTTTAATAGCAATTTATGAAACTTTAATAAAAAAATATTTCTTTAAAACACAAGTGATAGATCAGTACGCTAATAAACTTATAATTCCGTTTATTTTTGTTTTTATTTCTGAAATATTTCCGATTAGACACTCAGGTAGTTTTTTTGCAACTATGAATTCTACGTATATATTTCTTATAATTTCAATAATTATTTCTTTAAATTTATAAAAAATAAAAAAAATTAAAGATTATTTATTATCCTCTTTAATAGCACTATCAATACCTTTTTTAAAATAAATGTATCCAGTATATAATGTTAAAAATGCTGCAACCCATAGTAAAATAATACCAATTGTTTGTGCATTATAATCCTGAAAATTAATTATTTTATTACCAGTCTCCCCAGTTAAAAGGAGTGCGATAGAAAACATCTGAATAAATGTTTTAAATTTTGACATACTCGAAACCGGAACTGTATTCTTACTTCTTTTTGCTAAAAATTCTCTCAAGCCAGATATTAAAATTTCTCTTGTTAATATTACTATTGCTGCAATCACTTCATAATTTTTAATAATTCCATTCATTATTAATAATACTAGTGCAGCAGCTACTAAAATCTTATCTGCAATTGGATCTAATAGCTCCCCTAGTTTAGACTCTTCTTTATATAGCCTCGCTAAAAGGCCATCTAAATAGTCAGTAAAACTTGCTATAACAAAAAGAAAGAAAGGAACCAGGTCCCCAAATACACCCGGAATAAAAAAAGACAAAACAAAAATAGGTACAATAATAATTCGACCGATAGTTAGAATATTTGGTATTTTCATAATTAATTAATCTTCATGAAAAAAATCATGAATTTTTTTTGCTACTTTTTCCTCGATTCCGTCAACAGCTTTTAAATCCTCAAAACTTGCAGATTCTACAGATCTTGCAGAACCAAAGTGATTTAGCAAGGCTCTTTTCCTTCCTCTCCCTATACCTGAAATTTGATCTAACAATGATTTGCTTAAATTTTTTCTTCTTTTTGCTCTATGAGTGCTTATCGCAAACCTATGTGCCTCATCTCTGAGTCGTTGAAGAAAGAAAAGGGCGGGGTCATTTTTCTTAAATTTAATAATCTTATCCTCATGAAAAAAAGTTTCATCACCTGCATTTCTATTTTTACCTTTTGCAATAGCAATAATTGGTAATTCGTGAAGACCAAGATCATTTAAAACTTCTCTACTAACAGAGTATTGTCCTTTACCACCATCAATTAAAATTAAGTCTGGTAGTGTCATATTAGTATTTTCATCCTTAAGTGCTCTGACAAATCTTCTTTTTAAAACTTCTTTCATCATTCCATAGTCATCCCCTTTAACTATTTCTGACTTAATATTAAATTTTCTATATCTTTTCTTAACAAACCCTTCTTTTCCAAAACTTATTAAAGCTCCAACAGAATCCGACCCCTGTGTATGACTATTATCGTAAACTTCAATAAGATTTAAATTAAAGTTAAGATTAAATTTATCTGAAAGTTTATCAATTAATTTTGAATTAGTTTCAGTTTCTAAAATTTTTTGAGTTAAAGCTTGTTTAGCATTTTTTCTAGCCATATCCGAAACAATTTTTTCATCTTTCGTTATGGCTTTTTTTATTATTATTTCTTTTTTTTCCCTTTTAGAATATGTGTTTTCTAATAAAGTTTTTTCATTAATTTCTATATTTAAAAGTACAAGCTTAGGAACGGTTTTATTTTCATAAAACTGACCTAAAAAAGATGATAAAATTTTTTCTTCTTTTTCATCAGGATCATGTTTTGGAAAGTAAGCCTGATTACCCCAATTTTGCTTTGACCTAAAAAAGAAAACTTGAACACAAGTTTTACCAGACTCTTTAAAAACAGATATTACATCAGCCTCTTTCAAATTAGTTTGATTTATTTTCTGTGAAGATTGGATTTGAGCTAGTGCTTTTATTCTGTCTCTAAGTATACCAGCTTTTTCATAATCTAAGTCTTCACTAGCTTTTTCCATTTCCGTAGATAAATTTTTTTGAATTCTTTTTGATTTGCCAGAAATAAAATCGACTGCATCACCTACTAATTTTTTATAATTTTTTTCCTCAATTTTTCCCACACATGGTGCTGAACATCTTCTTATTTGATATAAAATACATGCTCTATCTCTGTTTTTAAAAACAGTATCATCACAAACCCTCAATAAAAATATTTTTTGAAGAATTTTAATTGTCCAGTTTGCTGATCCAACAGATGCAAAAGGCCCAAAATAATGTCCATCTCTATTTTTTTTTCCTCTAAGTTTAGTTAATTGTGGCCATTTATCTTCTTGGCCAATAAATATGTATGGGAAAGACTTGTCATCTCTTAATAAAATATTAAATCTTGGTTTATGCTTTTTAATAAGATTTGCCTCTAATAATAGTGCTTCACTCTCATTTGTTGTAGTCGTTGTCTCAAGTTTTCTAGTCAGAGAAAGCATTCTCTCTGTTCTTATTGGCAAGTTACTTTCTGAAACGTAACTTTTTAGACGATTTGGAATATTCTTAGCCTTACCCACATAAAGAATTTCGTTTTTATCACTCAACATTTTATAAATCCCGGGATTATTTGTGAGATTTATTAATTTTTTTCGAATTATATCCTTACCTTTTTCAATGCTCATTTGATCTAGTTTTTTCTATTTCTACTCCAACCGATGAAGTATTCTTAATTACATCCAATTTTTCAATTCTCAAAAGGATTTTTTTAATTCTTAAATTTTCAAAAAGTTTAGAGAAAATTTTTTCAGCCAAAGTCTCAAGTAGCGGATAGTGCTTTTTGGCGGTAATTTTTTTTATAGTCTTAATTACTTTTTCATAATTAACTATACTTTTCAAATCATTATCGTTCGGAAAAAGATTTTGATTAATATTTATAGCCAAATTAAACCTGACCCTTTGTTTTTTCTTTTTTTCAAAGTTATGAATGCCGATTAGCATTTTTAATTCAAGATCTTTAATTAAAACTTTTCTTTTGTAATTATAAATTTTTTTTTGTTTAAATTTAATTATTTTCATTCTTTTGAGTTTATTATATCAGGTGTTTTCCATGCTAAACTCTGGCCACTATCTACACTGATTATTTGACCAGTGATGCTATTATTTTCTAGAAAATATTTAACTGACTTACATATATTATCTAGATCAACTTGTTTTTGAAGAATAGTAGATTTCCATTGAGCTTTAAAATGTTTTTCTGATTGTCTTTTATTTTTTAAAGTTGGACCTGGAGAAATTCCATTTACTCTTATATTGGGAGCAAGCTTCATAGCAGCAGTAGTTGTAAGTGTTGCAAGTGCAGCTTTACTCAAAGTGTAGGAAAAAAAGAAAGGAGTTAGTTTTTTAACTCTTTGATCAATAATATTTATAACGTTTGCCTCTTTATTTTTTACGTATCTTTTAAAGTCTTTGATCAAAAACGCTGGAGCCTTTAAATTTATATTTAAATGTCTTGAAAAACTTTTTTCGTTAAAAGTTTCTAAATTATCTTTTTCGAACAAAGATGCATTGTTAATAAGACAGTCTAAACCTTTCATTTTTTTATGAGCAAATGGCACTATCTTTTTTAATTGATTAATATTATTAAGATCTGCTTTAATTAAATAAACTTTACTACCCATTTCTTCTAGTTCTATCTTTAATTGTTGTGCTGATTTTTTCGATTTATTAAAATGAATTATTATATCGACATCATATCCAGCTAGACTTTTTGCAATAGCTGAGCCAATTCTTGTAGCACCACCAGTAATAATTATTTTTTTGGCTTCCATTTTTTTATAGATTTTCTTGGTTTGGTACCTGGCATTCCCATTTTTGATCTTCCTTGAGGGTATACTTTTTTGTTTAAATTGTACTGTGAAATTTTTGGATTCAAGTTAATTTCAAGTTCATTTGTCTCCAATTTTCTTATTTCGTCTCTAATTTTTGCTGCTTCTTCAAACTCTAAATTTGATGCAGATTCTTTCATCTTTTTATTAAGTGCTTTTAAATGTTTTTTTAAGTTTCCACCAACATTTGAGCCCTCACTAATTTTGACATAATCTTTTTCATAAACAGATTCTAAAATATCAGTAATCTCTTTTTTAACAGACTCGGCGCTTATATTATTTTTTTTATTATATTCGACCTGTCTGCTTCTTCTCCTATCTGTCTCTTTAATAGCTTTATCAATACTTTTTGTTACTTTGTCTGCATAAAGAATTACTTTGCCATCCACATTTCTTGCAGCTCTGCCAATTGTTTGAATTAACGAGGTTTCCGATCTTAAAAAACCTTCTTTGTCTGCGTCCAAAATTGCAACTAAAGCACATTCCGGTATATCTAATCCTTCTCTTAATAAGTTGATACCAACTAAAATATCAAAAACACCCATTCGTAAATCTCTGATGATTTCAATTCTCTCAAGTGTATCTATATCTGAATGCATATATCTTACTTTCAAACCGTTTTCGTGAAGATATTCTGTTAAATCCTCTGCCATTTTTTTTGTAAGAGTTGTAACTAAAATCCTATATCCTTTATCAATAACCTTTTTAGATTCATGAAATAAATCATCCACTTGATTTTTTGCTGGGCGTATCTCAACGGGTGGATCGATTAAACCTGTTGGTCTTATAACTTGATCAATATATTTATTTTGAGTTTGTTTTAATTCCCAAGGACCAGGTGTTGCGGATACAAAAACAGTTTGAGTTCTCATAGCATCCCATTCTTCAAATTTAAGTGGCCTGTTATCCATACACGAAGGCAACCTAAAACCATATTCAGCCAAAGTTCTTTTTCTTGTATGATCACCTTTGTACATACCATTTAATTGAGGTACAGTAACATGACTTTCATCTACAAAGATAATTGTATTATCAGGGAAATACTCAAACAGTGTAGGAGGCGGTTCACCCTTTTTTCTACCAGATAAAAACCTTGAATAATTTTCAATCCCAGCGCAAGTTCCTGTCGCCTGAATCATTTCGAGATCAAATTTTGTTCTCTCTCGTAATCTTTGAGCTTCAAGAAGTTTATTATTTGCTTTATGATCTTCTAGAGTTATTTCCAACTCTTTTTTGATTTCTTTGATAGCTTGATCAATGGTTGGTTTTGGAGTTATATAATGACTGTTAGCGTATAACTTTATTACGGCAAAATCGTTTGTTTTGTCTCCTGTAAGAGGATCAAACTCCTCAATCTTTTCAAGTTTATTTCCATTCAAACTTAATCTCCAGGCTCTGTCTTCTAAATGCGATGGAAATATTTCTAAATTTTCTCCCCTTACTCTAAAAGTCCCTCTAAAAAAGTTTTGATCATTTCTTTTATATTGCAAATTTACAAATGTTCGTATGATTTCATCTCTTTCATACTCATAATTTTTTTTCAAAGCCAAAGTCATTTTACTATAAGCTTCGACAGAGCCTAAACCGTAAATACAAGAGACACTGGCCACAATAATTACATCGTCACGTTCAAGCAAAGATCTAGTTGCTGAATGTCTCATTCTATCTATCTGCTCATTTATGGATGCTTCTTTTTCAATATAAGTATCTGATCTTGGAACATATGCTTCAGGGGTATAATAATCATAATAAGATACGAAATACTCAACAGCATTATCAGGAAAAAAACTTTTCATTTCACCGTACAACTGTGCTGCCAAAGTTTTATTTGGGGCCAAAACTAAAGCAGGTCGATTTGCAGATTCTATTACTTTTGCCATAGTAAATGTTTTTCCAGATCCAGTGACACCCAGCAAAACTTGTTCGCTCTGTTTACTTTTTAAATTTTTAAGTATCTTTTTAATTGCCTCAGGTTGATCCCCGGCAGGTTGAAAATTACTCTTTATTTTGAAGTTAATTCCGCCTTCAAGTTTTTTCCTAACAGGCGCATTATTAACTTCTAAATTGTCTATTTTTTCTTGGTATGTATTTTGCATTTTGTGTTAATAATAACAAAATATTATAAATTTCAATGAGCATAGTTTCCAATAGTTTAAAGCGAATTAAACCCTCCCCAACTATAGCGGTTACCTCAAAAGCTAGAGAAATGAGGGCAGCTGGTAAAGATGTTATTGGACTTGGTGCAGGAGAACCCGATTTTGATACTCCTGACAACATTAAAGAGGCAGCTATAGAGGCTATAAAAAGAGGCGACACTAAATATACAGCTGTTGATGGTACCCCAACGTTAAAAAAAGCTATTCAAGGAAAATTTAAAAGAGAAAATAATTTATCTTATGAACTTGATCAAATTTCTGTAGGAACTGGTGGCAAACAAGTTCTTTATAACGTTTTCATGGCTACACTAAATCCTGGAGACGAAGTTATCATTCCGGCGCCGTACTGGGTGTCTTATCCTGACATGGTTTTATTAGCCGGCGGAACACCTAAAATAATTAAATGCTCTGAAGAGAATGAATTTAAAATAACTCCTAAAGAACTAAAAAAGGCAATCGGAAAAAAAACTAAGTGGTTGATTATAAATTCACCATCAAACCCAACTGGATCTTGTTATACAAAAAAAGAAATAGAGGAATTATCAAAAGTCTTAGAGGACAACAAAAATGTTTTTATTCTGAGTGATGATATTTATGAGCATATCACTTATGATAATTTTAAATTTTTTACAATTGCACAGATAAATTCTTTAAAAGATAGAACCTTAACAATGAATGGTGTAAGCAAATCTTATTCTATGACAGGGTGGAGAATAGGTTATGGTGCAGGGCCAAAAGATATAATTAAAGCTGTCGCAAAAATTCAATCCCAATCTACGACAAATCCATCTTCAATAAGTCAAGCAGCAGCTGTAGAAGCTTTAAATGGAACTCAAGATTTTATTAAAACTAGAGCAGCTTCTTTTAAAGAGAGAAGGGATTACGTTGTTGATAGTTTAAATAGCATTAAAGGTTTGAGCTGTTTAAAGCCAAATGGTGCTTTTTATGTATTTCCTAATTGTAAAAAATTACTGGGAGAGAAAACAAAATTAAAAACAGATAAAGAATTTGTTGAAAAGTTACTTGAAAAAGCTGAAGTAGCGGTAGTCCAAGGATCCGCATTTGGTTTGGATGGATATTTTAGAATTTCTTATGCAACTTCTATGGATAATTTAAAAAAAGCTTTAGATAGAATAAAATCTTTTTGTGAAAGTTTAAACTAATCCCAGTCTAACGACTGATCTAGCGTTTTCAGCCATACAATCTTTTGCAGGTTTAAATTTAAAACCTAACAATTCTTCAGCGTATGAAGTGTCAGTTTGCATTAAAATACCTAGATCAGGTATCATCATTTTAGCGCTTGAATCTATATAGCTTATTAATTTAACCATGAAATTTGGAAGCTCCTTTTTAGGAAGTTTTTTTGCATATTCAGGCATCGCTTCGGCGATCAATTGAGATAACTCAACTAGTCTTTTCACTTCTTTTCCAACAATCAACCTTCTTCCACCGACTTTTTTATTTCCAATACATGCAACATGAGCCTTTGCTATGTCTTTAACATCAGAAATTAAAACTGCAAATTTAGGTGCACCTGGAAATTTACCCGCCATAAATTGTCTAACATATTCTATTGATGTGCCCCCTTTTTTATCTAACGCATCACCAAACACTCCACCAGGATTAATTGTTGTTAATTTGTTTTTTAATCCCTTACTTTCCATAAACTCCCAAGCAATTCTTTCTGCTTTCGTTTTTGATAAAAAATAATCATTTACACCTTCTACCCAATTTTCATCAGTCCAATCTTTTTCTCCAAAAGTATAAGGATTGCTTCTGTTAGGTTTTCTAAACATTGCAACAATTGATGATGTTTTAATTATTTGTTCCACACCTGCACTTACTCCAGCTTTTAAAACTCTTAATGTTCCATCTACAGCAGGGGGTAATAAAATTTCTCTATTGTTTGAAACTTTCATCGGAAAAGGAGAGGCAATATGGAATATATATTTACATCCCTTTGCTGCATCATTCCATCCATCATCTTTTACTAGATTTAGCTCAACAAATGACAATTTATCAGTTGAAGCGTATTTACCTATAGTTTCTTTTGTTTGATCAATTAAATTTTTATTTCTGACCGTTCCTAAAACTTCATAGTCAGAATTTAATAATTCTATTGCAGTATGTTTAGCAATCCATCCACTTATTCCTGTTAACAAAACTTTATTGCTCATTTTGATGATAAATGTTTTTCAGCTTCAAGCGCGGCCATACAGCCCATCCCTGCTGCTGTTACCGCTTGTCTAAATATTTTATCTTTTACATCCCCGGCCGCGAAGACTCCAGGTACATTAGTAACTGTAGAATCAGGCTCGGTAACTATATAACCTTCTTTATCCATATTTAGTTGACCTTTAAAAAGTGACGTAGCGGGATCATGCCCAATAGCAATGAAAAGCCCATCTATCTTTAGCTCATTAACTTTGTTTGTTTTAACATTTTTAATTTTTATACCTTTAACTGATTTTGGATTTTTTTCTCCTATTACATCTTCTACAATACTGTCCCATATAATTTCAATTTTCTTATTTGCTTTTAATTTTGCTTGGAGCATTTTTTCTGCTCTTAGCTCATTTCTTCTATGAATTAGCTTAACCTTTGATGCAAATTTAGTTAAAAACATCGCTTCTTCAACTGCAGCATTACCTCCACCAACAACTGCAACTTCTTTTTCTTTAAAGAAAAAACCGTCACAAGTTGCACAAGCTGATACTCCAAAACCTCTAAATTCCGTCTCAGATTTTAAATTTAACCATCTTGCTTGTGCGCCGGTTGAAACAATAAAGCTATCAGCAGTATAAACTTGACCGCTATTACCAGTTGCCTCAAAAGGTTTCTTTGAGAGATCTACTTTACTTATATGGTCTTGAATCATTTCGGTTCCAACCGCTTTAGCCTGACCTTTCATTTCTTCCATTAACCATGGTCCTTGAATTACCTTTGAATATCCTGGAAAGTTTTCAACATCAGTTGTTGTGGTTAATTGCCCCCCCGGTTCAGATCCAAAAACTAAAATTGGTTTAAGCATAGCTCTTGCCGCATAAATGGCCGCAGTGTAACCTGCTGGTCCAGACCCAAGAATCAACACTTTTGTATGTTTAGTAGACTTATTGTTCATTATATTTATATATAGTTATAAATGTTAAAATTAAAAGCACTTCTTTTGACCCAAGGCATGCATGGCATGATTAGTCAGGTCGAAGGCCTTGCAAATGCTTTAGGCTTAAGTTTTAAGCACGAAAAAATACAACTTAAAAATATTTGGAATTTAATCCCACCTAAGTTTACCCCTGTTTTTGATGGGATACTTAAAAAAAAATTTATTTGTGATTCTAAAGTTATAATTTCATGTGGCAGAAAAAGTGTAATTCCGTCAATTTTATTGAAAAGAAGATTTAAAAATGAAATATTTAATATCCACATTCAAGATCCAAAAGTAAACTTTAACAATTTTGATTCGATTATTTGTCCAGAGCATGATGACTTATTAGGTGACAATGTAATAAAAACTAAAGGTGCTATTCACTATCTAACAAACAAAGAAATACAAAAAAATATAAATTATTTAAAACCTAATCAAGGTGATAAAAAAGTTGTTACTTTTATAATTGGTGGTCCAAACAAATATTATAGTTTTTCAGAAAAACAAATGGAAATAATGTTTGCTAAAATTAAAAATATGTTTATTTCACCTAAATATAAATTAATTATTATCCCATCATATAGAACACCAGACAATATCTTAAAGCTTGCATATAATTATTTTAACGAGGATCATTTAGTAATTAAAGAAAGAGATAAAAAAGCTTATTTATCCTCACTGGGACTTGCGGATATAATTATTGTTACATGCGACTCTACCTCTATGATATCTGAAGCTGCCATTACTGGAAAACCCGTATACGTCGCACAAATGTCAAATAAAAGAAGTATAAACAGATTTGAAAAATTTTATAAATTATTTCAAGATCTTGGTATAATAAGAAACTTAGAAAATAAAATTGAACACTGGACCTATAATGGTTTAGACGAAGTAAGTAGAGCTGCTATACTTGTAAAAGAAAAGATGAAAAAAAATGGAATTATTTAATTCTTTAAAATCTAGGTTAGAGTCTTACGACGAACCTTTTAAACATTGGGCAATAAATAAACCCCTTACAGAATTAGCAATAAAAGAAGTTTGTAATGCAGAGATAGCAAACCCAATCAATGATGGTTTAAATTATGATGGAACAAGAGCTATTGATGGAGGAGAAGGAAAATATAGGGAGGGAATAAAAACTGGAGGTAAAGCAAAAAAATACAGATGTTTTATTACAAAGAAAAACTCAAAGAACTTTCCTAATCTTTCAAATTTTGTTGAAGAACTTTGCTCAAAAAATGTACATCAGTATATTGGCGATTTAATTAAAAAAGATTTATCTAATTCCTACGTGAGATTAGAAGTTATTTGCGATAGAACAGGATTTTGGCTTAAGCCACACTGTGATATAAAAGAAAAATTACTTTCCTCACTGATTTTTGTTAATCCTTTCAATGAGTCTGAAAACTTAGGAACAGATTTTTATGATGAAAAACTAAAATTAGTCAAAACAGTTCCATATAGAAATAATTATGGCTATTTTTTTTCAAGTGGCCCAAATACATGGCATGGAATGGAAAAAAAAGAGATAAAAAAAGAGAGAAGGTGCGTACAAGTCAATTATGTATCTTTTAATACTGACTGGAAAGTCAAAGCATAACCTAGTATAATAAACTTATATGGCCACTTACGAATGTACAAAATGCGGAATGTCTGTGAACGCTACCTGTGCTAAATGCAATTCTCCTTTGCAGAATGATAATTTGAGTCTTGAGAATGGTAAAAACGTTCAGATATCAAAGTGTCCTAACGAACACGGGAAAATAAAGTCGCCTCTTTGCTGTGGCCAGGATATGACTTGTACAGCTTAATTATCTTGAAGAGCTCTCACCCTAATAGGAAATTTTTTTAAAGCTTCAATAGATTCAACACATGCATTTGCTGCAGGCATTGTGGTAAAATACGGAATTCTATTCATTAAACTTGATCTTCTCAAACTGAAAGAGTCAGATATAGAATCTTTTCCCTCAGTAGTATTAATCACTAATGAGATATTTTTATTATTTAATTTTTCTACTATATGGGGTGATCCTTGACTTACTTTATTTATCTTTTTACATTTAATACCATTCGAAGTTAAATATCTTGCAGTTCCAGAGGTGGCAAATATAGAAAAACCTAACTTAATTAATTTTTTCGCATTTATCAAAATTTTTTCTTTATCCTTATCTTTAACCGAAATAAACGCTGTGCCCTTATGTGGAATGCTATTATTACTTGCAATCTGGCTTTTTGCAAAGGATAAACCAAAATTTTGATCAAACCCCATTGCTTCACCTGTAGATTTCATTTCAGGACCTAAAAGGACGTCAACTTCAGGAAATCTATTGAAAGGAAAAACAGCTTCTTTAACGGCAAAAGAGTTTTTATTTTTTTTATTCAAATTAAATTTCGATAATTTTTCCCCAGCCATTACTCTAGATGCTATTTTAGCAATTGGAAGTCCTGTAGCTTTAGAGACGAACGGAACAGTTCTGCTGGCCCTTGGATTTACCTCTAATACATAGATTTCTTCATCTTTTACTGCAAATTGGATGTTTATTAATCCAATTACCTTAAGAGCAATAGCCAATTTTTTTGTTTGATACTCTATTTCTTTAATAACATCTTTATCCAAAGTATAAGGAGGTAGCGAACAAGCCGAGTCTCCTGAATGAATACCTGCTTCTTCAATATGTTCCATAATCCCTGCAACAAAAACTTTTTTTCCATCTGAAATAGCATCAACATCTACCTCTATTGCATCATTTAAAAACTTATCGATAAGCACTGGGCTTGAACCTGAAACTCTTACAGCTTCATCTATGTATTTTCTCAAGTCTAATTGACTATAAATTATTTCCATACCCCGTCCGCCAAGTACATAAGACGGTCTAATTACAATTGGGAAACCTATTTTGTTTGCAATTCTAAACGCCTCATTCCTATCTTTTGCTATTCCGCTTTCTGCTTGTCTCAAATTCTCCTTAATAATTACTTTTTTGAATCTTTCTCTATCTTCCGAAAGATCAATGGAGTCAAATTGTGTACCTAAGATAGGAATATTACTTTCATTCAAAACTTTTGCTAATTTAATTGGGGTTTGGCCTCCAAACTGAGCTATAACACCCATTAATTTACCATTTTCTCTCTCTTTTTTTATTATATTTAAAACATTTTCCTCAATTAAAGGCTCAAAGTACAGTCTATCACTAGTATCATAATCAGTTGAAACAGTTTCTGGATTGCAATTAATCATTATGGTTTCGTATTTTTTTTGTTTCAAAGCAAAACTTGCCTGGCAACAACAGTAATCAAATTCTATTCCTTGTCCTATTCTGTTGGGCCCGCCACCCAATATAATAATCTTCTTTTTATTTGTTGGATTTGATTCACATGCAGATTTATCAGATGTTAAGTTTTGGTAAGTTGAATACATATAGGGAGTATCAGATTTAAATTCTCCAGCACAAGTATCAATCTTTTTAAAAACAGGAAATACGCCTAATTTTTTCCTTTGTTTCTGAACTTCTTTAATGCTTTTTCTTGTAAGTTCTGCAATTTTATCGTCAGAAAATCCAATTGATTTGATATGAGACAATTCTTTAAAAGTTTTTGGAATTCCCTTTCTTCTCAATTTTTTTTCTTCAAAAACTAAATCTGATATTTGTTCTAAAAACCAAGGATCGATCTGCGTTATTTTATAAATATTTTTCAAAGTAATTCTTCTTCTAAATGCCTCTGCGACAATTAAAAGTTTGTCAGGTAAATTTTGAGCTAATTTATTTCTCAAATCTTTATTTGTTAACTTATTTAACAGGTCCAAACCTTTGTATCCTATTTCAAGTGACACCAAACCTTTCTGAAAGGACTCTTTAAAATTTCTACCAATAGCCATTGCTTCGCCAACTGATTTCATTGATGTACCTAATTTAGGTTTTGCTAACTTAAATTTTTCGAATGTGAACCTTGGAATTTTTGTTACGACATAATCTATTGTTGGTTCAAATGAGGCAGGAGTTGTTCCAGTAATCTCGTTTGTTAACTCATCTAATGTGTATCCCACAGCTAATTTTGCAGCAACTTTTGCAATTGGAAAACCAGTAGCTTTTGACGCTAAAGCTGAAGATCTAGAGACCCTAGGATTCATTTCAATTATAACCATCCTGCCGTTTTTGGGATTAATTGCAAATTGGACATTTGAACCACCAGTCTCTACACCTATTTTTCTCAAGCATTCAATCGAAGCATTTCTCATTATCTGAAATTCTTTATCTGTTAGAGTTAACGCTGGAGCAACTGTAACAGAATCACCGGTATGAGTTCCCATCGGGTCTACATTTTCAATTGAACAAATTATAATGCAGTTATCCTTTTTGTCTCTCACGACTTCCATTTCAAATTCTTTCCAACCTTCAAGTGACTCCTCCACTAAAACTTGGTTTTGTGGAGATTCGCTTAAACCAGATTTTATTAAATTGAAAAATTCTTTTTTATTCTTTGCTATACCACCCCCAGAACCACCTAAAGTGAAAGAGGGTCTTATAATTGCAGGTAAACCAATTTTTTTTAAAACTTTTTTTGAATTATTAAATGAGTTAATAATCTCGGATTTTGGTAAATCTAAACCAATTTCTTTCATTGATTTTCTAAATAAATCCCTATCCTCAGCTCTTGATATTGCTTTTGCTTTTGCCCCAATTAATTCAACTTTATTTTTTTTTAGTATTCCTTTTTTTTCCATAGAGATAGCTGTATTCAAAGCAGTTTGCCCACCCATAGTAGGTAAAATTGCATTTGGTTTTTCTTTTTTAATTATTTTTTCAACAATTTCGGGTGTAATTGGTTCAATATAAGTTTTATCTGCAACATCTGGGTCAGTCATAATTGTAGCAGGGTTCGAATTAATTAATATTACTTTGTATCCCTCATCTTTAAGAGCTTTACATGCCTGTGTTCCGGAATAATCAAATTCACAAGCTTGACCAATTACAATTGGTCCAGCTCCAATTACTAAAATTTTTTTAATATCTTTTCTTCTTGGCATTTTTTTTCATTTTTATGTTATTTAAAAATTTTTTGAACAAATATTTACTGTCTTGCGGTCCCGGATTTGCCTCTGGATGATACTGAACAGAAAATAATTTTTTATTCTTTACTTCAATGCCTTCAATACTTCCATCAAATAAAGATTTGTGAGTGACTTTTACACTTATTGGAATTGATTTTTCGTCAACTTCAAAACCATGATTTTGACTTGTAATTTCAACTTTATTTGTCAACAAATCCTTTACAGGATGATTTGCTCCTCTATGACCTAGTGACATTTTTTTAGTCTTTGCACCAAGAGCTAATGATAAAATTTGATGACCCAAACAAATACCAAAGATTGGAATTTTATAGGTAATCAATTTTTTTATTATCGGAATAGCGTATTTTCCAGTTGCAGCTGGATCACCTGGGCCGTTGGATAAAAAAATACCATCCGGTTTCAAGCTAATTATATTTTCTGCAGAATAATTTGCAGGCACTACAATAACTTTACAATTAATATCAGAAAAACATCTCAGCTGATTTTTTTTAATACCATAATCGATAGCTATAATCTTAAATAGATTTTTTCTATTTTTTAAGTATCCTTTTTTTTTATCCCAAGACTTAAGAGAATTCCAAGTATAGCTTTTTTTACAAGTAACTTTTTGAGCTAAATCTAAACCCAAGAGACCTTTCCACGATTTAGATTTTTTAACAAGCTCTTTTATATTGTGTCTACCATTTTTTGAAAACTGTATTATTCCTTTAGGGGCACCTTTGTCCCTTATATAATTTGTAATTATTCTAGTATCTAAATTGACAATCCCTACAATTTTTCTCTTTTTAAGCCAAATATCTAATTTTTTTATAGATCTATAATTTGATGGTTCTGTTATGTTACAATTAAGAACCACACCTTTTGCCCAAGCTTTATCTGCCTCATTATCTTCTGGGTTCGTACCGACATTACCTATATGGGGAAAAGTAAAATTTATAATTTGATCTGAATAAGACGGGTCTGTAATAATTTCTTGATAACCGGTTATAGAAGTATTAAAGCAAACTTCTCCAACTGCGTTTCCCTCATAGCCAATACCTTTGCCAAAAAATCTGGTGCCATCCTCAAAAACTAAAATACCTGTTGAAAAATTATGTGAATTATTTTTTTTTTTGTTTCTAATCTGTCTCAAATACAACTCATGAGTTAAAGAAAAACCTTTTATTATTGGTTTTGGGCTTTATATGAAAAAGGCCAACAATCGTCAACCACATTCTTTTTCCTTTTGAAAAAAAATGTTATTAAAGTAAGTTTAGAAATCTTATGTCCCTTCAAAACAAAATAGAGACAAAACTCAATGAAGCATTAAAAACCAAGGATAAAAAAACCTATTCGACTTTACGCCTGGTAGTTGCCGCTATTAAAGACTTATTAATTGCTAAAAAGCTCAAAGATAAGCAAACTTTGCCAGATAATGATTTGATTTCACTTCTAAAAAAAATGGTTAAACAACGAAATGATTCTTGCGAGGCATACAAGAAGGGCGGGAGAAACGAACTTTTTGAGAATGAAATGTCTGAAATAAAAATTATTAATCAATTTTTACCAAAACAATTAAGCGAAGATGAAACAAAAAAAATATGTTTAGATACAATAAAAGCAGTTGGGGCTAACTCCGTGAAAGATATGGGCAAAGTAATGGGAGCACTTAAAAAAGAGTATTCTGATGTTTTAGACTTTTCAAAGGTAAGCAAAATTATAAAGGAAAATTTAAACTAAAATGAAATACCCAAAAAACTATTTAGAAGAAATTAAGCTTAGATTAAAAGTTTCAGAAGTTGTTGGAAAAACAGTTGTACTTAAAAAAAGAGGAAAAGAGTTTATAGGAATATCTCCATTTACAACTGAAAAAACTCCTTCTTTCACAGTTAGCGATGAAAAGCGTTTTTATCATTGTTTTAGCTCAGGAGAGCATGGAAATGTTTTTGATTTTGTGATGAAAACACAATCTATAAAATTTGGGGAAGCCGTAAGACAATTAGCTTTACAGGCAGGCATGCAACCTTATAAATTTTCAAAGTTTGATGCAGAAAAAGAAAAAAGATACGAGAAATATAAAAACATTTTAAAAGATTTTACCGAATATCATCACAAGATGCTATTCTCAGAAAATACAAATGCTTTACAATATTTAGAAAATAGAGGAATTGGAAAAAATATAATATTAGAATTTAAATTAGGATATGTTCCTCATAATTCAGAATTTTATAAAATCATTTCCCAAAAGTTTTCAGAAAAAGAAATTATGGAGACTGGTTTATTTTTCAAAGACGAAAAGCGAAATAGATTTGCAAATAGATTTAATTCAAGAATAATATTCCCTATTAAAAATATAGTAGGAGATGTTATTGCTTTTGGTGGAAGGATTATAAAAGATGGTAAGTTCGCAAAATATATTAATTCCCCAGAAACAGAATTTTATAAAAAAGGTAGACACGTTTTTAATTTAGAAAAAGCCAAATCTTTCCCAAAAAAAAGTGAGGAAGTTATAATAGTCGAAGGATACATGGATGTAATAAGCATTCATTCTTCTGGTATAAAAAATGTTGTGTCTAATTCTGGTACAGCTCTAACAGAAAATCAAATAAATTTGATATGGAAATTCTTTTCTGAACCAATAGTTTGTCTTGACGGTGATAGCAGCGGGCAAAAAGCAGCCTTACGTATAGCAGAAAGTTTACTGCCATTTATAAAAGAAAATAATAAAATTAGTTTCGTATCGCTCAAAAATGGGATTGATCCAGATGATTATATAAAAGAAAAAGGCAAAGAGGTGTTTGAGAATTTTTTGAAAACAAAATCATCTATCCAAGACTTTATTTGGAAAATATATTCAAATGAACTTAATAGAAATGATCCATTTGCAGCGACGAAATTTGAAAAGAAATTTAAAAACTTATGTAGAACTATAAAAGATGAAACCCTGAGAAAACATATCCTGGAATTTTATTTAGAAAAAATTGGAAATTTAACCCCTTTACAGCAATTTAATAATAGAAAAAAAATAGATAATTTTAAAATACTTAATGAAACAAAGAAAATTGCCTCTGAAAAAGAACATCTTTCCAAAGAAGAAATTAAAGAATATTCAATATTATTTATTATGATGAATTATCCAGAGCTTATTTCGCCGAGAACAGAAATTTTTAAAGATATTTCGTTTTCATCTAAAAGTTTAAACTCCCTTAAATCAGAATTACTAGATTTTATTGTTTCAGATAATCTCAATGAAAGCAATTTTAATAGTCTTAAAGATAAATATCCAAATCTAATAAAAGATATAAGTCAAAATTCATTTATAAAAAATATTTTTTTAAAGAAAGATAGCAATCTACAAATCGAGTTGCTTAATGAAATCCTTAAGGAATTAAATGAAATAAAATTTTCAAAAAGAATTGATGAATTAGAAAGTAAACTAATGAAGGATTTTGATGAACAGTCCTATTCAGATTTAATTGAGTTAAAAAGCAAGATAAACAAAGAGTAATTTAAGTATAGATTTTTTGATATTTGTACATATATATAATAGTAATCAGCTTTAATTTTCTATGATCAAAAAACTAATAACCAAATCATTCGAGCGTCTTTTAGATAAAGGACTACAAAGAGGTTTCATTACTTATGAAGAATTAGGTAAATCACTAGGAAAAAGAAATAGTACACAAGAAAATGTTGAAAGAGCAATATTTATAATTTTTGAAAAAAAAGTTTCACTTGTTGAAAAAAAAGGTGATTTTCAAAAACCAAAAAAGAAAGATACATCAGCAGAACAATCCGACAAAACATCTGAAAAGAGTGATGATCCAATTAGAATGTACCTACGCGAAATGGGAGGAGTCGAGTTACTCTCCAGAGAAGGCGAAATTGCGATAGCCAAAAGAATAGAAGCAGGTAAAGACCTAATGATAAATGCTCTTACACAAAGTCCTTTGATAGCAAAAAAAATGTTCGAGTGGAAAGATCAACTTGAAAAAGGAGAGTTACTTATAAGAGATATTATAGATATTGATTCCACATATGAAGATTTTGAAAACGACTCTTCAAATGATAAAAAAGATAAGTCAACAAATTTAGTAAATAAAAAAGCAGACAATAAAAAAGACGACAAGGACACTGAAAAAAGTCCACAAGAACAACAATATGAAGAAGAAGACGAGTTTAATGTCTCTCTAGCAGCTATGGAGGAGGAAATTAAACCAAGAATTACAAAAATAATTGAAAACTTATCAAAATATTATGCGAAACTAAAAAAATATCAAATAGAAAAATTAAATTGTATTTTAAACGGCAAAGAATTATCTGTATCAAAAAACAAAAATTTTAAAAAAATTCAAGGAATATTAGTAGAAGGTTTTAAAAATCTTCAATTAAGCAGCTCTGTCGTTGAAGAATTAGTTCAATCTCACTATAAAGAAAATAAAAAAATACTTTCTCTTGAGGGCGTCTTATTAAGATTAGCAATAGAAAGTAAAATTTCAAGGTCTGAATTTCTTAAATATTATATAGGAAATGAGGTAAATCCAAAATTTGAAAGCTTTTTACAGGAAAACAAAGTATGGAAAAGTTTTTTTAAAAAGCACAGAAAAGACTTTGACGAAATAAGAGATAGATTAGTAGAATTAAGTAAAAAAATTGAATTGCCGGTTGGGGAATTCAAGGAATTAGTCAAAAGAATACAGAAAGGTGAACGAGAGTCTAGGGTTGCTAAAAAAGAAATGGTAGAAGCAAACCTAAGACTAGTTATTTCAATCGCAAAAAAATATACTAATAGAGGATTACAGTTTTTAGACCTTATTCAGGAAGGTAATATCGGTTTAATGAAAGCCGTAGATAAGTTTGAATATAGAAGAGGTTATAAGTTCTCCACGTATGCTACCTGGTGGATCAGACAAGCAATAACAAGATCAATTGCAGATCAAGCAAGAACTATTAGAATTCCAGTTCACATGATTGAAACCATAAATAAAATTGTGAGGACACAGAGACAAATTTTAAGTGAATTTGGTAGAGAGGCTACACCAGAAGAATTAGCAAAAAAATTAGCCATGCCTCTTGAAAAAGTTAGAAAAGTTCTAAAAATCTCCAAGGAGCCAGTTTCTCTTGAAACACCTGTTGGTGATGAGGAAGACAGCAGTTTGGGGGATTTTATTGAGGACAAAAATGCTTTACAACCTTTGGATACTGCCATTAGATCTAATCTTAGTGAGTCAACTACAAAAATTTTAGCATCACTAACACCTCGTGAGGAAAGAGTTTTAAGAATGAGATTTGGTATTGGGATGAATACCGATCATACACTAGAAGAAGTCGGTCTTCAATTTTCTGTAACAAGAGAAAGAATTAGACAAATCGAGGCTAAGGCACTTAGAAAACTGAAACACCCAAGCCGGTCAAAACAACTAAAAAGTTTCCTAGAAAAATAAATATTTATATTGTAAAAGTTAATTTAAATAAGGGCCTGTAGCTCAGCTGGTTAGAGCAGTACACTCATAATGTATTGGTCCCAGGTTCGAATCCTGGCGGGCCCACCATCTAATCGACCATTACTCCAATTAACCAAAGTGATACGACTATATACAAGATCATATTTATTTATTTACAAATTTCTCTAGGGTTGAGAATAATGCATTAATGTCATTATTATTAGTGCTCAGTACTGATGCAAATTCCTCTTTCTGAGTTCGTGCTAAACTTAATCCCTCAATAATCAAGTCTCTTATTAATGGATTATCAGGATCTTTAGTATAAACCCGCCAATCAATTTTTACTTCTGGTTTCTTATCAGTTTTTAGCAACATTGTTTTAACAATTGTATATTTATTGTTTACAACTTCAGATGATAGAACACTTATCTTAGGATCAGAATAATCTGTTAATCTTGAAGTAAAGCTTTTTAAAAAATATTTTTCGAACAAGTCTTCGTACTTTTTTAACTGTTCTGGGGTTAATTCTTTTCTCTTTTTTCCCAAAGTGTAATAAGCCAAGCCTTTAATATCTACAATTTTAAGTGCAATTTGAGATAATTTATCTGCTTTCTCCTCTGAAGAAGAGGAGCCACTTAAAATTACTTTTGCCTCATCTATTACTTCAGAAATAAAACTTTCTGGATCAGAACTATAGGATATTGCTTTAGTTTGAACTATAAATGACCCTACTAAAAAAATCAGAAAAGATAAGAATATTCTTTTCATTGTTTATAATTATTGATTATCTATTTCTTCCCAATCGCTGTCTTCAGAATCTCTGTTTGAGGTTGGTGAATTTAATATTCTTTGCTGTCTATTTTGCAAATAAAGACTTTTTAAAGATGCATAAAAATCAATTGAATTTTCTTCTAAGCTTTCGAATGACTCTATGTTTTTAGATCTAAAGTCAACCGCGTCTGTTCCTCTATAATAATAATAATTATGTTCTGACAAATTTTCATTGCCAACTATTATGTCTGTTTCACTATTATGAGTAAGATGGTAAACCGGATCAACAAACACATTACCAATCAAACCCGCTGCATCCCTCGTTGTGGTTGGCCCCAAAACAGGTAAAACAAAATAACATCCTGGGCTAGCCCCCCAAACACCAAGTGTTTGACCAAAATCCTCCCTTGGTTTCTTTTCAAAACCCATCTTTGATGCAGGATCGAAAACCCCAAGTATTCCCACAGTAGTATTTATTGCGAATCTTCCAGCTGTGTTACCAGCACTTTTAAGATCACCTTGAAGAACATTGTTCGAAAAAGATAGTAGTGAACGTAAATTAGATACAAAGTTGTTTGTTCCTGTTCTAATTGGTTGAGGCAAAACTCTATAGCCTTTAGCTATTGGCTTAAAAATAGCTTTATCCAAAGCTTGATTAAATTTAAGGGTTCCCCTGCTAAATTTCTCAAAACACTCGTTAGCTGTGTATTTTTCGTCAGCATTAGTGTTTGTTAAAAACACCATTGATAATACAGTAATTACTGTAAAAATTTTAAACCGTTCTAGCATCGATTTTTATGCTATATATTTTTTTAATGGAAATTACAAAATATTATTCTCCAAATTACGCGGAAAAAGCGAGAAGTGGCAAAAGTATTACCATGATAATTATTCACTATACCGGTATGCAATCTGAACGCGAATCTTTAAAAAGACTTACCTCCGTGGGCTCTAAGGTGAGCGCACATTATTTAATTGGAAGAAGTGGTAGGATATTCAATTTAGTGGACGTTAAATATGTTGCTTGGCATGCAGGAAAGTCTATGTGGAAAAAAAATAAAAATTTAAACAAAAACTCAATCGGAATTGAGCTTGTTAACAAGGGGCACAAATTTGGATACCAAAAATTTACAAAAATACAAATTAAAAATTTGATCTCGCTTTGCAAAAGATTAAAAAAAAAATATAAGATTAAAAATAATTTTATTCTTGCTCACTCAGATATTGCTCCGATCCGAAAAATAGATCCTGGTGAAAAATTTCCTTGGCAGTATTTGTCTATCAATGGAATTGGAAATTATCCTAAAAAAATTGATATAAAGAATAAGTATAAAAAAACTCAAAATAACGGTCTATTTTTTAAAAATCTCTACAAAATAGGATATCGATATTTGAACTCAAAATATAAGACAAAAATAATCAAAAATTTTCAAAGAAAATATAGACAAAAAAAGATTAATGGGATTATAGATTTCGAAACCCTTAAATTAAGCCAAATTTTAAGCAAATCTTTAAATTAGGCTTGATTTTTCTAGCATAATCATTATAGCAGAGTTGCTAGGCAATTGGATTGTCGCTACATGCGAATGTAGAGGAAAGTCCGGGCTCTATAAAGACACGGTGCCAGTTAACGGCTGGCGGGGGCGACCTTAGGGATAGTGCCACAGAGAATAGACCGCCTTATCAAGGTAAGGGTGAAACGGTGTGGTAAGAGCACACCGGTTTTTTGGTAACAAAAAACGCACGGCAAACCCCACCGGGAGCAAGACTAAAAAGAGATGACACTGCGAAAGCTAAAAACGGTCTTTAGTTAGTCATCAGGGTTAGTCGCTTGAATTTAAGTGCGAGCTTAAATCTAGATAAATGACATCTTAAATGACAAAACCCGGCTTACAGATTGCCTAGCATTTCTAACCATATGTTCTCTTTTTGTATCCATTAGAATAATTTAAACAAAATTTTATATACAAATTAAGTATTGACTATAATAAAATATACCCATACTATCCCATGAATTCCCAAATATTGGGAAAATGGGAGATTTTTAAAAGAAAGATGAATTATGTTTTTGTCAAGTTTCGAGAACAAAATAGACAAAAAGGGAAGGGTGTCAGTGCCATCTAGCTTTAGAGCATATTTAAACTCAAAAGGTTTTAATAGTTTTATTGCCTATCCGTCTTTCAATCATGCTGCACTTGAGGGTTGTGCACAAGACAGAATTGAAAAATTATCAGACAGCATTGACTCTTTAGGCCCATTTGATGACAAAAGAGATTACTTTGCAACCTCAATTTTATCTCAAAGTATTAGTCTTAATTTTGATAGTGAAGGAAGAGTAACTATTCCTGAAAAATTACTTAAACACGCAAAAATAAAAACAAATATAATATTCGTTGGTTTAGGAAAAGTTTTTCAAATATGGGATCCAAACTCTTTTGAAAAATTCAAATCAATCGCAAAGAAGAAATCATATTTAAATAGATCAACTTTAAAATGGGAAAATAAATTTAAAAAGGAGGGTGTATGACAATTAATATAGGTGGTGGTGAATTAAAAGAACTTAAACCAAGAATCTTAGTAATGGGAATAGGTGGCGCTGGCGGAAATGCAATTAACGCGATGATCAATGATGGGCTACAAGGAGTAGAATTTGTTGCAGTAAATACAGATGCACAGGATTTAAAAGTAAATAAAGCAGATGCCAAAATACAAATTGGTATGAATTTAACTAAAGGACTTGGCGCTGGAGCAAAACATGATATCGGTCAAGCGGCTGCTGATGAATCTCTTAACGAAATAGTAACTTATTTACAAGGTGCTAATATGGTTTTTATAACTGCTGGAATGGGTGGTGGCACAGGTACAGGTGCTTCTCATGTTATAGCAAGAGCAGCTAAAGAATTAAATATTTTAACAATTGGGGTAATTACTTTACCATTTTCTTACGAAGGTCCTAAAAGAATGAGAAGAGCGATGGAAGGCTGGGAAAAATTAAAACAACATCTAGACACCTCAATAGTTGTTCCAAATCAGAATCTTTTCAAAGTTGCAAATGAAGCTACAACTTTCGAGAAATCATTTTCATTATCAAATGATGTTTTAAAACAAGGTGTTCAAAGTGTTACAGATTTAATGGTAAGACCAGGGCTAATTAATTTAGATTTTGCTGATGTTGAAACAGTAATGACATCTATGGGCAAAGCAATGATGGGCACTGGCGAAGCTGATGGTGAAAATAGAGCCTTAGCAGCAACAGAACTGGCACTGAACAATCCTTTAATAGATGATTATTCTTTAAAAGGAGCAAAAGGATTATTAGTAAATATTACTGGCGGAGAAGACATAAAGCTTTTTGAGGTTGATCAGGCTGTGAACAAAATTAGAGCCGAAGTTGACCCAGAAGCTGAACTTATTTTTGGTGCTATTCAAGATGAAAACTTAAATGGAAAAATGAGAGTATCAATTGTTGCAACAGCACTTGATGGAGAAAGCCCTCATGGAAAAACAGTCTTAAATAATGTTCATAGAATTCATACGAGAAGTTCTGGTTATTCAGATGATATTCAAAGCAATTTAATTATACCTTCAATTCCAGAACCAGGATCTATTCAAGGAGCAACTGCTTTAAAACTAGAAGAAGAAATTTCTACAAATCCGAAAGAAGACTTAATTTCGGGGATATCATTAGAAAATGCATCTTTTGTAGAAAACAATTTGAATCAAGACCAAATCCAAAACAGTGTTAAAGATGAGCCCTTAGACGAAACAGTTATAGAGGATATTTCTCTTTACGAAGATAAATCACAAGATAGTTCACAAACGATTGAAAATGAAGTTTCCCCCCAATTATTTTCTGATGAGGTAACTAACGAAACCTCGTCAGAAAGTAATAATCAAGAGGTGATAAAAAGTGACGAAGAAGACTTTGAAATACCTGCTTTTTTAAGAAAACAAAAATTCTAATTTAAAAGTAGATGAAAGATATTTCATCGTTAAAAAACTTGCCTCATTATCCAGTAATGTTGAAAGAGGTTTTAAATACTTGTAATCCAAAAAATGGCGGATTGTTTGTAGACTGTACCTACGGCGCTGGGGGTTATTCAAATGCAATACTATCATATCCAAATACACAAGTTATCGCATTAGATAGAGATCCAAATATTCATCACTATGCCAAAAAAACAAAAAAAAAATATGAAAATCGTTTTTCTTTCCACAACTCAAAATTTAGTGATTTAGAAAAATTTGTATCAAAAAAATTAGAGGTAGATTGTATTATATTTGATCTAGGTTTATCTTCTTTGCAAATATCAGACCTGAAGAGAGGCTTTTCCTTTTTCTCAAAAGAAGAGCCAAACATGGGTATGGGTTTAAATAAAAATACTGCAAAAGAGATTTTAAATAATTTAGATTCAAAAACTCTTGGAAGTATATTTAGATTATTAGGTGAAGAAAAAGAAGGATTAAGGATATCCAAAAATATTTTGAGGGAACGAAAGCTAAATCCAATTAAAACTATACCTGACTTAGTAAAAATAATTCAAAAAAGCAAAAAAAAAAATTTTAAAAAAAAAACAAATATATCAACCCAAGTTTTCCAAGCATTGAGAATTTTTGTAAATAAGGAAATAACAGAATTAATTGAAGGTCTTATTATTGCAACAAAAATTTTAAAAGAAGATGGAAAAATAGTTGTAGTTACTTTTCATTCACTAGAAGACAAAATAGTTAAATTTTTCTTTACAAATTTTTCGTCAAATAAATCAAAAACATCAAGATACTATCCAGAAAGTAAAGATAAAAAAATTTTATTTAAAAATTACAAAAATAAAGTAATAAAACCAGATCTTGAGGAACTACAAGAAAATAATCCCTCAAGATCTGCAAAACTAAGACATGCTATAAGGAGCAATCATAATTTTACATATCCCGAAGAATTCAAAAAAAAATTTTTACATTATTTAGAGCTAGAGAAAATTGATGTTTAATAGACCTTTATTACTATCTTTATCTACGTTTTTTATTTTAATGATTTTTATATCTTTAATTAAAAATAATACGAGAAATATTGAAAAAAATATTGAACAGTTGAATACGGAAATTTCAATACTCAAAAAAGATTTGTTGAATGCTGAAATAGATTTTATTTATCTATCAAGCCCGGAAAAACTATTATTATTAAATAAAAAAAAGTACTCTAATTATGATTTCTCAAGGATTTTTTTATCAACCCAAGACTTTATTAATTTCTCATCAAAGCAGACAAAAAATTTAAAATGATTAAAAAAAATATTAATACAAATCAAAAGAGCTTTTTCTTTGAAGATAATAGCAATAAGTTATTGCAACAGACAAATAAAAGCAAACTTATGATAACCGAAGACAGGGTTTATTTACTTTTTTTTGTATTTTTTTGTTTAATATCAATTTTCACTATTAAAATTCTTTTATTGTCTCTAAGTAAAATTGATTATGAAAAAAATTTGATATATTTAAATTCAAAATTCAAAATTTTTAGAAATGATATAGTAGATATAAATGGTATTCCTCTTGCTAGAAATACCGAGGTTTTTCATGCAGCAATCAAACCAAATCTAATAAAAAATAAAAAAAACTTTTTATTAAAAATACAATTACTTTATCCGAATAAAAATATAAAAAAATTAAATCAAAACCTAAAACAAAACAAATATTTCTATTTTAAAAAAAATATTACAAAGGAAGAACAGTTTAAATTATGGTCTTTGGGAGAAAAAGGCATACTTTTTGAGAAAACACAGACAAGAATATATCCTCATAAAAACTTATTCAGTCATGTAATTGGTCAAGTTGATGAAGATCATAATGGAATCTCTGGAATTGAAAAATCTTTTAATGATCATCTAAAATTCAATAAAAAATCATTAGTAACCACTTTAGATGCAAATATTCAATTTTTGATAAGAGAAGAACTTATGAATTTCCAAAAAATTTTTAATAGTATTGGAAGTGCATCTATATTAATGGATGTTAATAATGGTGATGTTCTTTCGTTGGTGTCACTTCCAGATTTTGACATAAACAAAAGACAAACTATTGATGATTTAAATTATATTAATAGAGCCACAAAAGGTGTTTATGAGCTTGGATCTGTTTTTAAAACTTTTACTTTAGCTGGGGGTTTAAACGAGGGTGTAATAGAAACTGACTCCGAATTTAATGATTTGCCAAAAAAAATTACTTGTGCAGGAAAGTCTATTGGAGAGTACGATAACGAAATTCCTAATAATCTTACCGCTGAGGAAATTTTAATTAGGTCAGGTAATATTGGTTCAGTCCGGATTGCTCAAAAAATTGGTGAGATTAAAATGAGAAATTTTTTAGAAGAAATTGGTATAATAAATAAAATTAAATTTGATATAGAAGAAGTAGGACAGCCTTTACCTACAAAATGGGGAAAATGTAAGCTTGCAACAGCATCTTTTGGGCATGGAATAACAACTACATTACTACAACTTGCAAAAGGCTATTCTATAATATCAAACGGCGGTTATGATATTCAGCCAACCTTAATAAAAAAAGTGGATCAAACAATTAATCAAAAAAATAAAATTTTAAAAAATGGAATATCAAATAAAATCAATTCTATTTTAAGAAAAATTGTAACTCAAAAGGAGGGGACAGCCAATTTTGCTAACATTTATGGTTATGAAGTGGGAGGAAAAACTGGTACTGCCCAAAAGATTATAAATGGCACTTATTCCAAAAAAAAAATAAATACTTTTGTTGCTGTATTTCCAACGTCAAAACCAAAATATATTCTTATAGTGCTATTAGACGAGCCAAAACCAAATAAAGACTATATTTATCATTACAAAGACGGGAGTGGATGGAAACTCAAAGGTACGCCATATAATACAGCTGGATGGACATCAGTAGAGGTAGCCGGCAAAATAATAGAAAAAATTGGACCTATTTTAGCCATAAATAAAATTGATTTTTACGGCAAACATGTTGTTAAAAAAACTAATTAAAAATTTAAGTCCAGAAATTGGCGCGACTCAAATTAATGGTATTTGCTTTGACAGCAGGAAGGCCAAAAAGGGAGATTTATTTATTGCTATTAAAGGTGAAAAACATAATGGTAATAAATTTGTATCCCAGGCTGTTACTAAAGGCGTCAAAGTAGTAATACATTCCGAAAAAATAAAAAAAAACACAAAAACTAAATTTATAAAGTTCGCGGATACTAGAGATATATTAGCTAAAATAAGTTCAAAGTTTTTTAAAAATAAGCCTAAAAATATAATTGCAGTCACCGGAACAAATGGGAAAACATCAATATCAGATTTTTTTTACCAGATTTTTAAATTACAAAATCTTAAATCAGGTTTCATAGGAACACTTGGTTGTAGAAAAGATAAATTATTAAAAAAGAGAAACCTAACTTCTTTAGACTCATTAACATTGAACAAAGACCTAAATGAAATGAGCAGAATTAAAATAAATAATGTCATTATTGAAGCATCTAGTCATGGTCTTAAACAAAAAAGATTAAATTTTTTAAAAATAAAAGCAGGTATTTTTACAAATTTAAGTCATGACCATTTGGACTATCACAAAAATATGAAAAATTATTTTGAATCTAAGTTGCTTCTTTTTAAAGATATTTTAAAAAAAAGAGGCACAGTAATAACAGACACTGATATTAAGCAATTTAAAGAAATAAAAAAAATTCAAAAAAAAAGGAAACTTAAAATGCTCAATATAGGGTCAAAGAGCAATACATTTGATATTTTAGATCATAAGATATTTGAAAATTTTCAATATCTTAAAATTAAATACAAAAATAAAATATACAAACTAAGGATAAATCTTTATGGCTCAATTCAAATTAAGAATCTATTTATGGCAATTTTAGCTTCAAAAGTTTGTGGTCTTAAAGTTGAAAATATATTAAATAAAATCGATAGAATCGAAAGTGTTGAGGGAAGACTACAATTAAAAAGAATATTGACAAATAATTCAAAAATATTTTTAGATTATGCTCATACCCCGGAAGCTTTAGAAAAAGCAATATTATCTTTGAGGGAACACTTTAATAAAAAAATATCTGTTATTTTTGGATGTGGCGGCGAAAGAGACAAAAGCAAAAGGAAACTAATGGGAAAAATTGCAAGTAGATATTGTGATAAAATTTATATTACGGATGATAATCCAAGAAATGAAAATGCAAAAAAAATTAGAAAGGATATTATTAAAGGAATCAATCATTCTTTTGTAAGAGAAATTGGAAATAGAAAAAAAGCAATTATTTATGCCTTAAAAAATTCTGATCCTTATGAAATAATTTTAGTTGCAGGAAAAGGACATGAAACATATCAAGAATTAGGAAATAAAAAAATTATTTTAAACGATAAAAATATTATTAAAAATTTTAAAAACAAAAAAAATCCATCGAATACAAAAAATAATTTAAAATATAACGGTGTTATTATAAAAAAAATACTCAAAGCAAAAAAAAATTACAATTTTAATGGTGTATCAATTGATTCTAAAACTACTAAGAAAAATAATTTATTTATAGCTATTAAAGGGAAAAGAAATGATGGGCATAATTTTTTAAAACAAGCAGTTTATAACGGGGCTAAATATTGCATAGTTAATAGAGTTAATCAAAATAAATCAAAATTTATTTACACAAAAAACACAATTAAATTTCTCAATAAACTGGCAAAAGAAAAAAGAAATTTATCTTCTGCAAAGTTTATTGCTGTTACTGGAAGTACTGGAAAAACTACTGTAAAAACAATGCTCGGAAATCTATTAAATGAGTATTCGAAAACTTATTTTTCACCAAGGTCATTTAATAATCAGCTTGGAGTTCCCTTAAGTATTTCTAATATGAACCCAGATCATAAATTTGGAGTATTCGAAGTTGGCATGAGTAGATTTAATGAAATTAATAAACTTTCAGCCTTAGTAAAACCTCATTTGGGAATAATAACAAATATATCAGAGGCACACTTGGAAAATTTCAAAAATATTTATGATATTGCTAAAGCAAAAAGTGAAATTATTTATAATATACAAAAAGGAGGAACAGTTATTTTAAATCAAGACGATAAATTTTTTACGTTTTTAAAAAAAATAGCCGATAAAAATAATATTAAGGTTATATCATTTGGTTATTCAAAAAAATCCCACATTAGATTTAATAATTTGTTAGAAAAAAGAGGATTTTTCTTACTTACACTTTTTGTAAATAAAAAAAAAATTTTCGTAAAAATAAATAATAGAAACAAAAATTATATTATGAATATTTTATCGTGTATTTCAATTATAAATGAATTGAATTTACCTTTTAATAAAATTAGAGATTTTTTTAAAAATAGAATACTCTTAAAAGGAAGAGGTAAAATTAGTAAAATTAATAAATTTAACAAAAAATTCTTTTTAATCGATGAGAGTTATAATGCAAACCCTTTATCTGTTAAATCAGCAATTCAGAACTTTTCAAACATAAAAAAAGGGGGAAAAAGAAAATACTTTCTTTTTGGGGATATGTTGGAACTAGGTAAGAATTCTCATATTTACCATAAAAAAATCTCTAAATTTATAAATAATAGTGATATTGATAAAACTTATGTCTATGGAAGTAATGCTTCTGAAACATACAAAAGTTTAAATAAACATAAACAAGGTGAGATAATAAAAGATCTAAAATTGTTTAAAAACAAGATATTTAATGTTTTAAGAGACGGAGATTATTTGATGATAAAAGGTTCTAACGCTACAAGACTTCATGAGGTAACTAAAGAATTTATAGGAGGCAGCAATTAAATGCTTTACAGTTTTTTAACTTCATTGGTTGATACTTTTAGTTTTTTAAATGTATTTAAATACATTACTTTTAGAATCGGTTTGTCTGTTGTTACGTCTTTGACCATAATCTTTTTGATTGGCACACCACTAATTAAATATTTTGCAAAAAAGCAAATTACCGGACCAATTAGACAAGATGGTCCTATTGATCATATAATTAAAAAAAGTGGAACCCCAACAATGGGGGGATTGATGATCCTAATAGGTATTATAGTAAGTACTATTTTATGGGCAGATTTAACAAATATTTACATTTGGATAGTACTGTTTGTGTGCACTAGCCTTGGTTTATTAGGTTTTTTAGATGATTATTTAAAAATTAAATTTAAAAATTCATCAGGTGTGAATGCAAAATTAAAATTTTTTGGTCAGTTTATTATTTCTTTAATTAGTATTTTATTACTTATCTACTTTACTAACCACGAAACTATATCGAACCTATATTTTCCTTTTTTTAAAAATCTCGTACTACATATGGGTTTATTTTTTATACCTTTTGGTATTTTTGTTATCATTGGTTCCTCTAATGCAGTAAATTTAACAGATGGATTAGACGGTTTAGCAACTGTTCCAGTTATGTTGGTTGCTCTATCATTTTCTTTAATTTGTTATTTGGTTGGAAATACAATATTTGCAAACTATCTTCAAATTCAATACATACCCAACGTTGGAGAGCTATCAATATTTTGTGGTTCAATCGTTGGATCTTGCCTAGGTTTTCTATGGTATAACGCACCGCCAGCAAAAATATTTATGGGTGATACCGGATCATTATCACTGGGTGGATCAATCGCTGCAGTTGCAATAATTGTAAAACATGAAATTGTTTTAGCAATTATTGGAGGACTATTTGTTTTAGAAACAGTTTCTGTAATCATTCAAGTAATATCATTCAAGTTGACTGGAAAAAGAGTATTTATGATGGCTCCAATACATCATCATTTTGAAAAAAAAGGTTGGGCTGAGTCTACCGTGGTTATTAGGTTTTGGATTATTGCCATCATTTTAGCTTTAGTGGGTCTGGCCACATTAAAATTAAGATAATAAATGAAAACATTAATCTCGAACCCCTCATCATTGAATTTTTGCATCTATGGTCTTGGATCAACAGGAGAATCCGTAGTGAAATATTTAAAAAGAAAAAATTTTCAAAACGTAAAAGTTTGGGATGACAAAATAAAACCAAAAAGTAAAAAAAAAAGTTTTTCAAAATATTTGGACTTTTCTGATTATATAATTTTAAGTCCTGGTATAAGCTTAAATAATGCAAAGCTTAAGAGTAAACTTATTAAAAATAAAAAAAAAATTATAACAGATATAGATCTTTTCTATCTTTTTAATCGAAATATAAAATCAATTGTTATCACTGGAACAAACGGAAAGTCTACAACATGTAAAATACTTGAACATGTATTAAAACAAAATAAAATTAATGTTAAATTAGGAGGGAACATTGGAAAACCTATTTTAGATATAAATTTAAACAGCAATCCAATTGTAATAATCGAAGCTTCTTCTTTTCAATTAGCATATTCAAAATTTATAAAACCAGATTTTGCAGCAATTCTAAATATAACAAAAGATCATTTAGACTGGCATGGTTCTATGAAGAATTATGTTGATTCAAAGTTTAAAATTTTTTCAAATCAAAATAATAATGATTTTGCGTATCTTAATAATAAAGTCTTAATAAAAAAATTTAAAAAGAATAAATTCCCAAGCAAACTAAAATATATAAATAAAAGTAAATATAAAAAGTTACAAAATAAAATAAATAACAGTTATCTTAGATCAGACGTTAATATTGAAAATCTAAGTTATATTTTTGAATTATCCAAAAAACTCAAAATAAAAGAAAATAATATTATAAATACTTTAAAAAATTTTAAAGGTTTAGAACATAGACATGAAATTTTCTATAAAAAAAATAATAAAATATTTATCAACGACTCAAAAGCAACTAGTTTTGATGCAACAAAATCAGCACTTAAAAGCAACAAAAATATTTTTTGGATTGTTGGTGGTTTACCTAAAATTGGAGACAAATTTAAAATAAATGGACTAAAAAAAAATATTATAAAAGCATATGTTATTGGTAATTATTTAAAATATTTTCAAAAAACTTTTACTAATCGTATTGATTTTGAATTAAGTAAAAATATGAAAAATGCAATAAGTTCGGTATTTAAAGATATTAGAAAATTAAATCAAAAAAAAATTACGATTCTGTTAAGCCCCGGATGCGCTTCATATGATCAATATAAAAATTTTGAGCAGAGAGGAAATAATTTTAAAAATCTAGTAAAACAATATGCAAAAAAATATTTTTAATACAAAAAATTATTGGAGAAATATTGATAAACAAATTCTATCATGTTTTCTCGTACTATTTATTCTTGGCGTTTTTATCTCCTTTTCATCTACCTCGTTTTTGGCAGATGAGAGGTTAAATAAAAGTTATTATTTTTTTTTTCAAAAACACCTTATATATGCTTGTGCTTCGTTTTTAGTAATGATTTTTATATCTACACTTAGCACAAATGTAATTAATAAAAGTTTGATACCAATTTTTATATTTTTTTTATTATTATTATTATTAGTTCCTTTTTTTGGAACAGAGGTCAAAGGAGCTAAAAGATGGTTAAATTTATATATTTTTCGTTTTCAACCTATAGAATTTGTTAAACCTTTTTTTATACTGATAGTTGCTCAAGTTATTTCGACAACTAAGGTCAAAAGTTTAAATTTTTCTCATATTATTTCTTTTCTTTTCTTGTCTTTAATTACTTTACTTCTTTTAATTCAACCCGATGTAGGACAAACTATTTTGCTAATTGCCTCATGGTCATCATTAATCTTTGTTTCAGGGTTCAGTATAATTTTTCTTATTTTAATATTTTTAATTCTTATTGTTCTGTTTTTTCTTCTTCTTTATACGGCTCCAGAACGGTTTAGTTATGTTATTTCTAGAATTACGTCTTTTATGGACCCAGAAAAGTCTGGTTGGTCTCAATCACAAAAAGCTATTGAAGCAATTAAGCAGGGAGGTTTTAAGGGCCAAGGTATGGGAGAAGGGATTTTAAAGGAGAGTGTTCCAGAAGCACATACAGATTATATTATTGCAGTTATTAGTGAAGAATTTGGATCAGTAATTTCAATTTTAATTATTATGATTTTTTTATTTATAGCATTTAGAATAATTAAAAAAGTTATTAACCTCTCAAATAATTATTACAAACTTGCTCTTTGTGGTTTAACTTCTTTAATAATTTTTCAAACCTTCATTCACATTGGTGTTAATGCAAACTTATTGCCATCTACTGGTATGACGCTACCATTTTTGAGTTACGGTGGATCATCATTGTTATCTACTGGAATAATTGCTGGAATTATACTCAATTACACCTCACTAACTGAAAAAAATTAATGAATAATAAAACAAAAAAAATTCTTATAGCTACAGGGGGCACTGGCGGACATATTTTTCCATCATTAAGTTTGGCTACGTTTCTAAGCAACAAATATAATTTGCAAATAGTTTCTGACAGAAGAGGGCATAAATTTTTACCAGAAAATATCAATACAAAAATAAAAATAATTGATAGCGGGACAATTTTTAAAAAGAATATTTTGTTAGCATTTTTGGGAATTTTAAAAATAATATCTGCTTTTATAATTTCAATTTACTATTTAATCTTTTCAAGACCCAAATTAATAATTGGCATGGGTGGTTATTCTTCATTTCCAATCTGTGTTGCTGGTTTCATTTTAAGAATTCCAATAATTATTTACGAAAATAATTTGATTTTAGGAAAAGCAAATAAATTTTTGTTACCAATAGTAAAAAAAATAATGCTATCTACAGATAAAGTGAAAGGTATAGGACCAAAATATGAAAATAAAATATTTGTAAGCGGATATATTTTGAAAGAAAGTATTTTAAACTCTATAAATTTTAAAAAACAACCAGCTCCTAAAGACGAACTATCATTATTAATCATGGGTGGTAGCCAGTCTGCAAAAATATTTGGGGAGATATTGCCTTTGGAAATTACAAAATGTTTCAAAAAAGGTGTAAAGTTTAAAATTTATCAACAGTGTCTTGAAGATCAAATACCTGAAATAGAAAAATTATATAAACAATCTAACATTAATTTTCAATTGTTTTCTTTTTCTAAAAACATGCTTGAATATTATAAAAAATCCGATGTAGCAATTACTAGATCGGGCGCTTCATCATTAGCAGAGTTAACAAACCTAAGAATTCCATTTATTGCAATTCCTTTACCCTCCTCAGCTGATAATCACCAATTTATAAATGCAAAATATTTTGAAAAAAAAGGATATTGTTTTTTATTAGAAGAAAAATTTATTTCTGATAAATTAAATAAAATTCTTATAGATCTATATAATAATGAAAAAAAATTACAGTCTATTAAAGATAAAATGACAGAACATTCAGATAAAAATATATTTATGAAAATTGAAAAATTAATTAAAAGGATTTTAAATGAATAAAATCAAAATAAATTTAAATCAAAAAATTCACTTTATAGGAATAGGTGGAATTGGAATGAGCGGTCTTGCTCAAATTATGAAAAATATGGGTTTTAAAGTTCAGGGAAGTGATATGATAAATAGTAAAAATGTAGAAAGATGTAGAAAAATTGGGATTAAAATATTTAGATCACATAAAAAAGAAAATATAGATCACTCTTCGATAGTTATAAAATCTTCAGCTATAAAAAATAGCAACCCAGAAATAAAAGCAGCAATTGAAAAAAATATTACTATATTGAAAAGAGCAGAAATGTTGGCACATGTTGTGGCTTTAAAAACCAACATAGTGGTAACTGGTTCTCACGGCAAAACAACAACTACATCCTTAATTTCAAATATACTTTCACAAGCAAAATTTGATCCTACAATAATAAATGGGGGAATAATTAATTCTTTCAATGGAAATGCCAGACTTGGAAAAGGTAATTGGGCGGTATTAGAAGCGGACGAGTCAGACGGTAGCTTTTTAAATTTCCCAATAAATTATTCAGTTGTGACAAATATTGATAGGGAGCACATGGACTTTTATAAAAATTTCAAAAACTTAAAAAATGCTTTCTTGAAATTTTTGAATAAAACACCATTAATTGGAAAATCTTTTATTTGTATAGATGATTATGAAATTGAAAAATTAAGTAAAAAAATAAAAAATAAAAATTTTTATACTTATGGTTTTTCCAAAAAAGCTGATTTTCAAATTTTAAATCCCGTATACAACAAAGATTACTCAATATTTGACTTAAACGTATCTATTCCAGGTGAAAATAAGAAAACTATCAAAAAAATTAAATTAAACCTTATTGGTAGTCATAATATTCTAAATTCAGTAGGAGCAATTTCTCTCTGTCTACATATAGGAATTAAAATTAAAATAATAAAAAACTCACTAAAAAAATTTTCTGGAATTCAAAGAAGACTAACTAAACGTTTTACATTCAAAGAGAGAGAATTTTTTGATGATTATGCTCATCATCCAACTGAAATTAAATCAGTTTTAAAAAGTTTAAAACTTACCTCATATGGTAGAAAGATTATATCTGTTTTTCAACCTCACAGATATTCTAGACTAAAATTTTTAAATAAAGATTTCTCATCCTCTTTTAAAAATTCTGATCTAGTTGTTTTGTGTCCAGTATATGCTGCAGGTGAAAAAATTGACAAAAAATATAACCCAATGACTTTTGCCAAGTCCATTACTCAGTATTCAAATACACAAGTTGTACTAATTAATAGCGAAAAAGATTTAAATAATTTCTTCAAAAAAAATTTGATTTCGAACGAAATAGTTATTTGTATGGGGGCTGGATCAATTTCTAAATGGTTAGGAGAAATAAGATTTTAATTTAAAATATGATATATAAAAATGAAAAACTATCAAAATACAGTTGGTTCAATTTAGGAGGGCAAGCCGAGATATTTTTTAAGCCGAATTCAATCGACGATCTAAAAAATTTTTTACTAAAATTAAAAAATAAAAAAGATAAAATTTTCATTTTGGGAGCTGGTTCAAATACTCTTTTTAGAGACGGAGGATTTGATGGAATTGTAATAAAGCTTGGCAAGGCTTTTACAGAAACCAAGTTACTTGAAAATAATAAAATCGAAGTTGGTGCAGCAACATTAGATAAAAAATTATCTGATTTTGCATATCAAAATTCTTTATCAGGACTTGAATTTTTATCTTGTATACCTGGAAGTATTGGGGGAGCTATTACAATGAATAGCGGTTGTTATGATAGAGATATATCAAAAATCTTTGTTTCTCTAAAGGCGATAAATTTAGATGGAAAAATTAAATCTTTTACAAAAGATGAAGTCAGATTTTTTTACAGAGGAAATAACTTGAATAACAAGTTAATAATACTAAGTGTGATCTTACAAGGAGAACCCACAGATAAAAATCAAATTAAAAAAAAACAAGAGTCTTTATTAAAAAGAAAAAAAGAAACACAACCATCTAGAATAAAAACTTGTGGAAGTACATTTAAGAATCCACCCGATAAAAAGGCATGGGAGTTAATCAAAGTATCAAATTGCTCAAACTTAACTGTTGGGGGGGCGAGTATATCCACGCAGCATTGTAATTTCTTTCAGAATAATGGAAAGGCTAGCTCAGCAGATATTGAAAAATTAATTGAAAGAGTTAAAGAAAAAGTCTTTCTAAAAACAGGTACAAATTTAGAATTAGAAATTAAAATAATAGGAGCTAAATAAGCTTGAGAATAAAGAAAAAAATTTTAGTTGTACTGGGAGGTAACTCCAATGAAAGAAAAGTAAGTTTAGATTCTGGCAAGTCATGTATTTCAGCTTTAAATGAGATGGGTTATAATCCAATTAAATTTGATCCCCAAAAAAGCTCTTTACATAATATTAAGAAAATTAATCCAGACGTCATATTTAATGCCCTTCATGGAAAAGATGGAGAAGACGGTAATATTCAAAGTTTTTTTGAATACCTTAAGATTCCCTATACACATTCCGGGGTTCTTTCTTCAATGATTGCAATGGACAAGTTTTTATCTAAAAAGTTTTTTGAAAAAAACAATATTGAAACTCCAAAATATTTATATCTAAACAAAAAAAATAATCTAAACACAACTTTGAAAAACCTTATAAAAAAAAATAAGCTAACTTTTCCAATAGTTGTTAAACCAAATAATGAAGGCTCAAGTATCGGTGTAAGAATATGTAAAAACCTAGCTATATTACAAAAGGAATTTAAGAAATTAAATAAAGTTTATGAAAACTTGTTATTTGAGAATTATATACCTGGTCAAGAAATACAAGTTGCTCTCATGGGAGGCAAATCTATAGGAGCCATAGAATTAAAACCTAAAAGAGCTTTTTATGATTATAAAGCAAAATATAAAAAATCTGCAAACACATTACATATAATGCCAGCCCAGATAAGCAGAAAAAAATATAATCAAGTTTTAAGGATATCAGAAAAAGCTTATAAAATTCTCAAATGCAAAGGAATAGCAAGGTGTGATTTTAGATATCATAAAAATACTTTTTATCTTCTAGAATTAAATACTCAACCTGGAATGACTAGTTTGTCTCTTGTTCCAGAAATAGCGAATTATTCAAATATTTCATTTAAACAATTAGTTAATTGGATGATAAAAGATTCTAGCATAAATAGATGATAACAAAAAAAAATTTATTTATATGGATATTAATATTTATTTTCCTATCAACATACAGCTTAGACTCAATACAAAAAAAAAAAATTTCACTTTTTTTAATAAAAGAAATCAATGTTAAAGGTCTTTTAAACGTTAATAGGTATGATTTAGAAAGCGCGCTTAATGAATTTTATGGAAAAAATCTTATTTTTTTAAATAGAGAAAAATTCAATGAAATAGGAAGTAAATTTAGTTTTATCAAAGAGATAAAAATTAAAAAAATTTATCCAAGCACATTAAATATAACAGTAAAAGAAAATAAACCATTAGGCATTTTAATTGAAAAAGATAAAAAAATACTACTTTTAGAAAATGGTAATGAAATTTTGGATTTTAAATTAAATACGGAAAAAAACTTATTATTAGTAAAAGGTGAAGGTGCTAGAAAAAAATTTCATAAATTTTACGAAATTTTAGAAACCACAAATTTTAAAATAGAATTAATACAAGAATTAAATCATTTTGATGTAAATAGGTGGGATATTGTTTTAAAGAATGGTAAAGTAGTGAGGTTACCAACAGATAGATTTAAAAGATCTATTGAAAAATTTATATCAATCTATGATAAAGATAACTTTAGTAATTTTAAAATATTCGACTTTAGAATTAATGGACAGCTTATTTTGGAATAGGAACTCATGAGCCAAGATAATTTAATTGCTGAAATAGCGGATGACAAAATTCGTTATATAATTTTTAAACATAATGAGAAATCTAAGTATGAAATCTTATCTAAAAAAATCTTAAAAAATAATGGTATCAAAAAAGGAAAAATACTTGATTTTGAATATACCTCAAAAAAAATTAACGAGGATATTAAAGGGCTTGAAAAAGATACAGATAAAATATTTAAAAATATTTCTTTAGTAATAAATGAACCCGAAATTTTATGTACTAATCTTTCTGGATATAAAAAACTCAATGGATCAAAAGTAGAAAAAAGAGATTTGGAATATATACTTAATGAAGCACAAATATCGATATCTCAAAATCAAGAAAATAATTCAATTTTACACATTATTAACTCAAATTTTATTTTAGATAAAATTAAAAAAAATAAGATACCTCTAGACTTGTACGGTGATCATTTAAGTTTACATATGACATTTATTTCATTACCTAAAAACAATTTAAAAAATATTAAGGCTTTATTTGATAGCAATGATTTAAAAATTGACAGAATTATCAGCAAGCCTTTAGCATGTGGCATAAACATACTAAATCAAAATAAAAAAAATAAAAATTTTTTTTTAATAAACATTGATAAAGAAACTAGCTTTATTTCAATTTTTGAAGAATCTTCCTTGGTCTTCACTAAAATATTTCCGTTTGGAACAAATTCTATTATTAATGATATTAGCAAGCTTTGTTCCTTAAACGAAAATGACGTAAGATCAATTATTAAAAAAATAGACTTTAAAAACACAACTAATAATAAAAATTATATAGATCAAAATTTGTTTAAAGAGTCAAAATTTAAGAAATTAAGCATCCAACATATAAAAGAAATAATAAATGCCCGGGTAATCGAAATACTTGACCATTTATTTAACAAAAATAAAAATTTAAAATATGCAAATAAAAAAGTATTAAGAATTGATATTTTTTTTGAGGATAAAGAAATTTTGGACTTTTTAGGGAGCACTTTTTATGAAAATTTAAAAGTCGATAATTTGGAGACCGAAATTAAATTAATACAATTAGATGATTTTTTCGCTCTCTCAGGTGCTGCCGAACTTATTTATAAAGGATGGGATAAAGAAGCCATTCCTTTAAATGTAAGAAAAAAGTCAATAATTTCAAGATTTTTTGAGCGTTTTTTTTAAAAGTAATTTTTTTGTAGTTTTTTGTAATATTTCTTGTTTTTAAGTCATTTTCAACTTTTTGTATATTTTTCACATGTGGGAAAACAAACAAAAAACTCTAAATAAAACTGCAGATTTTTTAGGAACAGGGCTGCATTCAGGCAAAACAGTCTCTATGAAACTTATCCCAGCTGAGGCAAATACAGGAATTGTATTCAGGAGAACTGATTTAAAAAAGAACAATGAGATAAAAGCTAACTACGAAAATGTTTCTTCAGCAAAACTTTGTACAAAAATAGAAAATTACCATGGTGTTTCGATTTCAACTATCGAACATTTAATGGCTTCTTTTTACATTTGTGGTGTAGATAATTCTGTGGTTGAGTTAAACGGCGAAGAAGTTCCAATAATGGACGGGTCAGCAATTGAATTTGTTAAAAAAATTAAAGAAATCGGTTTAAAGACATTGAAGGAAAACAGAAAGTTCATAAAAATTAAAAAAAGAGTTGAATTAAAGTTAGATGACAAGTCAATATCTATAGAACCATCATCTGAAAGTTTAAAAGTTGCTTTTACACTGAGCTATGAGAATAATCCTTTGATCAGATCACAAACAAACTGCGTAGACTTTAAAGATAAAAATTTAGAAAAAATCTACTCTGCAAGAACTTTTTGTTTGTATGAAGATATTGAAAAAGTAAAATCTTTAGGTTTGGCCAAAGGCGGTAATCTAGATAACGCTGTTGTTATCAAAGGGGATAAAGTTTTAAATAAAAAAGGCCTTAGATCTAAAAATGAATTTGTAAATCATAAAATTTTAGACTTAGCAGGAGATTTTATGTTAACTGGCAAAAGAGTAATTGGTTCTGTATCTTGCATGCATGGTGGCCATTTACTTACGAATGATTTTCTTAGAAAACTACTATCAGATCAAAGCAATTTTACAGTTGTAGAAAGTATTCAAAATATATCGAATCTCAAAAAAATTGGTTCCAACCAAAAAAGAATTGCTGTAAACGCCTAATTAAGAAACATAATTTTACGTGAAGTATTTTTTTTGTTATTAATACTTGATGCGTTTAATAATTTTATCTTTTTTAATATTATTGCTTTTTTCTTGTACTAAGACTGAAGTTAAAAATTCGAAACCACCTTCAACTAAACAAGAAGCTATGGATATTTATAAAGATGCGCTTAGCTCTATGGATGAAGGACAGTACTTAATAGCTTCTGAAAAATTTGACCAATCAGAGTCGCTATTACCACAAACTGAATGGGCAGCAAAATCAGCTTTGATGTCAAGTTACTGTCTTTATACTATTAGTTTTTATGACGAAGCTATTTTAAATTTAAAAAGATTTAAAAAATTATATCCAGCTGATCCCAATATTGATTACGCAAGTTATCTAATCGCAGTAATTTACTATGAGCAAATTTTAGATGAAAAAAAAGACATAGAAAAACTAATTTTTACAAAAGATGCAATTGAAGATTTTTTAAAAAAATATCCTAATACCGATTATGCTATGGATTTAAAATTTAAATTAGATTTAGTAATAAATCAAATGGCAGCAAAAGAAATTTCAATTGCAAGATTTTATATTCAAAACGAAAAATGGATACCTGCAATTAATAGACTCAAAATTGTTGTTGAAAAATATGATAAAACAATTTTTGTAGAGGAGGCTTTATTTAGGTTGGTTGAAATATATTATAGAATTGGATTAATTGACGAAGCAAAAGCAGCAGCTTCATTACTTGGTTATAATTATAATTCAAGTGAATGGTATGAGAAGTCCTACACAGTTTTGAATAAAAATTATAAACCTATTAAAATTCAAGATAACAAAGAAGAAAATAAACTCGTTGATAGAATAAAAAAGATTTTTTCAATAAATGACTGATAATAAAAATATTAAAAAGTTGTATTTAGATAAAATTGATAAATTAATTAAATATAATAGAGCTTATTTTGAAAAAGATAATCCAATAGTTACCGATGAAAAGTTCGATAAATTAAAAAAAGAGCTTTTAGAAATGGCTCGCGAAAATCCATCTTTAAAAAAAATAAAAAATCTCGAGGAAATCGTAGGCTCAAAACCATCTGATAAGTTTAAGAAAATAAAACACTCACAGCCCATGCTCTCTTTAAGCAATGCTTTTAATAAAGAAGATATGTTAGATTTTAAAAAAAAAATTAAAAATTATTTAAATATTACTGAGGATCTCGAATTATCTTCTGAACCAAAAATTGATGGTATATCTGCATCGCTGAGATATATTGAAGGAAAATTGACATATGGATTGTCAAGAGGTGATGGTATTTTTGGTGAAGATATTACAGACAATTTATCAACGATTAGTCAAATACCAAAAAAAATAAACAATCCACCCAAAATAGTCGACGTCAGGGGTGAAGTTTATATTTCAAAAAAAGACTTTGAAAGCATCAAGAATAAATTTGCTAATCCACGTAATGCAGCAGGAGGATCATTGAGACAAAAAAACTCTAATGAAACAAAAAAAATTCCCTTAAAATTCTTTGCTTACGGAATAGGTAAAATTGAACCTAAAATTTTTAAAGACCAAACAGAATTACTTAAAAATTTAAAAAAATGGGGTTTTCAAATAAATCAACATTGTAAAAAAATTAAATCAATTCAAGAAATAGAAAAAAACCATTCTGAGTTAGAAAGTATTCGCTCAAGTTTAGATTATGATGTTGATGGAATTGTTTATAAAGTAAATAATTTAAGTTTACAAAATAGACTTGGTTCAACATCTAACTCACCAAGATGGGCAATTGCATATAAATTTTCATCAGTTAAAGCAATTTCAAAAATTAATGAGATAATCATTCAGGTAGGAAGAACTGGCGCTATTACTCCAGTAGCAAAAATTGACCCAGTTACTGTTGGGGGAGTGGTAGTATCAAATGCAACATTACATAATGAGGATGAAATTACTAGAAAAGATATAAGAGTAAATGACACTGTATTAGTCCAAAGAGCTGGAGATGTTATTCCTCAAGTTTTATCCGTTGATAAAACAAAAAGATCAATAAAAAGTAAAAAATTTATTTTTCCTGAAAAATGTCTTTGCGGATACAAAACAAAAAAAGAAATAAGTCTTACAACAAGAAAAACAGACGCAGTCAGGAGGTGTTCACGTGGCTACGAATGTAATTTTATTGCAAAAGAGAAGTTAAAACACATTGTTTCAAAAGATGCGTTTGATATTGATGGTCTTGGAAAAAAAGTAATAGATAATTTTTGGAAATTAAAAATAATAAAAACTCCAATTGATATTTTTAACCTCGATTATACAAAAATTGAAAAATTAGATGGATGGGGAAATTTATCAATAGCAAACCTAAAAAATGCTATAAACAACTCCAGAAAAGTTGTACTTGATAAATTCATTTTTTCGATTGGTATAAGGCATATCGGACAAGAAAATGCTAAGACATTAGCAAATTATTTCAAAAAAGTTGAAAAATTTTCCGAGTTATTTATACAAAAAAAAAGAGAAGAGATTTTAAATAGTTTAGATGAATTAGATGGTATCGGTGAAACACAAATTAAATCAATAGATGATTTTTTTTCAAATTCTAAAAATATTACGATTATACAATCATTTATGTCAGTTTTGGATATAAAGAATTATGAAAAAAAAATTAAATCAGGAAAATTAAGTAACAAAAATATTATGTTTACTGGAGGATTTAAAAAAATGAGCAGGTCTGAAGCCAAGACAATCGCAGAGGAAAATGGCGCTAAAATATTGGGCACAGTTACAAAAAAATTAGATTATCTTGTTATCGGTAATTCAAAGCCAACAAAAAAAAAGATTCAAACTGCAAAAGAACTTAATATAAATTTATTAACAGAAGACAAGTGGTATGATCTACTTGATAGGTAGGCAAGCATTATAAAAGTCCTTCTTTTCCCTTCGAGTAATATATTTCGATAATTTTTTTTTAACTTTTTTGTGGTAATTATTTAACCATTTTAATTCATCCGAACTAAGAATTTCTCTGTTTATCAAATCTTTCTCAATCGGAGCAATGGTCAGTTCTTCAAATTTATTTTGATTTATATAAATCAAGTTTTCTATTCTAATACCAAAATAATTTTCTTTATAATACCCTGGCTCATTTGATAAAATCATTCCATTTTTTAAGGGAATTTTACTATTTTTTGATATCGAATGTGGCCCCTCATGCACATTTGAAAAATAACCAACGCCATGTCCAGTTCCGTGCGGATAATCCAAATTAATCTCCTTCAAAAACTTTCTTGCATTTTTATCAATCTGATTTCCTGTAGTGTTTTTATTTATTTTAGAATTTGAAACAGCAATATGACCTTTTAAAACTCTGGTAAATACATTTTTTGCAAACTTAGATTTATTATCTAAAGAAATTGTTCTTGTAACATCTGTTGTACCAAATAAATATTGACCACCAGAGTCTACTAAATACAACTCACCACTTTTAAGGGACCTGTTAGTTTTAACCGAAGCTTTGTAATGTATAATTGCACTATTGGGTCCTGATCCCGAAATTGTACTAAAACTAGGATATTTATAAGAAACATTTTTTTTTCTAAAACTTTCTAATTTATTTTGTGCTGATATTTCTGTTATTTTTCTCTTTTTAAAATTTTTCTTTAACCACAATATAAATTTAGTTAAAGCCACACCATCAATTAAATGACTTTTTTTTGTATTTTTAATCTCTGTTCTATTTTTGATTGCTTTAAAAAAATATGTAGGGTCAATTTTCTCTATAGTTTTATTTTTTTTTTGCAAAATATTTTTATAATAAATAGAGCAAGATTGACTATCTAACCAAATAATTTTATTCGATATTTTAGAAGCAAATTTGTCTAGTTGTGATTCTTTATGCAAAAAAGCTTTTTTACTTAAGACATTTGTTATATTAGATAACTTTTTAGGATTTGCAAAAAAATCCAATCTACCTTCTTTGTCTATGAATAATCTGGCGTTCGTCGTTGGCGAAAATGAGCTATCTTGACCTCTGATATTTAAAATCCAAGCTACATTTTCTGGGGCAGATACAAATAAATAATCACATTTATTTTGGACAAGAAATTTCTTTAGTTTAAAAACTTTTTTCTTTGAATTCATACCTGAAATTTTGTCTGAAAGAAAAAAGAATTTTTTTAATTTTTCTCTAGGTTTTTTTTGCCATAGACTGTCTACCAAATTAAAATTTATTGGTTTCAAATCTACATTTTTAATTTTAAAAAAATAATTAAGTTGTTTTTGTGTCTGCAATTTAGGGTCAAAACCTAAGGTAATCTTTTTTTTAAATTTTAACACATCTTTGGGGAGTTTTTTGGGAATTGTAATAATTTTAAATTTTTTGCCAGCCTGTTTCTCAGCTTGAATTGTGTACCTACCATCCACAAAAAGATAATTTTTATTTTTTAAAATTACAGCAAATCCTGCAGAACCAGAAAAATTAGATATGAATTTTAATCTGTCTTTAGACTCGTGAATATATTCATTAAAATATTCATCATTTTTAGGGATTATATAACCACTAACTCTTTGATTATTTATCAACTTTTTTAATCTTTCCATTATTTAGTCAATTTTTTTTTTTAATCTTGCCCAACCTGGACTTCGAAACTCATCATTGTTTTCAAGAAGTCTGTCTTGATTAAAATCAAAATCATCAGATACATCTTTTATTAATTCTTCGTTTCTCTCAATTCCCTTATCTGGTAGTTCATTAATAAATCTCGAGGGTAAACTGTCCATCCATTCACCATGCCAAACTCTTTGAGTTGCAAAAGATATATAAGCGTTCTTTTTTGCTCGTGTAACACCTACATAGGCCAACCTTCTTTCTTCCTCCAAAGCTAGGTCACCTTTTTCTTCCAAAGATTTTTGATGGGGAAACAAACCCTCCTCCCAACCGGGTAAAAATATTGAATTAAATTCTAACCCTTTTGCTGCATGCATTGTCATGATATTAACTTTTTCATCATTCCATTCTTGATCAATTGAAGTAGCTAAAGCCACATGTTCTAAGAAACCTTGTAAGTTATCATAATCATTCATTGCTCTTAATAATTCTTTTAAATTTTCTAAACGACTCTCGTTTTCAATATCTTTTTTGTTTTTAAGCATAGCCGAGTATCCAGACTCATCTAATACAATTTTCAAAAGGTCATAATGTTTATTTTTTTTAAGATCAGATCGCCATTTGTTTATCAAATCTAAAAGATTTGAAAATATAATTTTTATTTTTGGTTTAAAATTATTGTTCTGCAGAAGTTGACGACTAGCATCTTCCAAACAGACTTTATTTTTTGATGCAAACTCGTGAAGTTGTTTTATTGTCGTATCACCTATTCCTCTTCTTGGCGTGTTTACGATTCGCTCAAAAGCCAAATCATCAAACTTTTGATTTATTAATCTCAAATAACATATTGCATCTTTAACTTCAGCTCTTTCATAAAATTTTATACCACCGATAATTCTATAATTAATTCCTACTTTTAAAAACCTTTCCTCAAATTCTCTTGTTTGATATATGGCTCGAACCAATATTGCCGCTTCATTTAAAGAATTTTTATTTTTAGAATATTCCTCAAGAATATTACTGACCCCTCTGGCTTCTTCTTTTCCATTTTTATAACAATTTAATTTAACAAGGTCACCACGCTCACCTTCTGACCAAAGTTTTTTCCCTAGTCTATCTTTATTATGACCAATTAGGTGTGAAGCAATATCCAAAATATTTTTTGTCGATCTATAATTTTGTTCTAATCTAAAAATTTTGCAATTAGGATAAACTTTATCGAATCCAAGGAAATTTTTTATTTCAGCACCTCGCCAGCTATAAATTGATTGATCGTCATCTCCAACACAACATATATTATTATTTTTATTTACAATTAAATTTAACCACTTATTTTGAATAAAGTTGGTATCTTGATATTCATCAACTAAAATATATTTGAAATTATTAGAGTAAATATTTCTTATATCTATATTTTTTTCAAATAGTTTTACGCAATAAAGTATCAAATCACCAAAATCACATGAATTAAGATCTCTAACTTTATTTTGATAAATTTTATAAACCTTTAGTATTTGATTATCAAAAATATCTTTATTATTTAATTTTACCTCCTCTGGTAAAAGACCTCTATTCTTCCATTTATCTATAAATGAAATTATAAATTGAGGTGACAATTTTTTAGCATCTATATTTTCACCTTTGCAAATATTTTTAATTAGTTTTTTTTGGTCTTCAGTGTCTAATATTGTAAAGTTACTTTTAAGACCTATAGCTTCTGCATGTCTTCTCAAAAATCTTACACTTATTGAATGAAAAGTACCAAGCCAGGGCATTGAATTTAACTTATTCCCTAACATTCTTATCACTCTGTCTCTCATCTCCTTAGCAGCCTTGTTGGTAAAAGTTACACACAGTATTTGGTTAGGCCACGCTTTTTTTTGATCAACTAAATAAGACAATTTAGATGTTAATACCTTAGTTTTACCAGAACCGGCCCCCGCGACAACTAACGATGGGCCCTCAATATTAAGGACTGCGGCTTTCTGTTGCTCATTAAGTTCATTAAGGAAATTTGTTTTTTCTTTCATTATATACATTTTATTTTTACATTAAATTGCTTATAAAACAACAAAATGAAAGTCACACTAACAAAAAAAATCAAACAGGTGCTTAAAAAAAAGATTTTTAATCCACAGCAGTTTTTTAATAAAAAATTTTTTTTTATAAGTGTTGCTTTAATTTTTTTAACATTTTTTTTGGTATACTTTTTGAAGCCATTTTATTTTGATTACAATACAAAAAAAGATATTATTCAAAAAAAAATTAGTGATCAATTCAAATTAAAAACACAAATTAGCGGAAATATATCTTACTCTGCAATTCCTACTCCAACTATAATTATCGAAAATGTAAAATTAGATTTAGCAAAAGATAGTTCAAACACGGTAGAAGTAAAAAAGGTCTTGATAAGAACTAGTGTGAATAAAATTTCAAGTATTAATCAATTGGAATTTAAAAAAATTATATTTGAAAATCAAAACATTAACATTAGTCCATCGCATTTAAGGCAAATATTTGCTTTTTTTACATATCACAAAAAAGGACAAGTAATATTTAAAAATTCCAAAGTTATTTTTCGAGACAATCAAAAAAATAAAATTAATTTTGAGAATATAAATTTGAATGACAAATTCAAAAATGATAAACATGTGATTAGTGCAAAATTAAATTTTTCTAATAACAATGTTAAAATAAACTTCAAAAACCTCGTTGACTCTGAAAAATCACTTAAAATTAAAATCCCTAGTTTAAAGCAAAATCTCGAAATTAATTTTGACAAACAAAGTACACTAAAAAAATTAAGCGGAGACCTTAAGCTCAATATTTTCAACAGTATTTTATTATTGAATTTTAAAGGAAAAGATAATTTTGAAATTTCAAATTCATATTTAAGAAATAAATATTTAAACTCAAAAATAAACGGGAAAATTTCATTTAAAAATCCTTTCAATTTTAATGTTAATTTAGATATTAATCAGATTAACTTTAGAAAATTATACAAAAATTATGCAAATATTAAAAATCCACAAATCAGTAAAAAAATCAACGGTACTATGAATGTAAAAATAAAATCTTTAGAAACTTTATTTGGAAAATTAAAAGATACACAAATGAAGCTTAATTTTCAAAATGGGGATTTGAAAATAACCGGCATCAATGCTAAATTACCATTTGAGAGTACTTTAAATTCTAATTTACAAATATTATTAAATAATAAGAAACCAATAATAGAATATAAGGTAAATTTTTCATCTGCAAATGCTAAAAAATTTTTAAGAAAATTGAGTATCTATGATTTTAGTCAAAAAAAAGCTAATTGGTATTCTGAGGGAGTAATAGATATCAAAAATAGAAAGATTAATATTAAAAAACTACTAAAAGATCAGGTTCGTATAACAAATAAAAATCAAATTAAAATTTTAGAGGACTCTTTTAATAAAAATGTAATTGACGATGATATTGTTGATATTTTTGATGCTTTTAAAGTAAAGAAATTTCTAAAAGAAATCTATTAAAAAATTTATCTGTTGGGTTTCGTCATTTTGAGAGGATTTACAATATTTAAAAATTCTTTTTCTTTAATTAATCCAGATTTTAAAGCCTCAAATTTTAGAGTCGTTCCATTCTTATGTGCCAATTTCGCAATTCTGGCAGCATTATCGTAACCTATTTTTGGAGATAATGCAGTGACTAACATCAAAGAATTTTCTAATAAAAATTTAATTCTTTTTTTATCCGCTTTAAGTCCTTTAATACAATATTTTGCAAAAGTTAAAGATGAGTCCGACATAATGTTTATAGATTGTAAAATATTATGAATTATTAATGGTTTAAAAACATTTAATTCAAAATGTCCGTGAGATCCTGCCATAGTAATACCGTTATGATTTCCAATTACTTTTACACACACCATCGTTACAGCTTCACATTGAGTAGGATTTACTTTTCCAGGCATTATAGATGATCCAGGTTCATTTTCTGGCAAAATAAGTTCACCATAGCCTGCTCTTGGACCTGAACCCAAAAATCTTATATCGTTTGCAATTTTCATAAGACATACAGCTGTAGTATTCATTGTTCCAGAAAAATTTACAATCGGATCATGAGATGCCAAAGCTGCAAATTTATTTTTAGATGGTTGAAAAGGTAATTTTGTTATTTTTTTTATTTCTCTAACAATTTTTTTATCAAAACCCTTTCTAGTATTAAGACCTGTTCCAACAGCAGTACCCCCTTGAGCTAAATAAAAAATTTCATTAAGCGCTCTTTCAATTCTTTCTATACATTTTTTTAATTGAGAGTGATAACCAGAAAACTCCTGACCTAAAGTTAAAGGAGTTGCATCTTGTAAATGTGTTCTCCCTAACTTTACAATTTTTTTGAATTCATTAGTTTTTTTTTTTAATTCATTTTCTAACAATTTCAGAGAAGGAAGCAATTTATTTTTTGCTTTTAATGCTATTGCAATATGCATTGCTGTTGGGAAAACATCATTAGTAGACTGAGATTTATTTACATGATCATTAGGATGCACTGGTTTTTTGGTTCCCATTTTCCCTCCCATCATTTGTATCGCTCTGTTGGCAATAACCTCGTTTACATTCATATTAGTTTGGGTACCTGATCCTGTTTGCCAAACTTTCAAGGGAAAATGGCTGTCTAATTTACCTTTTATTACTTCATCCGAAGCTTTGATGATGTATTTACCAATTTTCTTATCTAAATCCTTATTTTTAACATTAACAATTGCAGCAGCTTTTTTTACAATTGCTATTGATTTAATAAGTAAAGGTCTTACTAAAAAATCTCCAATATCAAAGTATTTATTCGACCTTTGGGTTGATGCGCCCCAATACTTATCACCAGGTACTTTAATTTTTCCAATAGAATCAAATTCAGTTCTATATTTCATTGGTATAACCAAGTTATATTAAACATTAAAAATTGTAAATAATTTATAAACCAACTATGGAGATTTTATGACAAATTTTACTAGTGTAAAAAAATTTATGGAAACCTTTGGACAAGAAGTAAAGTCAAAACCAGCTTTTCCATCTGAAAAAATATCAAAATTGAGATATGATTTGATAAAAGAAGAGTTAGACGAATTTCAAGAAGCTTTAAATGATAAAAGTTTAAAAGAGGTTGCCGACTCACTCACTGATATTTTATATGTTACTTACGGTGCTGGACATGCATTTGGCATAGATCTAGATAAGTGTTTTGACGAAGTCCAAAGGTCAAATATGAGCAAACTAGGAGCAGATGGAAAGCCAATTTATAACGAACATGGTAAAGTCATGAAGGGCCCAAATTATTTTGAACCAAATTTAAAAAAATTTATTGATTAGTTTTAACACCTTTAGGATCATATTAAGTCGGCACAATTTCGATGTAACATTGAATGTAATTCTACAAGCTTATTAAAGTCTTTATTATACCCACCACCAAGAACACCGCATAAAGGTACTTTTTTAGAAAAGAAATTGTCAATGACTGTTTTATCTCTTTGGTTTATCCCGTCGTCAGTTAATTTTAATTTACCAAGTTTGTCTTGGTAGTGAACATCAACACCAGCTATATAAAAAACAAAATCAAAATTCATTTTATTTAATTTTAGCAAGTTGTTTTTTAATATTCTAAGATAATCTGTATCTTCTAGTTTTTCTTCCAGTTCTACATCTAAGTCACTATTTGATTTTTTTGCTGGATAATTAGTTTTACAATGCATGCTAAATGTGAATACGTTTTTATCATTTTTAAAAATTTCAGAATTTCCATTTCCTTGATGTACATCAAGATCTAAAATTAGTATATTTTTAATTTTTTTTCGATACTTTAAATAATTAGCCGCTACCGCAACATCGTTAAAAACACAGTAACCTGCTCCATAATTATAAGATGCATGGTGACTACCCCCTGCAGTATTACAGGCAAGTTTAAAATCTAATGCCAACTTACTCGCTAAAACAGTCCCCCCAGTTGCTAAAAAAGATCTTTTTATTACACTATCATTTATTGGAAAACCAATTTTAACCTCAGATTTTTTATCAAGAGTTTTATTTTTAATATCATTTATATATTTAGTTGAATGTGATTTACTTAAAGTCTCTATAGAACATTCTTTTGGAATGAAAAATTTATTCACTACTTTTTTCTCTAAAAGATAGTTTGCTAAAGCACTAAATTTTTTAATTGGAAAAACACTATTTTCATTTATTTTAGCAACGTATTCAGGGTGATTTACAATTGGCAGTTCCATTTTCAAAGGGGCGTTCTGTTGCTAGGTGCCGTGAACCTCATTTCGTTAATCCTTGTTATATAATAATTATTTTACAACCTAAAGCCCAAAACTGGTTCTTCACTGCGTCGGTATTGCGTCAGAAATTGTGTCCGTATATTACGAAACAAACCTCAATTCTGCCCAAGTTTTTAGGTTAAATTTATTATGAAAAAAATATTCAAATATTTTTTTTTATTTCTTATCTCTCTATTTGGTTTAATTTTAATAGCCCCAGAAGATCGTGAATGGGTTAAATGTTCAGATGAAAAAGATTTATACCGGTATGTTTATAACGGTTGGAAAGTGGATAAAGTTATTAAAGATTATAAAGGTGAATATCCTCAAATATTCCTATCAAAAAATGATAGAATAAAAGCATTAAACTTTGGGTGGAGATGTTATTATCTTGAAGGATCCGAGCTCAATTATAAAAAAAATGAAAAATAAGGATATCGATACTAAAATTTTATATAAATTTGTTCAAAAAAATTATCGGTTGTATCCCGTTTATGAGAAGTGGAAAGAATTATCAAAAATATTATTTGCAGGTTATAAATTAGAAATGGAGATGAGAGAAATAGAAAATAGAAATGGAAGAAATATTATATATAATTTTTTAAGAAAACCCGATTGGCTGCCTAAGCCTCATTTATCAGATAAAATAAAGCAATATATTCTAAAAAAACACATAGCATATGCAGCTAATTTAAATAATCAAGATATTTTAAATAAATTTGGATTTATGTTAATCGGCCTAAAAAAAAATGAGTGGGTTTATTCAAAAATTAAAAATAAAAGAAAAAAATCACTGAAAGACAACATTGAAGAATTATCTAAAAATACAAAAGTTAATAAAATTGCAAGACAACTAATAAAAAAAAATAAATTAATTAAAAGAAGCAAATTTAAATAATAAGAGAAGATGAGCAATTACGCATTGTACAAGAAAACCCTGAGATTAATGAATGAAAGCAAAGAGTTTCAAACACAGAAAGAAATTGATTTATTAAATTATTGTAAAGGTAAAACATTTCCTAAAGATTGGACATATATTCACAAAATTTTAAGGCTTAATAAACTTCCCAGGAGAGACCTTGCTGCTCCGTATTTGTGTTTAATTGCTGCTGCGTGGAATCTGACCTCAACACAAGATAAAATTAAACAATTTCACAGACAAATTTCATATGGCTGCAGAAATGGTGAAACTATGTATAATAATTTAAACAATTGGATTAAATCTTTAAAAGAAGAAGATTGGTATTAATGTCTTTTGAAAAAAGCACCTACGATATGTGATTATGAATATAGGAAGAGGACTTAAAGCAATAGTTAATGTAGGTTTTTGGATATGGATTGCAATAGGTGCACTACTTATTATTGGAGGCATTAACAGAGGAGATACAACACAAATTTTTTTTGGCTTAGTGTTTGCAGTTGCTTTGCCTATTATTATACGCATAGCTCTTTTTTATATAATCGACTCATTTAAATGAAAAAACTTTTAGCGATCGTGGTATAACAATTCTAATACAACCAGAAGCCCTTAACGTCTAATTTTTATAGGAGCGCCGTACTTGTTTTTTTTTTGACCGTCAGCTACCCACCAAACTATTAAAATAATTACACCTACAAATGTTAAATATAGTAGTTGCCACCAACCTGATCTGCCAGTGTCATGTAGTCTACGTGAGCCTACTGCTAAAGCCGGAAGAAGACAAATTATATAACCAATCCAATAAAAAAGTTCTTCATATCCTAAAATAGAATCTATTATCGAGCCTACCAATACTACAATTAACATAAATAATTGAAACCACCAAAATTCAGATTTTCCTGCTCTTCCTTCGAAGTTAGCGAATTTTTGAAAACAAATTTCAATTGATTTTGTAAAATTCATATTTAATACTTATATTAATTTTCATTAAATTTAAACTTTTTAGAAGGGGCGTTCTGTTTCTCGTCCCTTGATTAATAATATACAGAATATAACACTTTTTCAAAAACTTCCTATAAAACTTCGTGTAGTGTTTTGCTCATTTTGCCGATTTCTTGACTTTCAACTTTATCTATTTCTGTTGTACAATATTAAGTAATTAATAAAGTTTAGATAAAAATATAATGCCGACAATGAAAGGAATTCGCTCAAGAAATATATATAAAAAACATCAAGAAAAACCATTTGAAATTTCACGAACTAAATTTGAAGATTTTCTAAAATGCAAAAGATGTTTTTATTTAGATAGAGTGAAAGGTGTAAACAAACCTAGTTCACCTCCATATACTTTAAATAATCTAGTTGATGAACTCCTAAAAAGAGAATTTGATCAATATCGTGCAGATAAAAAACCTCATCCTTTATTTAAAAAAATACATTTTAATGGAATACCTTTTCAACATGATGATTTAGATAAATGGAGAGCAAGTCGCACTCATGGTATTAAATATGAAGATGAAGATACAAACTTAATATTAAAAGGCGGTATCGACGACATATGGTTAGATTTTGATACAAACAAAGTTGTCATCGCAGATTATAAAGCAACATCAAAAAAAGACGGCGTGGCAGATGATATTTTAGAACAACCTTTTTATGGTTCATACAAAATTCAATTAGATTTTTATTCTTGGTTGTTTGAAAAAAATGGATTTTACGTTGCAGATTTTGGTTATTTTTTATTCTGTAATGGAAAACAGGATAAGCAAGAATTTAATTCTATAATGGATTTTGAGTATAAAATTATAAAATATAATACAGATACTTCTTGGATAGACGCAAAAGTAATAGAAATGAAGAGACAATTAGATAGCGATGAGACTCCTAATTATTCCGAAGAATGTGATTTTTGTATATACTCAAAAACAATAAAAGAATTTAAGTAATATTTGATATGTCTAATATTAGTGCAATCACTAGAAACATAGTAGAATTATTGGATAACAAAAAATATTCAATCGAGTATTATCAAAGGGAATATAGATGGGGAGAAGAGCAAATAGTAGAACTTCTAACAGACTTGGAGGATAAATTTTTTGAAGATTATGAAGATAGTCATCAAAGAATTAATGTTAAAAATTATCCACCATATTTCTTGGGTTCAATAATTCTTGTTGATAAAAATAGTCAAACTTTTGTAATTGACGGTCAACAAAGATTAACTTCACTTACTTTGCTTCTAATTTATGTTTATAGAAAATTTGGTAAAGATAATCAAAAACAGAACTTATTAAATTTAATCTATTCGGATACATATGGTGAGAAAAACTTTAATTTAAATATTGATGATAGAACAGAATGTCTTGATAAACTATTAAAAGAAGGTGTTTATGAAACAAAAGAGGATGATAACGAGTCTGTAAAAAATCTTGTAGATCGATATGAAGATATTGAAAATAATTTTTCAGAAGAACTTACAAACGTTTTACCTTTGTTTGCAGATTGGTTGATAAAAAAAGTTTTCTTTGTTGAAATAACTGCACAAAATGATCAAGACGCATACAATATCTTTGAAACTATGAATGATAGAGGTTTATCTTTAAATAGTTCAGAAATGTTAAAAGGTTATTTGTTGTCTCAAATTCAATCAGAAGAGAAGAGAAATGACGCAAATAATAAATGGAAAAAAGTAGTAATAAAACTAAAAAACGAAGACAAAGATCACGAAGAAGAATTTGCAAAGTCTTTATTAAGATCAAGATATGCAAGAGATATTAGGGAAAGAAAACGAGGTGCAGTAAAAAAAGATTTTGACCTAATTGGTACTGAATTTCATAGATGGGTAAGAGACAAAAAAGAAATATTAAGTTTAAGCAACTGGGAGAGTTATTATGACTTTATTAATAATCAGTATGCAAAATATTCTGAAATTTATTTAACAATTTTAAAACACAGCAAAATTTTCTCAAAAAAATATGAGGCAATATTTTACAATGGTCATAATTATTTAACTCTACAAAATACAATTTTACTTGCCCCTATTAAAGCAGAGGACTCATCTGAAATAATTGATAAAAAAATTAGAATGGTAGCGAGATATCTAGACATATTTCTTGCAAGAAGAATAGTTAATTACAAAACTATTGATCGTAATACTCTTGAAGTAAATTTATTTAATTTAATAAAGAATATAAGGGAACAAGAAATTGAAACTCTAAAAAGTATTTTAATTAGTGAACTTGATAAACAAACAGAAAAAATTACTGAGGTAACAAATTTTAAATTATCTACTCAATTTAAAAGAAAAGTACGATATTTGCTTGCAAGATTTACATATTTTATTGAAAGTGAAACGAATGAAGTGGGAGCAGACTTTGGAAAATATATAAGAATTAAATATGAAAAAAAACCTTTTGAAATAGAACATATTTGGTCCCACAAATATGATCATTATAAAAACATATTTGACAATGAAGAAGATTTTATTGAAAAAAGACAATCTCTTGGAGCGCTAATTTTAGTACCGAGAGGAGAAAATCAAAGTTTTAGTGACAAGCATTATAGAGATAAGGTTCAATTCTATGGAAGAGGTAATATCTTAACAAAATCTCTTACAAGTTTATGCTATTCTAACAATCCTTCTTTTACTAATTTTGTTAGAGATAACAATCTACCTTTTAAAAATTATGATGATTTTAATCTTGAAAGTTTAAATGAAAGAACTGAACTTTATAAAAAACTTTCAGAACTTATTTGGTCTCCTAGTCAAATTGAGAAAGAAATGAACAATTAAATGGTTATTCAACAATTGTTATTGTCGCAAATGCGACTATAACGGTTCGGAACGAGACTTCAAACTTCGTGTAAACTTCGTGTAAAACTTCGTGCTGTTCCTAAATTGATATTTGAATTGGATTAACGGTTTCCGTTGGTTAAGGGGCGTTCTGTTGCCCGTCTTCATTAATTTATAACAGAATATAACACTTTTTGAATAGGTACATAGTTAGGTACATAGTTTTTTTAGGGTTTAATTGTAATCATATTTAAGTAATAATATTCAATTAATAATTTATGTTTAGCACTCTTTTAAAAGGTCAAAATGCTATGATTGCGGGCATGGATTTTGAACTGGCAAATGATTTTAAAAAGGCATTCCTTAATCTAAATAAAACAGACAATCTTTATAATAAAAAAAAACTTTATAATGAAGCAATCTTTTTAGACTTAACAGATAGAACTGAATGTCATCCAAGAATGAGTTTCAAAATGGAGGATAGAGGAGGTTTGTTAGGAGGAGTAGTGAAGAATTTGGGTAGGGGAAATCAAAAAGTAGTATGGGAATTAGATGAAACTTTTGATACAGAATATTATTTTTCAACTAATTGGTTTGATAACTCTATTGAAATGTATTTGGATTTAAAAAAAGAACTAGAAAATAGCAAAAATTTATACAAAGAAGAAAAAATTAACTTTTATGATTACTTCTTAAAAAGACTTCAAGTTTATAATCAAACTCAACCCTCAAAACATGTTCAAATGTATAAAGGAGTTGATATGAATAAATATCAAAATAAATTAAGAGATATATTAGAACCTATTTTGTTACTAAAGTAAGCATCATCAACATAAACATATTGGGTTTAAGGTACATAGTTTGTACATAGTAGGTACATAGTTAATGATTTTTGAGTTTTTGTTGGGAACAAAAGGTTTTCCAATTTTTAGGGGCGTTCTGTTGCCAGGTGCCGTTAACCTCATTTCGTTAATCCTTGTTATATAATAATTATTTTACAACCTAAAGCCCAAAACTGGTTCTTCACTGCGTCCGTATTGCGTCAGCAATTGCGACAGGATAGGATTAGATCTATGAGAAAATTATTATTGATAATTTTTTATATTTTAAGTTTTCTCTGGATTTTAGCTTATTTGGGAACTGCCATTGAAATATATCTAAATAACAAAGAATCTTTATATAAAATATTTCCATTAATATTATTGGCAATACTTCCTCCAATATTTATTTATAAAATTATAAAATGGGTAGAATTAAAAGGTGTAAAAAATTTCAACACTTTACTTAAAAAAACATTTGCTGAAGTTGATAAATTTAATAAATCAAATAAAAGAAAAAAAATGGTTTCGGATTATAAAAAATTAAATCAAAAAGATATTTTTTGGATTGCTCCAAGCATTGTATTAATTATAGGACTATTTCCTTTGCCAATAGGCTATTATACGCTAACCAGATTAGTGGTTTGTGGTTGTGCAGTTTATTATGCTTATAGTTTTTACCAAAAAAAAGAAAATACATTGACATGGATATTCGGTTTTTTAGTTATTTTGTATAATCCTATAGTCCCTGTTTATTTATACGAAAAAGCTATTTGGGTATTTGTAAATATAATAACAATATTTGCTTTTTATAAATATAAAAATAAAGTTAAATGAAAAACCTATCTGATTGCGCCCATAATTGCGTCAGGGTATAATTAATTATGAATTTATTTAATGACAAAGACGGAAAGTTCAAAAGACTTGAAAAAATTATTTTAGATATAGAAAAAGAAAAACACACTATAAGCTGGGCTCATACAACAATACAAAGCTGTCTTTGGAATCTCGAGAAGAGTCCGAACCTACAAAAGTTCGATTTAGAAATGATTGCAAAAGATTTAAGAGAGAATTTAAATAAAAAAGAAGAGGCCCAAGCTAGGATACAAGATTTACAATTTGGCACTCTTAAAGCTGAAATGGAAATCCTCAAATTAGGAAGCCAAACCTACGCACTTCTTCGACAGGTAGAGGATATTAAAAAGAAAGCCGGTATCAACAACCTGTGGAAACACGAAGAGGACAAAAGACTAAACGAACATTTTAAAAAACATCCTGAAGATGTTGGAACACTTCATATTACAGAAAATTCGATGACATTTGATTTTAGCAATAAGAAAAAATGAGCAAATTAAGTTTTCTTGATCCTTTCATAATTCAATCAGGTTTTGACGAAAAACAATTTGGTCCCGGCGGTCAAGTTATTCAAAGTTATCCTAAAGAATTTATGGATCTTAAAATGAGAGTCTCCTTTGGGAAGGGTGTACCAGCTAGAGTTACGTGGATATCATTTTTGGCACCCGAGATGCAAACTATGGAAGGTTTCTATCCAGTTTATTTATTTTATAAAAAAGCAAAAAAATTAATTTTAGCTTATGGAATTAGTGAGACTAAAGAGTCCAAAACTTCTTGGCCTAATGAAATTATAAACAATGAAAAAAGAATTAAAGATTATCTTAAAGATACACCTCGTTACGGAGATTCCTTTGTTTATAAGACCTATACGCCGATGATAAAGGACAATAAGGTTAGTTATATTGATGATGATAATAAAACTATATCAAATGATGGATTAAACAATGATCTAACCGAAATTATTAATTATTACAAAAAATCGTTATCTCTTGAAATAAAAAAAGAAGACTCTTCTATAGGCCAAGGGATCTTCTGGATGGAAAAACAGTTAGAAGATTTTATAGTTGATAACTGGAACGAAACAGATTTAGGTAAAAAATACGATTTGATTGATCAACAATATAAAACTGACGTTGGTATAATAGATATTTTGGCAACAGATAAAAAAAATAAGAATCATGTTGTTATTGAATTAAAAAGAAATCAAACAAATGATGAAGTTTTAGGACAAATTAAAAAATATATGGGTTGGGTTAAAGTTCACAAAAAAGATAACAACGTAATAGGAATTATTGTGGCAAAACAATTCGATAAGAAATTTTATTATGCAATGCAAATGGAAAAAGATGTTTATCCATTAGAATACGAAGTTGATTTTAAATTGAAGGAATTTAAAACAAAATAGGCCATGAATTATCTTAAAAAAATAGATTTGAATTTTAAAACAGCACTTATACCAGCTAACAATTTTTGTTATTTATATGCTCTTTATGGTTTCATAGTTATTTTGGGTTTATTGGATATTGTTTTCATGGGTTTTTTAAATTTGTTAGGATATTATTTTAGTGAATTTCTAGGAATATTTGGTTCTTTTTTAATGATAAGCTTAAGCGCTGGAGGAGTTGGCTATTTTTTAATTTTAATTTTCGCTTTGTTAAAGTCTTTAAGAAATTCAAATAATTGACATATTTATTTTCTATAATAATTTATGCTTGAAAAAGAAAAAGAAGAAAAAATCCTGTATACGAAAAAAACAATTACAAAAGATACAATAAACTCTGAAATTGAGTGGGTCGAACTAGACGTTTATAATTTTAAAGAAGATCAAAATAGTCGAGATAAAACAATTCACTAAATTTCCTATCTCAGTGCGTCCATAGTGCGTCACAAAATTTTTAATTGTTGGTATTAAAGAAGAATCAGAGATTTAAAGGGGCGTTCTGTTGCCAGGTGCCCCGGACCCCGTTTACTTAATTAACAAGTTAATTAAGCAGCAAGTGCAAATTTATTATTTGCATTTATAATTAGCCCGTTACGTCGGAACCATCTCGAACGAAAGAATAGCCTTTAGACACTCGTCGATTCTGATTCACCCCCATAAGTTGTAAATGGTGGAGGTGGTGGGTACTGCCCCCACGTCCGCAATGTTTATTACGAAACTCGTTTATCGTCATAGTTGGAAAACCAACAGATATAATATAAAATCAAAAAATAAAGATTCAATAAATAATTTAAATGAAACTCACAAAAGAGCAAAAAAGCGAAATTTTAGAACAACAATCACAAAAGAATGTTACTAAAAGGGTGACTTCTCCTGAACTAGAAAAAATTCTTTATGAAGCAATGCCAGTCTTAGACCATGGTTTTGTGAGAGTAGTAGATTATATGGGGGATGACACTTCTATAGTTCAATCTGCAAGAGTTTCATACGGGAAAGGCACAAAAAAAGTTTCAACAGACAATGGTTTGATAAAATATTTAATGAGACATCGACATAGCACCCCCTTTGAAATGTGTGAAATTAAATATCATATTAAACTTCCAATTTTTATCGCCAGACAATGGATTAGACATAGAACAGCAAATGTGAACGAATATTCTGCAAGATATTCTATTATGGATAAAGAGTTTTACGTTCCTTCAAAAGAAAATCTAGCTGCCCAATCTACAAATAATAGACAAGGTAGAGGTGATTTAATAAACGGAACACAAGCTGATAGTATTTTAAAAATATTAAAGGAAGATGCTGAAAGAAATTATAAACACTACGAAGAAATGCTTAATGAGAAATATGATGGAAGTATAATTGATGATAATAAAAAAGGTTTAGCGAGGGAATTAGCCAGAATGAATTTAACACTTAATTCTTATACCCAATGGTATTGGAAAACTGATTTATTAAATCTTCTAAATTTTTTAGCCTTAAGGGCAGATAGTCATGCGCAATTTGAAATTAGAGAGTACGCAAGCACAATGTTAAATACGGTAAAAAAGTGGGTACCCATAACTTATGATGCTTTTATTGATTACAGAGTTGGAGGAATGGAGATTTCAGCAAAAGGTAAAATAGTAATTCAAAAAATGATTAAAGGTGAAAAGTGTGATATCAACAGCTCAGGCTTATCAAAAAGAGAATGGAACGAGTTGATGCAATCATTTGGTTTTACCCAACATCTTGCATAACTTTTTTGGCAATCTCTAAAAATATTTTAGATATTTCATGATTTGGCTCTTTATAGGTCAATGGTAAACCAAGATCAGCAGATTCTCTAAGTTGTGTGCTTATAGGTATTTGACCAAGAAATTTTTTGTCAAATTGTTTTGCAGTTTTTTCAACCCCACCTTCTCCAAATATATTGTATTTTTTTCCATCATCACCTTTAAAAAAACTCATGTTATCTACTAAACCAAGAATTTTTATTTTAGTTTTATCGAACATTTGAATACCCCTTTGTACATCCATTAAAGCTAGCTCTTGGGGCGTTGAAACAATAATTGATCCGTCAACTTTGATATCTTGTGCGAAAGTAAGCTGCGTATCTCCAGTTCCTGGAGGCATATCAATAATTAAAAAATCTAAATCTTTCCAAGCTACTTTTTCAGTTAAAGTTTTGATAGCACTTATAACCATAGGACCTCTCCAAATCATTGGAGTTTTCTCATCAACTAAAAAACCTAAAGACATAAATTGTGCTCCATATTTTTGTAATGGGAATAACAATTTTCCGTCACTCTTTGGTTTTTCATTAAGACCTATAACTTTTGGAAGAGATGGACCATAAATGTCGGCATCTAGTAAGCCAACTTTTTTACCTAATTTTTGAAGTGCAAAAGTTAAATTTATTGCAAAAGTTGATTTACCAACCCCGCCTTTAGCACTAGAGACCATTATTGTAAAATTGGTGCCTTTTATTGGGTTTTTTTTGAATTCTTTCGGAGCAGGTTTTTCTTTGGGGTTTTTGTTAGTTTCAGCTTTGATTTCAGACATTATATCGCTTCATCATAACTTGTTTTTATTCAAAAAGTCACTATATAAAGTGTCATGTCGAAAGAGGATAATATATTTAAAAATGACTCACCATGGGGATCACCTCCAGGCGGTGGTGGACAGGGTAGAGGTGACGGAAATGGATCAGGACAAAGACGACAACCACCTAATATTGACGATTTAATTAGAAAAGCACAAGGTTCAGTTGGCAGAATTTTTCCAGGTGGAAAAGGAGGCAACAAACCAATTTATTTAGGAATTATAGTTTTATTAGTACTATGGGCTCTAAGCGGTCTTTATCGAGTATTGCCAGACGAACAAGGTGTAGTTTTAAGATTTGGAAAATTTGTAACAACAACTCAACCTGGTTTAAATTATCATATACCATATCCTATTGAGAGAGTTCTCACACCCAAAGTAACAAAAGTAAATCGTATAGATGTAGGTTTTAGATCAGAAAGTGATAGCGGAAGATCATCAGGTGTAGGAGATGTTTCAGAAGAAAGTTTAATGTTAACAGGTGATGAAAATATTGTAGACATAGACTATTCAGTTTTTTGGGTAATAAAAGATGCAGGAAAATTTCTCTTTAATATTCAAAGTCCATTAGAGACAGTAAAAGCAGCCTCAGAAACAGCCATGAGAGAAGTCATTGCGAAAAGCCAAATTCAATCAATTTTAACCGAAGGAAGATCAAAAATAGAAACTGAGGTACAAGAAATTACACAAGGAATTTTAGATGAATATGGTTCAGGAATTCAAGTTACACAAGTACAAACACAAAAAGCAGATCCACCTGATCAAGTAATTGATGCTTTTAGAGATGTTCAAGCAGCAAGAGCTGACAGAGAAAGATCAAAGAATGAGGCAGAAGCATATGCTAACGATGTAATACCGAGAGCTCGAGGGGAAGCTGAAAAAATTCTGCAACAAGCGGAAGCCTACAAAAAAGAAGTTGTTGCAAAAGCAGAGGGTGAAGCTAGTAGATTTATAGCTATATATAATGAGTATAAAGACGCGAAACAAGTAACTCAAGAAAGAATGTATTTAGAAACAATGGAAAAAGTTTTAGCTGATATTGATAAAGTTATAATTGATAAAAACTCGGGTTCAGGGGTAGTTCCTTATTTACCACTTCCTGAAATTAAGAAGAAAGCACAACAATGAAAAAAATTTTAATAGGTGCATTAGTTGTTTTGGGCGTTGTAGCTTATCAAGCTTTATTTGTAGTTCAAGAAATTAACCAAGCAATTGTTTTACAATTTGGTGACCCAAAAAAAATAATTACAAAACCAGGATTAAATTATAAAATTCCTTTCATACAAAACGTAGTATATTTAGATCGTAGAGTATTAAACTTAGACAATCCACCGGAAGAAGTAATTGCAGCAGACCAAAAAAGATTAATCGTTGATGCTTTTGCTAGATTTAAAATTGTTGACCCGTTAAAATTCTATATATCGGTTGGAAATGAAAGAGTGGCAAGATCGAGACTAGCCACGATAATAAATTCAAGAATTAGAAGTGTGTTAGGTACCCAAGAACTAGCAACACTCTTATCAACTGATAGAGCGGTCCACATGGGAACAATTCAAAACGATGTAAATACAGAAGCCCAAAATTTTGGAATTACTATTGTTGATGTAAGAATAAAGAGGGCTGATTTACCACCTGCTAACAGTGAAGCAATTTACGCACGAATGCAGACAGAAAGACAAAGAGAGGCAAAAGAATTCAGAGCTCAAGGAGCTGAGATGGCCGCAAAAATAACTTCAACTGCCGACAAAGAAGTTACCGTAATTCTGGCAAATGCTAACAAGCAGTCAGAGATCATGAAAGGTGAAGGAGATGGTACAAGAAATAGAATTTTTGCGCAGGCTTTTGGAAAAGATCCAGAGTTTTTTGGATTTTACCGAGCTATGCAATCATACGAAAAAGCGCTAATCGGTGGTGACACATCTCTAATTTTATCACCAGATAGCGATTTCTTTAAATTTTTTGGAAATACTGGAGTTATAAAAAGTAAAAAACAATAGTCACGGCATGAAGGAATTCATTATTGCTATTGGCTTAGTTTTGCTAATCGAGGGTATTTTATGCGCAGTTTTTCCAAATAAAATCATTAATATGTCCAAATTAATACAGAATATATCGACAGTCACTTTAAGAAAATTTGGTTTTGTATTTGCAATAATAGGATTTATTATAATTTGGTATATAAAAAAATAATGAAGTTAAGTTATAAAAAATTCTATATCTGGTTTGTATTTTTCTATTTTATATTTAATATTGAAGGACATACAAAAAATCCTCCCTCATCGTTTGCAGATTTAGCAGATGAACTAATGCCATCAGTAGTTAATATTTCAACAACTCAAACAATAAAAACTCAAGCAAATCCATTTCCTTTTCAATTTCCTCCAGGTTCACCATTTGGTGAAATGTTTAAAGAATTTGATAAACCTACTGAGAGGAAAGCTACTTCTCTTGGATCAGGATTTATAATTAAAAAAGACGGAACTGTGATTACTAATAATCATGTTATTGCAAACGCAGAGGATATTATAGTTAGAGTTAATAACAAAGAATATCAAGCCAAGGTAGTAGGAGCCGACCCTTATTCTGATATAGCGGTATTAAAAATTGAAACTTCAGATACTTTTAAAATAGTAGAGTTTGGAAATTCAGATAAATCAAGAGTTGGTGATTGGGTAGTTGCTATTGGAAATCCTTTTGGATTAGGAGGAACAGTTACGTCTGGAATAATATCTGCAAGAAACAGGGATATAAATTTAACAAGATATGATGATTTTATTCAAACGGACGCATCAATCAACCAAGGTAATTCTGGCGGACCTCTGTTTAATCTAGATGGAGATGTAATTGGAATAAATACTGCAATCATAAGTCCATCAGGAGCAAGCAGTGGAATTGGTTTTGCTATACCCGCAAACTATGCATCAACAATCATTGACCAATTAATAAAATTTGGTGAAACAAAAAGAGGTTGGCTAGGAGTTAGAATTCAAGAAGTTACAAAAGAAATGGCCTCAGTCGCAAATCTTGGTGATCCAAGAGGTGCATTTATTGGTGGAGTCTCCCAAGGAAGTCCTGCTGAAAAAGGGGGCATGAAAAGTGGAGACATAGTTCTAGAATTTGATGGCCAAAAAATTAAAACAATGCGTAACCTTCCAAAGGTAGTAGCAAATACACCACCAAATAAACGTGTTGCACTAAAAGTTTGGAGAGATAAAAAAACAATTACTTTAAAATTGACTTTAGGCAGAATGGAGTCAGCAGAAGAATTTAAAAAACAATAGTTTGTCAAAAAAAATTATACTTTTATTTGGTCCTACTGCATCTGGAAAATCTAAACTTGCTATAGATATAGCCAAAAAACTTAATGGTGAAATTTTAAACGCAGATAGTATGCAGGTTTATAAAGAAATTAAAATTTTATCTGCAAGACCTAACAAGAGCACTATCAAACATCATTTTTATGGATTTTTGTCAGCCAAAAAATCATTCTCTGTGGGTGAATGGTACAAATTAGTATCAAAAAAAATTAAAGAAATTCAAAAAAGAAAAAGAGTTCCGGTAGTTGTAGGTGGAACTGGATTATATTTTAGAGCCCTTACCGAAGGTCTTGTTGAAATACCAAAAGTAGAAAAAAAGAATTTTTCACATTTAATTCCATTGGAAAGAAGAATGATTGAAAATGAGTACGAAAAAAGAAATCCAACAATATTTCAAGGAATTGATAGAAATGATACACAAAGAGTTTCAAGAGCTATTTCAGTTTATGAGGGAACTGGTTTGACCTTAAAGGAATGGCAGAATAAAGAAAACAAAAAATATTTTAAATCAGAGGATTTTGTTAAATTGTGTCTTTTACCGCCCAAAGATTTTTTAGAAAAAAAAATAAAAAAAAGATTTAATGAAATGTTAAAAAAAGGAGCTTTGGAAGAAGTACGTAATTATAGAGACAATGTTTATACACCAGCATTTTATTTCTCGGTACATACGACAATTGGTATTTCAGAAATCTTGTCATATCTATTAAAAAAAATTAGTTTAAATGAATGTAAAGACAGGGTGCTAATAAGAACTCGTCAATATGCCAAGAGGCAGTATACCTGGCAAAGAGGCCAGATGAAGGATTGGAAGCAATTTAGAGATACTAATTATCTTGATTTAAGAAAAAAAATTCTAAGTTATTTATCTAAAACTTGACGCAAAATTTACCTAAGATAGATTACATTTATGGGTAAATTATTTTCAGGTGCAGAAATCGTTTTTAAAGTTTTAGAACATCATAAAGTAGAGCATATATTTGGCTACCCTGGTGGTGCAGTACTTCCTATTTATGATGAGTTAAAAAACCATAAAACAATAAAACATATTTTAGCTCGACACGAACAAGGCGCAGGGCATGCAGCAGAGGGATACGCACGTTCATCTGGAAAGCCAGGAGTTTTATTAGTTACTTCTGGGCCTGGAGCTACAAACGCTGTAACTGCTCTTACAGATGCTTATATGGACTCAGTTCCATTAGTTTGCATAAGTGGTCAAGTCCCAACTCATTTAATCGGAACAGATGCATTTCAAGAATGTGATACGACTGGAATTACTAGACCTTGTACAAAACATAATTGGTTGGTTAAAGATGTAAACGATTTGGCAAAAATAATGGATTTAGCATTTAAAGTTGCAACAACTGGTAGACCTGGACCAGTTCTTGTAGATATACCAAAAGATATTCAATTTAAAAAAACAAATTTTATTTTAAAAAGTTCAAATAAGAAAAAATTAAATGGCAAATCAAGTCCGAATGGAAAAATAAGCTCAAGTGATTTAGATAATGTTATTAATTTGATGAAAAAGTCTTCAAAACCAATTTTTTATACCGGGGGTGGAGTAATTAATTCAGGCCCAGATGCAAGTAAATCGTTAAGGGAACTTGTTTCATTAACTGGTTTTCCAATAACATCTACTTTGCAAGGTCTTGGAGCTTATCCAGGTGACGATCCTTTGTTTTTAGGAATGCTAGGAATGCACGGAACATATGAGGCGAACAACTCCATGTACAGTTGTGATCTAATGATAAATATTGGAGCAAGGTTTGATGATAGAATAACCGGAAAAGTAGATGAGTTTTCACCAAAGTCAAAAAAAATTCATGTGGATATTGATCCATCATCGATTGGGAAAAATATCAAAGTAGATTTAGCAGTTGTGAGTGATGTTGGTAGCTTTCTAAAAGCTTTAAACAAGAGAATAAAAGATAAACATAAAGATTTTTTAAACTCTAACAAACAAAATATTTCAAAATGGTGGAAGGACATAGATAAGTGGAGACAAAAAAAATCTTTAAGCTTTAAAAATAGCAAAGAAGTTATTAAACCACAGTATGCGGTGCAAAGACTTTACGAGTTATCAAAAAACCAAGATACTTACATTACAACTGAGGTAGGCCAGCACCAAATGTGGGCTGCTCAGCATTATAAATTTAACAAACCAAATAGATGGATGACTTCAGGTGGACTTGGCACAATGGGATACGGCTTACCAGCTGCAGTAGGTGTTCAAATTGCTCACCCAGATAAACTTGTTATCGATATCGCTGGGGAAGCATCTGTTTTGATGACCATGCAAGAAATGTCTACTGCTGTACAATACAAACTACCGATTAAAATATTTATTTTAAACAATCAGTACATGGGGATGGTTAGACAGTGGCAGGAACTTTTACATGAAAAAAATTATTCCGAAAGTTATACTGAAGCTTTACCAGATTTTGTTAAATTAGCTGAAGCATACGGTTGTGTGGGAATTCAAGCAACAAAACCAGAGGAGCTAGACGAAAAAATAAATGAAATGATTAATACAAAAGAACCAGTTATATTTGACTGTAGAGTTGATCCAGCTGAGAATTGTTTTCCGATGATACCTTCTGGAAAACCTCATAATCAAATGTTACTTGGTCCTGAAGATGAAAAAGAAGAAGTATCAGACGAAGGTAAGACTTTAGTATAATGGCTAAATCTAAATCAGCTTACAGCGAACCTGGTAAACTTGGAAAATCCGAGCATCATATAATTGTTGTTTGGGTTGATAATGAAGCAGGTGTTTTAGCAAGAGTAGTTGGATTATTCTCAGGTAGAGGTTACAATATTGAGTCACTTGCAGTAGCCGAAGTTGATAGGAAAAAACATATCTCAAGAATTACAATCGTAACATCAGGTTCTCCATCTGTAATAGAACAAATTAAACTCCAATTAAAAAAACTTATACCAGTTCATAAAGTTGCAGATTTTAAAAGGAATGATCCAAATATTTTGTTTAAAGAGTTAGCATTATTTAAAGTCGTTTCATCCAAAAAAAATAGAGAAAAAGCCCAAAAAGCTTGTAAAAAATACAACTCTTTTGTATTAGACAAATCAAAAAACTCTTTTGTTATCCAAGTAACTGCTTTAAGAAGAGAGATTGATAAACTAATCGAGACACTTAGCCCGCTTGGATTAGTAAGTACCTCGAGAACAGGTGCTGTTGCAATGACCAGAGGCTCTGAAATATTTAAATAGTAGAAGGAATTTAAAAATGAAAATGTTTTATGAAAAAGATGCGGACACAAATTTAATCAAAGATAAAAAAGTTGCAATTTTTGGATATGGTAGCCAGGGACATGCACACGCACTTAATTTAAAAGATAGTGGTGTAAAAAATGTTGTTGTCGCTCTTCGAGAGGGATCATCAAGTATAAAAAAAGCTGAAAGCGAAGGACTTAAGGTAATGAGCTTATCAGATGCTGCGGAGTGGGCAGATGTTGTTATGTTACTTACACCTGATGAACTTCAAGCTTCTATCTATAAAAATCATATTGAACAAAGAATGAGGGAGGGAACAAGTTTGGCTTTTGCTCATGGTTTAAATATTCATTTTAATTTAATTAATTCTAGAAAAGACTTAGATGTTTTTATGGTTGCACCTAAAGGACCAGGACATCTAGTTAGAAGTGAATATCAAAGAGGCGGAGGAGTTCCATGTCTTATGGCGGTTCACAAAGATAGTTCAGGCAAAGCTAGAGATCTAGCAATGTCCTATGCTTGTGCAGTTGGTGGTGGAAGATCAGGAATTATAGAGACAACATTTAAAGATGAATGCGAAACAGATTTATTTGGTGAACAAACAGTTTTATGTGGTGGATTAGTAGAGCTAATTAAAAATGGTTTTGAAACTCTAACAGAAGCTGGTTATCCACCTGAAATGGCTTATTTTGAAACTCTACATGAAGTCAAATTAATTGTAGATCTTATTTATGAAGGTGGAATTGCAAATATGAATTATTCAATATCAAACACAGCAGAGTATGGGGAATATGTTTCAGGTAGAAAAATTGTTGACTCAAAAACCAAAGAGAAAATGAAAGAAGTTTTAAAAGATATTCAATCAGGCAAATTCACAAAACAATGGATGGATGAGTGTAAAGGTGGTCAGAAAAACTTTTTAAAAATGAGAGAGGAACTGGCAAAACACCCTATTGAAAAGGTTGGAAAAAAACTTCGAGATCTAATGCCTTGGATTGGAAAAAATAAATTGGTAGACAAAGCCAAGAATTAACCCAATCTGGCCAAAATTTCTAAATTTCTTAATAAATATTTTGCAAATTAACGTATTAATTGTATTATATTTATCATCAAAAAATATACAAAATGGAAGATAAAAACAGAATTATAATATTTGATACGACCATGCGAGATGGCGAACAATCTCCTGGCGCATCAATGAGTCTTGAGGAAAAAATTCAAATATCCAGAGTATTTGATGAACTTGGTATTGATGTTATAGAGGCTGGTTTCCCAATCGCATCTCCAGGAGATTTTGAAGCTGTTACAGCTATAAGTAAAATTTTAAAAAAATCAGTTCCCGCTGGTCTTGCAAGACATACAAAAAAAGATATTGATGCTTGTCACGAAGCATTAAAATCTGCCAAAAGATTTAGAATACACACTTTTATTTCAACAAGTTCACTTCACATGAAACACAAATTGAATAAAACACCTGAACAAGTAATTGATTCAATTAAAGAACATGTTACTTATGCTAGAAAATTTACAGACGATGTAGAGTGGTCTTGCGAGGATGGTACAAGAACTGACATGGATTTTATGTGCAAGACAGTCGAGCTAGCAATTAAATGTGGTGCTAAAACAATAAATATACCTGATACAGTTGGTTACACAGTTCCTTCAGAGTTTAAAAAGATTATTGAAACTTTAACAAACAAAGTTCCAAATATTGATAAAGCAATTTTATCGGTTCATTGCCACAACGATTTAGGCCTAGCAGTAGCAAATTCACTTGCAGGAGTTTCCGCTGGTGCAAGACAAGTTGAATGCACAATAAATGGTATTGGTGAAAGAGCAGGAAATGCAGCATTAGAGGAAATTGTTATGGCGATGAAAACTAGAAGTGACTTAATGCCATTCAAAACTGGAATAAATACAAAATTAATAAGCAAAGCATCTAAAACTGTTTCAAATGCTACTGGATTTCCAGTTCAATTCAATAAAGCTATCGTAGGAAAAAATGCTTTTGCTCATGAGTCAGGTATCCACCAGGATGGAATGCTTAAAAATAGAAACACATATGAGATAATGACACCCGAAAGTGTGGGAGTTAAAAAAACTTCTCTAGTAATGGGAAAACACTCGGGAAGACATGCCTTTAAAGATAAATTAAGTGATCTTGGATATGCAGGGGTAACTGATGATGTAATTCAAACTGCATTTGGAAAGTTCAAAATTTTAGCTGACAAAAAAAAACATGTTTATGATGAAGACATTATTGCGTTAGTAGATGATAGTTTAATTAAAGAAAGCAATGTAATTAATTTAAAATCTTTGAAAGTATTTGCAGGAACTGGAGAACCTCAAAAAGCAGAGATGACACTTGAAGTTTATGGTGAGCTTAAAAAAGCTAACGAAACAGGAGATGGTCCAGTTGATGCAATTTTTAAATGTATTAAAAAATTATATCCGCATGATGTAAAACTACAATTATACCAAGTTCATGCTGTAACTGAAGGAACTGACGCTCAAGCAACTGTGAGTGTAAGGATTGAAGAGAAAGGCAAAACAACTGTTGGTCAAGCTGCCGACACAGATACTCTTGTTGCTTCTGCCAATGCTTATTTAAATGCATTAAATAAGATGATTATTAAAAGAGAAAAAACTGCTCCTGAAGAGTTTGAGCAAGAAAGAATGAAAGGTATATAAATAAATGTTTGGGTTAAATAAAATTTCTAAAATGTGGTCTCAAGATATGGCCATCGATTTGGGTACAGCTAACACACTTGTAGTGGTAAAGGGAAAAGGAGTGGTGTTAAATGAACCCTCAGTTGTTGCTATTATAGAAGAAAAAGGAAAAAAATCAGTTTTAGCAGTTGGTGATGAGGCTAAAACAATGCTTGGAAGAACACCCGGCAATATTTCAGCTGTAAGGCCGCTAAAAGACGGAGTTATAGCAGACTTCGTGGTTACAGAGGAAATGATAAAACATTTTATTAAAAAAGTTCATAAAAAAAATGCTTTTGCTAACCCTAGAATTTTAGTTTGTGTACCAACAGGATCAACACCTGTTGAGAGAAAAGCTATTCAAGACTCTGCACTTGCAGCAGGTGCTAGAAAAGTTCAATTAATCGAGGAACCAATAGCTGCAGCGATTGGTGCAGGTCTTCCAATTTCGGAAGCTACAGGTTCAATGGTTGTAGACATCGGCGGAGGGACTACTGAGATAGCCGTTATGTCTTTAGGTGGAGTAGTTTATTCACAATCTTTAAGAGTTGCTGGAGATGCGATGGATCAGGCTATCATTGCCTACATGAGACAAAAGTTTAATTTATTAATTGGAGAAGCCAGTGCTGAAAAAATTAAAAAAGAAATTGGTACAGCTATAGCAACTGCTGGAAATACATATCTTATGAAAGGTAGAGACCTTAGATCAGGAACACCAAGAGAAATAACATTAAGAGAGGAAGACACAGCTGCAGCACTTAAACCAACTTTAGATGTAATGATGTCTGGTATAAAAACTGCATTAGAGAATACTCCACCAGAGCTTTCAGCTGACCTAGTTGATATGGGTTTAATACTTACAGGCGGAGGAGCTTTACTTAAAAATATCGACAAACTTATATCAAAAGAAACTGGTTTACCCGTTCAGATAGCGGATGATCCATTATCTTGTGTAGCTGTAGGAACTGGAAAGGCATTGGAACAAGAGGAATTATTCTCAACAATGCTATCGGAGTATTAATTTATTGATATTTAGGCAATGGCAACAAGCAGAGATGATTTTGGAATAGCTATTCGCTCTGCTTTATTGCAGAGAGGAGCAAAACAAAAATTTTCTCTTTTCGTATTAATATTAGCTTCTATTTTAATTTTTGCTTTAGACAATTTAGAACTTAAACCTATTAAAGTCTTGCGAGGAGTCATAAATGATGGGGTATATCGTTTATCTGCCATATCTTCCTCACCAATATCATTTGCATCTGCCTCAAAAAATTTTTTATCAACACATTTAAATATTTATAAAGAAAATGAGGAATTAAAAAAGAAAATCGAGGTACTCGAAAAAGATAGATTTGATACTCTTTATCTTCAAACAGAAAATAATAAGTTACAAGAGGTCTTAGACTTAGACAAAACAACTGCCTATTCAACAATTGGTGCAAAAATAATGTTAGACAAAGACAGTCCGTACTTAAATTCTGTTGTAATTAACAAAGGCTCAAATGTTGGAATAAAACTTGGAATGCCAGTATTGAGCAAAGGAAATTTGGTTGGAAGAATTGTAGAAGTTAATTATATTTCATCAAGAATTTTATTACTAAATGATCTCAATAGCAAAATTCCTGCAGTAATTTCTCCATCAGGAGAACAAGCTATTCTTTCTGGTATAGGGCAAAAAAACCCTACATTAGAATATCTTCCTGATGGTTTTCAAAACGTAGATAATCTTACAGTTTATACATCTGGCAAAGATGGGGTTTTGTTTCCAGGAATTTCAATAGGAAAAATTATAAGAGACGAAGATGATGAAAGTGATGAAGACAGGATCAGAGTTAAACTTTTTAGCGATCCGACGCAGATACTTTATGTTAACGTTGTTTTAGACAAATCAAATGATGAAGAGGCAAAGTAAATGGCTATAAATGTAAAAGGCTTTAAAGATGCTTTATTAAGGTCTTTACCATTGATTATACTTATTTATGTTAGTATTTCAGAATTTCAAACCCAGTTTTATTACTGGAAAATTTTTTCTTTTAATCTTCAATTTATAATAATTTATTATTGGGTTTTAAGGGATCCATCTATTCTCGGATATGGGTTTATATTTTTATGTGGATTAATAAATGATGTAGTGTTGAGCTTAAATCTTGGAACAAGCGCACTTTCTTACTTATTTGTATCCCTCGTAGCCGCATATATAAGGACAGCAACGGTAAGAAGCACTCTAATATCTGACTGGTTTACTTTTGTAATTGCGATAATGGGAGGCAATTTCATAACTTTCATTTTAATTAAAAATTTTTCTGATGTTGGAGTAAGTTATATTGATTTTTTCTATAACTCTTTATTTACATTTGTATTATACCCTGCCTTTTGGGGGATTTTTGAATTATATAAAAGAGGTATTTCTTTGAGGGTTTATGATTAATTCAACTGGCGAAAGTAAATCAAAACTAATAGGCAGAAGAATGTTTATAATTTCAGCAGCAAAGGCTGTTGTCGTATTTGGCATTCTTGGAAGACTAGTATCACTACAAATTAACGAGAGCAAAAAGTACAAAACTTTATCTGATAAAAATAGATTTAGAGAGTGGAAATTTTCACCACCAAGAGGAACAATAAATGATTATTATGGAAAACAAATAGCTTCGAATAAACAAGTTTACCAATTGCATATTATTCCAGAAAATTCAGAAAATATAGAAACTTTGCTTTTTAGATTAAAGAATATTTTGAATTTAACAGACAAAAAGGTTTTTAAAATAAGAAGAAAAATAACATCACAAAAACCCTGGGATCCTGTAGTGATATCTGACAATCTCACATGGTCAGAATTCTCAAGAATAAATTTATTCTTGCATGAGTTACAGGGTGCAGAGCCAATAGTATCAGTTGCAAGACTTTACACCGAGCCATCTTCTGCACATGTGATTGGATATGTCTCTAAAGCAAGTAAAAAAGATTTACAAAATAAAGCATACTTAAAAGATAAAATTACTACAAGTACAAGAGTAGGTAAAACAGGATTAGAAAGCAAATTGGACCTTCAAGTTTTAGGTGATGTTGGTTACAAAAGATACGAGGTAAACGCCTATGGAAAAAGAATTAAAGAAATTTCTATAAATCCTGGAAAAGCTGGCCAAAATTTTAAAACAACTTTAGACCAAGAAGTTCAAGAACTGGCATCTAATTTACTTAAAGATAAATCTGGATCAGTTTGTGTTATGGATATTTATAAAGGAGATATTGTTGCAATGGTTTCATCTCCTGTTTTTGATCCAAACCAATTTGTTCATGGAATAAACACTGAAAGTTGGAACAAACTAATCAAACACAGAGACAAACCTCTCATTAATAAATCTATAGCTGGACTTTACCCACCTGGATCAACAATAAAAAGTTTAGCTGTAATAAGTGCATTAGAAAATGATGTTTTTAATCCAAAAACTGTAATTCGTTGCAGCGGTTCTATCGAGCTTTACGGTGAAAAATTTCACTGTTGGAAAAAAAAAGGACACGGTTATATGGATATGAGAGAAGGTCTTAAACAATCATGTGACGTATATTTTTATGAAGTAGCAAGAAAACTAGGTATAGATCGGTTGTCCGAAACTGCAAGAAAATTTGGTTTAGGTGAAAAAGTTTTAGATGGATTTATAGAGGAAAGAACTGGAATTGTGCCAAATACATCTTGGAAGAAAAAGTATATTGGTAAAAATTGGTATCTTGGAGAAACATTACACGCAGGTATAGGGCAAGGATATTGGCAATCATCACCAATGCAACTATGTTTAATGACGGCTCAAATTGCAAATGGTGGATATAAAATAAAACCAAGAATTATCTTAAATGATGATGAAAGTAAAAAATTTAGTGACCTAAATCAATTTATTGAAGATAGAAAATTATTTGCCGACGATGTTGTTAGTCTTTATGATTTTATTTCAAAATTTAAATACAAAAGTTTGTTTAGAAACCCGGAAAATATAAAATTTGTAATTGACGCCTTGTACGGTGCCACAAATGAGCCAGGTGGAACTTCTTATGGATCAAGATTGACAAAAAAAGGTTTTATTTTTGCTGGAAAAACCGGAACATCACAAGTAAAAAGATTTACAGCTAGGCAAAGAGAGCTTGAAATCAAAAATGAGGATTTGCCTTATGAAGATAGAGATCATGCTTTGTTTGTAGCATTTGCTCCTTACAAGGATCCAAGGTATGCGATCAGCGTAGTTATTGAGCATGGTGGTTCTGGTAGTAAAAGTGCAGCCCCGATTGCCAAAAAAGTTATTAAGAAAGTTTTGGAAAGACATCCTTTAAGAGAGGCGCAGACTAATGGGGAGATAGCTTAATGTTTAAGCAGGGAAGTATTCAATCACACTTAAATTTCAAAGACAAATTTCTTGCAATGGACTTTGTTTTGCTGAGTTGTATTTTATTTTTGGGTTTAATTAGTTTTTTTGCCATGTACTCTACTGATGGCGGCGAGTTTGCTTATCACACAAAAAGCCACATTGTAAGATTTTTTGTATTTTTCTTCCTTTTTTTTGTTGCTTCATTTTTTAAAACAAGTTTTTGGTATTCTACTAGCATTCCCATATATATTTTTATTCTAATTCTATTAATATTTGTAAAATATTTCGGTCTAACATCTTCGGGCTCACAAAGATGGTTAGATTTGTATTTTTTAAACTTACAGCCCTCAGAATTAATGAAAATTGGTTTGATATTATTTTTAGCTAATTATTATCACAGAATTTCAGCAGGAGATGTAAATAGAATTACATTTCTATTTAAACCTCTTGTTGCTTTAATAATACCATTTATATTAGTAGTAACCCAACCAGATCTTGGAACTGCTTTTCTGATTGGTGTTGGTGGTTTCATTGTCATTTGGTTAGCAGGGGTTAAAATGAAATATTTTACTTACTTTGGTTTAATTTTGGTTTCATTAACTCCAATAGCGATTTCTTTTCTCAAACCTTATCAAAAATCGAGAATTTTAACTTTTTTAGATCCGAGCAGAGATCCATTAGGTGCGGGCTACCAAATTACACAATCTAAGATTGCAATAGGATCAGGCGGTTTTTTCGGAAAAGGTTTCCTTAATGGGTCTCAAAGTTATCTCGATTACTTACCCGAAAAACATACTGATTTTATATTCACTTTGTTTTCCGAAGAGTTTGGTTTTTTTGGTTCCTCAATAGTTTTAGCACTATATGTAGTAATGACCATGAGGATCGTTTCAATTGGAAATATGGTTAGAGATACTTTTTCAAAACTTTATTGCTACAGTTTCGCTACAGCCTTTTTTATCTATGTAGCTGTGAATATGTGTATGGTTCTAGGTTTAATACCCATTGTGGGCGCACCTTTACCTATATTATCTTATGGAGGTTCTTCAATGATGGCCATGATGCTAGGTTTAGGGATAGCCATGAGTTGTAAAATTCATAAAGATCAATCAATAAATTAGTTGCTTTTTAAATAATAATTTGCTGAAATTGGATAAAATATAAAATGTTTGGATCAAAGAAAAAAGATACAGTAAGACCTTTAAATGACACCGGTAGATCGCAAGTAAGCGAAACTTTCTCTTTAGAGGGAACTCTAAGAACTTCAGGAGCGATAGATATTGCTGGATTAATCAAAGGACCAGTTTTTGCAGATGATTTAATTATAAAAGAAACAGGTTCAATAATTGGACCAGTTGAGGCGGACAAAATCGAAATTTATGGACATCTTGAAGGAAAAATTTTAGCTAAATCAATAGTGATTGGTAGTTCAGGAGTTGTTAAAGGTGATATCTTGTTTAGCGAGTCTTTAAAAACTGAGGAAGGCGCCGATATAAACGGATATTTAAAGAAAACTGAAAGTACAAGTATGGAAGCAGCTCAAAATGAATTCAAACTAGATACAATAGAGACAAGCGGTTCAAAAGAAAAAGAAAAATCTAAAAAAGGTCGTCCTAAAATAGTTGCTAGCAACTAAATAAAAGCAGTACAATCTATCACAGTTAAATCATGAAGTTTTTGATTTAAATTAGATTTATGTCAGATAAAACATGTTCATCAGTTGGAATTGTTGGAGCGGGTATCCAGGGAGTTTGTACAGGTCTTCAATTACTCAAAAAAAATATTCCTGCCACAATATTTGATAAAAACGACCCAGGTTCAATGGCTTCATATGGGAATGCTGGTCACTTTTCACCTTATGCTGTTGTACAATTGAATAGACCAGATATTTTATATGATGTTCCCAAAATGCTTCTAAGTTCTTCAGGACCTTTAGCACTTAAGTGGAATTATATTCCAAAAATGCTTCCATGGATTCTAAAATATTTAAAAAATTGTAACCAAAAATCGATGTTACATACTGCGAAATACATGAATCAAATTTTGAGTCTTTCAATGGATGCTTACGAAGAAATTTTTCAAGAGATTGATATGACTAATTTAGTAGAACAGAAGGGTATAATTTATGTTTGGACAAATAAAAATCTCAAAAGTAGAGAGATGGAGATTAAAATAAGAAAAGATTTAGGTGTTGAACAAAAAATATTAACCGCAAAAGAAATTCTAGACCTTGAACCCAATTTAAAACCAGTTTTTTCAGGAGGTTGCTTTTATGATTATGCGTACCACGCAAAAGATCCTCAGGGTATAACAAAAAAAATTTTTGAACTTTTTTTAAAGCGTGGAGGGAAATTTATTAAACAAGATGTCAAATCTGTTAATCAAATAGGTACAAATAAAACAATTATTAAAACTGATGAAAAAGATTATGAGTTTGAAAAATCAGTTATCGCTTGCGGTGCGTTTTCAAAAAAATTCACAGATCAATTAGGAGAAAAAATTCCACTCGATACAGAGAGAGGTTATCATGTTCATTTTAAAGGTATGGAAAATTTATTAAGTAGACCTGTTATTTTTCTTGATAGAGGTTTTGGTTTAACACCAATGAACCAAGGGCTTAGAGCTGTTGGCACAGTTGAGTTAGGTGGATTAGAAAATCCGATATCAAAAAAAAGAATTCAATATATTGTAAATTGTGCCAAAGAACTTCTACCTCAACTTGGAGATCACGAGGATGAATGGTTAGGTTTCAGACCAACTCTACCAGATTTTTTACCAGTAATTGGTCCCTCAAAAAACAACCAAAATATTATTTATGCTTTTGGCCATCACCATCTTGGTTGGACTCTTGGAGCAATAACAGGAAAAATTGTTTCTGGGATTTTAGCAAATGAAAAAACAAATTTAGATTTATCTCCTTATAATTCTTTAAGGTTCAGCTAATGATCAAAGTTGCTGTTTTAGACGATTATCAGAATGTTTTTAAAGAATTTATTGATATAGAGAAGTACAAAAATAAGTATTCTTTTAAAATTTTTACAAATCCTTTTCAAAACGAAGATGAAGCAATTCTAGAATTAGAAAATTTTGATGTGATATTAGCAATGAGAGAAAGAACAAAAATATCTAAATCATTAATGTCTGGTCTGAAAAATTTAAAATATATAATTACAAGTGGCATGAGAAATAAAGCTATAGATTTGGAAGAGGCAAAGAAAAGAAATATTATTGTTTGTGGCACCGACATTAACTCTAATCCTACCGCAGAAATAACCTGGGCTTTAATACTCGGTTTAATAAGAAACATGAAACAAGAAGTAGACAATATGTTTCAAGGATATTGGCAAACTACTATTGGCCTTGAACTAAAAGGTAAAATTTTAGGTATAATTGGTTTAGGAAAAATTGGATCTCAAGTAGCAAAAATTGGTAAAGCTTTTGGCATGCATGTTGTTGCTTGGAGTGAAAATTTAGATCTATCAAATGCAAATAAACTTGGCGTATTACCGATAAGTAAAGACGAGTTATTTAAACAATCAGACATAATCTCATTACATGTAGTCTTGGGAGATAGATATAAAAATTTAATTTCTGAGAAAGAATTTAAACAAATGAAAAAGTCCTCATTTTTAATTAATACATCCAGGGGCCCAATAATTAACGAAAAAGATTTGGTTAAAGCTCTAGAGGATGAATTAATTGCTGGAGCCGGACTAGATGTTTATGATATTGAGCCACTACCTCAAGATCATAAACTGAGATTTTTACCAAATGCATTACTGTTACCTCACCTTGGTTATGTAACCGCAGAAAACTATTCAATTTTTTTTAAACAAATGATGGAAAACCTGGAATCTTGTATTGAAGGAAAGCCGAAAAGACAGCTAAAATAAAGAAACTATCAGTTGTATTTTTAATCATAATTTAAGTATATTTATCCACAGTTTTGTGTTTGATTCGTTTTTGAGAGGAAGAGATGAACAGAATACTTATTTTGTTAATTTTTGGATTATTTTTAACTGGTTGTTACTCCAACTCTTTAACTATGGTTGGTCCTGCAACAGGAGTAGCTTCAGGAAAAATTGGAGAATCGGCAGTAAGTAGCTCTTTAAATTACGCGGTAAAAAAACAAACTGGAAAATCTGCAACCGAACACATCCTGAGCGAGAGTCAAAATAAAAAGATCGTACAAACTAAAGCTAAGATTAACCCATGTAAAACGAACGAGTCCCTTTGTGCAATGTTAAAAACCAGGGTTAATAAAATGCAGAAAAAACTAAACGGAAAAAATCTACAAGCGAAAAATAATTAAAAGTTTGAATCAACCTTAGGTTTACATTTCACGTAAAACATTTTATTCACAGCATCAAAGATTAACTTTTAAAAATTTTAACATGTGTTAAGTCAGTTACACATGATACGTATAATCCCTTTAATGTTATCAACATTTCTTCTTATGGGTTGCTATCAAACATCGTTTGCTCCAATGTTGGGACCAGCGGCAGGTGCATCTCAAGGTAGAATAGTTCAATCTACTGTTACAACTGGAATAAATTACGGTGTAAAAAATCAAACAGGCAAATATCCTATCGAACATATTTTAAAACGTGAAAAAGATAAAATAGTTAAAAAAATCGATATAGTTGAGAAAGAAGTATTAGAAACATCTGCCTCTATCAAAAATAACTTAATTGATCAAAAAGATGCTGCAAAAGTTAAATGGGTATTGCACCTGAAAGAGATTAAAAATGTGAAAAATGAAGAGGCCTTTCCCGCAAACAAGCCCAGATATTCTAACTGGTCTAAGGCAAAATAGTCTATTTTAATCGTTTAAATATCATTATAGTTGTCATATTCTTAAAAAATGAAATCAAAAGCCAAAGTAGTCGTTGTGGGTGGTGGTGCTGTAGGGGTTAGTACACTCTACCATTTAGCTAAAAAAGGCTGGTCCGATGTTGTTTTAGTTGAAAGAAAAGAACTGACATCTGGATCAACTTGGCATGCTGCTGGTCTTTTACCTCTTTTTAATATGAGTTATTCAGTAGGACAACTTCATAGATATGCGGTTCAATTATATAAATCTTTAGAAAAAGAAACGGGAAAGAAAGTTGGTTTCAGCGTTGTATCAAACATTCGTTTAGCACAAACAAATGACAGAATGGATGAGTATCACCAATACGCAGGTGTAGCAAAAACTATTGGAGTAAAAGTAAAATTTTTAAAACCAGAACAAGTCAAAGAGATTTGGCCTTTATGTAATATCGAAGGCTTGGTTGGTGCAATTCAACACCCGGAAGATGGATACATTCAGCCTGCAGACTTAACTCAGGCGTTAGCTACTGGAGCAAGAAATCATGGAGCAGAAATTTATAGAAACACAACAGTTACAGGAATTAAACAAAAAAAAGATGGATGGACTGTTGAAACAGATAAAGGCGCAATTTCTTGTGAACACGTAGTCTCTTGTAGTGGAAACTTCGCTAGACAAACAGGACAAATGGTTGGTATTGAAATCCCGGCAATACCTGTTGAGCACCAATACATCGTTACCGAACCTCATCCAGAGATACAAAAAAGAAAAAAAGAAAATAAACCAGAGATGGGAGTTTTAAGAGATAGTGATAACTCTTGGTATATGAGAGAAGAAGCGGGTGGATTTATTTTGGGTCCATATGAAAAAGGTGCACCTTGTTGTTATGTAGATGGTCCATCAAAAGATAGTGAATATGAATTATTTCAGGAAGATTTAGATCGTTTAGCACCTCATATTGAAGGGGCAATTAAAAGAGTACCTGCTTTTGCCGAAGTTGGAGTTAAAAAAGTTTATAACGGCGCAATTTGCTACACACCTGATGGAAGTCCATTGGTTGGACCAGCATGGGGACTTAAAAACTTTTGGATCAATGATGGACATAGTTTTGGAATAACTGCGGCAGGCGGCGCAGGTTGGCAGTTAGCCGAGTGGATGATAGATGGAGAACCAACAATAGATATGCTTGGTGTAGACCCAAGAAGATTTGGATCATACGTCACAAAATCTTATTTGATGGAAAAAAATGAAGAGGCTTATGCAAATGTATTTACAATTCATTATCCAGACGAAGAAAGAGAAGCTGGACGACCATTAAGACAAGCGCCTTGCTATGACCGTTTAAAAAAACTTGGGGCAGTATTTGGTCAAAAATTTGGATGGGAAAGAGCGAACTTTTTTGCAACCGATGGAGAGAAACAAGAAGACGATTGGTCATTTAGAAGATCAAACTGGTTTAAAAGTGTCGAGAAAGAATGCAAAAACGTTAAAGAGAATGTTGGGCTGTTGGATATGTCTGCATTTGGAAAATGTAGAATAAAAGGTCCGGGAGCTGAAGAGTTTTTAGACAAACTTGTTGCAAATAAACTTCCTAAAAAAATTGGTAGAATTAATTTATGTCACGCACTTAATACAAAAGGTGGAGTACATTCTGAATTTACAATTATGAGAGAAGCTGAAGATAGTTTTTATTTAGTATCAGCTGGTGCATACCAAAGATTAGATCATGATTGGATCCATAAATGGATGCCTATAGACGGAACGGTACAATATGAAAACTTAACTAATAGCATGGGAGTGCTTGTTGTATCAGGCCCAAAAGCAAGACAACTAATGCAAAAAGTATCTAAAACAGATTTTTCAAATGAAAAATTTAAATGGCTGAGTGCACAAAATATTAATATTGGCTTAGCACCTTGCAATGCTATGAGAGTAAATTTTGTTGGCGAACTTGGTTGGGAATTACATCATCCAATTGAATACCAAAATCATATTTTTGATAAACTTATGGAAGCTGGCAAAGAATTTAATCTTAAACCATATGGTATAAGAGCCATGAACAGTTTGAGAGTTGAAAAATCTTACAAGTTAGTGGGTACAGAACTTTCAATTGAATACTCCCCATACGAGTCTGGTTTAGATAGATTTATTCATCCTAATAAAGGAGATTTTATTGGACGTGCGGCACTGGATCAATGGAGAGCAAAAGGTTTTTCAAATAAATTGGTAACTATGGAAATTCACGGAGTTTCAGATGCTGATGTATTAGGTAACAATCCTATTTATGAAAACGGATCTGTGATTGGAAGAGCGACTGGAGGAGATTATGGTTTTAGATTGAAAAAATCTATTGCTCTTGGAATGGTCAAACCTGAATATGCAAAAGTTGGACAAAAACTCAAAATAGACATTCTAGGTAAGATGCATGAAGTTTCTATTATCGAGGACTCCCCTTACGACTCTGAAAATAAATTATTAAGAGCATAATGAAAAAGTTAATATTAATCTGCCTAATATTGGCTTTACCAAAAATAACTTTTGCAAACGAGAGATCTATTCCATTAGAATTATTTACTGCAAAGGAAAGACAACACAGCGGTAAACTCAAAGTCACTGGTCCTGTGGATTGGAAAAATAAAAGAACTGGCGAAGTACACCAAGTTTACGAGAGAAAAAGAGGTTCAAAGATCCAATTATTTACAAAAACAAATAACGGTCAGTGTTTAGGAAGAGTAATGGATAGTAGATATGAAAAAAGAGGATTAATTTATATAAAAAATGGCTGTAAATTTCCTCTAGGAAATTGGAAAGAGGGTGAGAAAAGAGAATTTGTATCGACTTATTTTTATAATAATAAAAGCAGAGATTATAAGAAGACTATCACAATAAAAAAAATCGGTAATGAAAAAAAATGCTTAACATTTAGATGGTCAAAAGCTAAATTAGATGGAAAAATGGTTGATGATAATAGCTATACATATTGCCCAAAAGAAGGTTTTACAAAAATAGTATCGCATAAATCTGGAAAAATGAGCATGACAATATCAGGAAACATAAAAGCTACAGGCACCAAATGAAAATATTAGTCGCTGTTAAAAGAGTTATTGATTACAACGTTCAGATAAGAGTTAAAGAAGATGGCTCTGGTGTTCATACAGATAACGTTAAGATGTCAACAAACCCACCAGATGATAATGCTGTTGAGGAGTCTGTTAAATTAAAAGAGACTGGAAAAGTAAAAGAAATTGTCGCAATAACAATTGGCGAAGAAAAAGCTCAAGAAACAGTTCGTAAAGCTTTAGCAGTTGGAGCCGATAGAGGAATTCATGTTAAAGCAGACAGTTATATCGAGCCTTTAGGTATTGCAAAAATTTTAAAAAAAGTTGTAGAAAAAGAAAAACCTGACATGGTTTTTTTAGGCAAACAAGCAATCGATGATGATTGCAACCAAACAGGCCAAATGTTAGCTGCGATGTTAAATTGGCCACAAGCAACTTTTTCTTCAAAAGTAACTTTAAAAGATAAAAGCATGGAGATAGTAAGAGAAATTGACGAAGGTTTAGAAACAGTTGAAGTAAATTTACCAGCAGTAGTTACTTGCGATTTAAGACTTAATGAACCTCGATATGCTTCTTTGCCAAATATTATGAAAGCTAAAAAGAAACCAATTGAACAAATGGCTGCTAAAGATTTAGGCGTAGATATTTCAAATAGAGTTCAGCAATTAAAAGTAGAAGAGCCGCCAAAAAGGAAAGCAGGAATTAAAGTTGCAAATGTAGCAGAATTAGTAAGTAAACTTAAAAATGAGGCGAAAGTAATTTAATGTCGGTACTATTAATAGCAGAACATAATAATAAAAATCTCAAACCATTTACTTTAAATGCAATAAGTGCTGCATTAAAAATCGATGCCGAGGTACATGTATTGGTTGCTGGCAGTGGATGCGAAAGTGTTGCAAAAGAAGTAGCTGCAGTTCCTTTAGTTAAAAAAGTTTTACTCTGTGACTCACCTAATTATCAAAACTATTTACCAGAAAATTTAGCTCCTTTAGTAACTAAGAATGCAGATAAATATGATCATATTGTTGCATCAGCAAATACTTTTGGAAAAAACTTTATGCCAAGAGTTGCGGCTGAATTAGACACTTCTCAAGTAAGTGATGTAATAAAAGTTAATTCGCCTGATACATTTGTAAGACCAATTTATGCAGGAAATGCTTTTGCGACTGTAAAAAGTAATGACAAAAAAAAATGTGTAACGATTAGACCGACTTCATTTGAACCTGCACCTAAAACAGGAGGTTCTGCACAAGTTGAAAAAGTAGAGGCAGTTGATGTTCCTAATTTTTCAAAGTTTGTCAAAAGGGAGGAGACAAAATCAGAAAGACCTGAACTTGGAACTGCTAGAATAGTAGTATCTGGCGGAAGAGGACTAGAAAGTGGAGAGAACTTTAAATTAATAACTGATATTGCTGATAAATTAAATGCAGCAGTCGGTGCATCACGAGCAGCTGTTGATGCCGGCTATATAAGTAATGATCATCAAGTAGGACAAACAGGAAAAGTAGTTGTGCCAGATTTATACATTGCAGTTGGAATTTCAGGCGCCATTCAGCATTTAGCTGGAATGAAAGAGAGTAAAATAATTGTTGCAATTAACAAAGATGGAGAGGCTCCTATTTTTAGTATTGCAGATTATGGTTTAGAAGCAGATTTATTCAAAGCTCTTCCAGAATTTTTATCTGAATTAAACAAACTCAACACTATTCAAAAATAAAAATTATTGCATTTCTTAAACTAATGCCTAAGATTAGCAATGCTTCAATTACTCGGATATTTGTTAATTACGTTAGCTATAGCAGATTTCTTTGCAGCGAATCTTGCTAATATTAATTTAACTTATTTTATGGGTCCTCTTTCTAGTTTTTCACCAATTATATTATTTGTAAGTGGTGCTATATTGGCGGGCACAGGTGAAAAAGGTATTACAGATTTATTCGAGGGCCAAGATGACGAAAGTTTTATTGAAGAAAAACCTAAAAGAAAAAGAAAAAAGAAAAATAAATAGTTTAAATTGTTAATTTTTAAGATTTGTCTATAAATAATTTATTTTTTCAAATCTTTTTCTATGTCTGATCTGGAGGGCACTTTAGGTTGTTTAGAATTTTTTTCAGCTTCTTTTTGAATATTTTCAATTAGTTTTTGGAAATGCTTCGGTGATTTAGGTGCTTTTGGTGCTTTAGCTTGTAATTTTTCTTCGTCTGTATGTTCTGTGCTCCTACAATCAATTTGAAAATTAAAACTTGAAAATGATAAACCGGCAACCCCCACATGTTTTACTTTAGCTTTTAGTTCAGTGGGTTCTCCATCATTAATTCTTAAGAAATTGTCATAGGAATATGTAATCTTTGCATCTCTAGTATTCCCCTTATTAACTTTAATTTCATTTTTATAATTTATTCCGCCTGAAACATTTTTAAATTCTTGTAAATCTAATGGTCCATACATTCCAGTTATCAAAGAAACTGCACTATCTTCTTCCTCCGAAATATCCGCTATTAAATGTTTATCTCCTTCCTCAACCGGAAAGAGCAAAATAAATTTTATTTCTTTGCCAGCAAATCTAGAATATTCTTCCTGCGCCAATTTGGCATTTTTTATGTCTGATCTAGATATTAAACAAAATGCATATATTTCTTTTGCATTTAAGAAAGATGCTGATTGAAAAAAGATTATTAAAATGCTTATAAAGTATATTAACCTTTTCTTAGAAATCATTATATTATATTACACAATATGGCTAAAGAAACAATTCAATACGACGTAGTTATAGTTGGTGCTGGTCCATCAGGATTATCTACTGCAATCAAACTAAAACAACTAGATCCAAAATTAAATATCTGTATCTTAGAAAAGGGCGCAGAAGTTGGTGCTCATATATTAAGTGGAAATGTTTTAGAAACTAGAGCTTTAGATGAATTATTACCAAACTGGAAAGAAGAGGGAGCACCTGTTAAAACTAAAGTTACAAAAGAAAAATTTTTATTTTTAGGAAAAAAATCATCTCTTAGCTGGCCAACTTGGCTTTTACCAGCCGTTCAAAAAAATCATAATAATTATATTGTAAGTCTTGCAAATTTATGTCGTTGGTTGGCAGAGCAGGCTGAAAAATTGGGAGTTGAAATTTTTCCTGGATTTCCCGCAAGCGAAGTACTTTATAACGAAGATGGATCTATAAAAGGAGTAGCAACTCTAGATATGGGTTTAGATAAAGATGGAAATAAAAAAGATGGTTATCAAGAAGGAATGGAATTGCACGCAAAGGTTACTATTTTTTCTGAAGGTTGTAGAGGGCATTTAGGAAAAGAATTAATTAAAAAATTTAATCTTGATGAGGGAAAAAATCCCCAACAATACGGAATTGGTTTAAAAGAAATTTGGGAAGTAAGTGATGGACAGCATCAGGAAGGTTTGGTTATGCATACAGCTGGTTGGCCTTTAGATAGCAAAACATATGGCGGAAGTTTTATCTATCACGCTGAAAAAAAACAAATTTATATTGGTTACGTGATTGGTCTTGATTATCAAAACCCACACCTTTCACCTTTTGATGAGTTTCAAAGATTTAAAACCCATAAGGCGATCAGAAAAATGCTAGAAGGCGGAAAAAGAATTTCATTCGGAGCTAGAGCGTTGATTGAAGGTGGTCTTCAAAGTTTACCAAAAATGTACATGCCTGGTGCTTTATTGGTTGGGTGCGATGCAGGAACTCTAAATATGCCTAAGATTAAAGGAACACATACCGCAATGAAGAGCGGAATGATTGCAGCAGAAACTATTATTGAGCATTTTAAAAATAAAAGAACATTATCTTATTATGAAGAATTATTTAAAAAAAGTTGGGTTTACCAAGAGTTACATGCAGCAAGAAATGTTAAACCAAGTTTTAGTTGGGGTTTATTATTAGGGATTATTTTTACAGGTATCGACCAAATACTATTCAGAGGTAAATTACCATTTACTCTTAAACACAAGCATGCTGATCATGAGGCGTTAAAACCTTCAGCTCAAATGCCTAAAATAGATTATCCAAAACCTGACGGAAAACTTACTTTTGATAAAACAAGTTCAGTTTATTTGACAGGTACTAATCACACAGATAATCAACCTGTACACCTTAAATTAAAAGATCCTAATTTGCCGGTGAGTTATACTTTAAGTAAGTACGATGAACCTGCTCAAAGATACTGCCCAGTGGGAGTTTATGAAATTCAACAAGAAAAATTTGTAATAAATTCACAAAACTGTATTCACTGTAAAACTTGCGATATTAAAGAACCTTCTCAGAATATTACCTGGGTCGCCCCAGAAGGTGGCGGCGGACCTAAGTACGGTAATATGTAATGTCAAAAAATAAAGTTAGCTCAGCTATGTTTTTTGTTTTGTTGGCTGGGTTAATCTGGTCATTCGGTCCATTGGTTGTTAGAAATATGGATAATGCAGAGCTAGTTCCATGGCAGTATTCTCTAATAAGAGGCTTAGCAATATTTTTAATTTTAAATCTTTATTTATTTTTAGTCGAAGGCACAAAATTTATTTATAATTATAATAAAATAGGTACATCAGGATTAATTGGAGGAATAAGTCTTGGTGTTGCCAACATAACTTTTATTCTTTCATTAACAACAACCTCAGCTGCAGTTACTCTTTTGATGTTAGGCGCATTACCTTTTATAGCGGCTATAATTGCTTATATTGTTTTAAACGAAAAAATATCTAAAACTACTTTGATAGCCATAACGATCGCAGCAGCTGGAATAATATTTATGTGTTTTGATAGTATTCAAACTGGAACACTGTTTGGTCTTGTTAATGGATTAATATCCTCTTTAGGGTTTGCAATATTTACAGTTACTCTAAAATATAAAAAAAATACTCCAAAACTTACAACCGTATCAATTGCAGGATTATTTGCAGCCGGTGTTTCTTTGTTAGTTTTAATTTTTAATGACAGTAATATTTTTATGACTTTAAAAAACACTTCACTCTCGTCACTACATGGATTTATAGTTTGTTCAGCACTTATTTTATATTCAGCAAAATCAAAATATCTACCAGCCGCCGATCTAACTCTTCTATCACTCACAGAAATTTTGGGTGGAATTTTTTGGGTTTGGCTTCCTTTATTAGGGATTAATGAGGTTCCAAGTAATAATACAATAATCGGAGGCGTTATAATAACTTTGGCAATTATCTTTTACGGTTTAAATACAAGACGCTATATTTTTAGATATTAATTAGATTTAGCTATTCTCTCAAGCTCATCTGATTCAAAGACTATTTTATCTGAAACATTTTTAGATATGTGCAATATTGCTTTAACGACATTTTGAATCTTTATAGGTTTATATTTTTTTAAACTTCCAAAAGCAAATAGGGTTAAAGTATTCATAACAGGTGTAAAGATTACCTCACCTAACCTAAATGACTTTCTATTACCAATTAAAAGGGATGGTCTGATGATAGCAAGCTTTGAAAAGTTTAAATTTTTCAATTCCCCTTCCACTTGGCCTTTATTTTTTAGATAATTGCTTGATGCATTTGGATTAGCACCAATAGATGAGACATAGTAAAAGGATTTCACAGAGTTTGCTTTTGCTATTTTCGCAACATTAATTGGAATATTGTATTCAACTCTTCTGTATTCTTCTTTATCAGGCGTATCTTTTTTTGTGGTACCAATACAAAAAAAACAATCATCTCCAATAATTTTATCTTTATATTGTTCTAGATTGAAAAAATCAGTCTTAATAATTTCTACTTTTTGGTTATTGACTTCGGGTATTGAGCGAACAAAAACTTTGATTTTATCATAAGAATTATTTAATAGAATAGTTTTAAATAACTCATTTCCAATTAAACCTGATGAGCCAAATATTAATGCAGTTTTCATAAATTAAATTTGGAGAGTAGAGCTATTATATTTCCCAATCAAATCTTGGAAATGTATCGAATAGTTTAACAACTTTATCAGACCATTGATTACAGACTTTGGCGTAGTCTTCGTCTGTAGTATTTAAACATTTTAGAGATGTAATTTTATTTGTATCTTTTTTGTAAATAGCAAAATCTATCGGAGGTCCCACAGTCAAATCACTTTTTAAAGTCGAATCCATTGAAATTAAAGCACATCTTGAAGCATCACCTATTTTTACACTCGGCGTTATTACTCTATCAAGAATTGGTTTTCCATACTTAACCTCGCCAATTACTAAATATGGTTTGCTATCAGCTGGTCTAATAAAATTTCCCTGCGGATAAACTAGATAAATTTCTTGAGGTTGACCTTTAATTTGGCCGCCAACAATAAACGTCGCTCCAAGAGTAAGAATGTCTGTGTTAACCCCATCTGGCGATGAATGTTTAATGTTTAATTTACCCAAATAAGTCGCGATCTGCTCGAAATCTTTACATGTATTAAGATTCGGACCATTTTTACTTTTTAAATCTTTTTCTATAGATTTATAGACCGCTTGAGATGTACCTAAATTTCCTGAAGTTACTATGAATATTGTTCTATCAGCAACATCATGAGTGAACATCTTAGAATAGATATTTACATTATCCATACCAGCATTTGTTCTTGAGTCGGAGGCAAATACTAAACCCTCTTTAGTTTTTATTCCGATACAATATGTCATGATAGAATACTTAATTAAAAAATGTTAAACATTCAAATTAATTATTACATGTCAGCTATCTAATTAATGCAATTGCTTGTAACGTTAAATTGTAAACAATGAAGGAATGTTAATGGCGTCACTATGGGATAAATATGATTCCGATACCACCTATGATGAATATCTAGGTGAAGATAATAAGCTTAGAAAACAAGCTAAGGTAATCTCTAATATACTTGAAAGAATAGGTAGCAAAAAACTTCAAGAGATCGAAAAAAATTGCGCAAGCACAATCAGTGCAAGAGGAATTAATTTTCGTGTTTATTCTTCAGGGAAAAAAGCACAAGAAAAAAAGTGGCCACTTGATATAATTCCAAGAATTATTCCTAAAAGAGACTGGTCTAAAGTATCAAAAGGTTTGTTGCAAAGAGTTAAGGCACTCAATCTTTTTATTGACGATGTCTATAATGATAAAAAAATATTTAAAGACAATGTTATTCCAAAAGAATTGGTTTTTAACTCTCCTTATTATTTAAAAGAGTGTGATGGTTTTTCACCAAAACACAAAGCGTGGTCAAATATTTCTGGCATAGATTTAATTAGGAATATTAAAGGAGACTTTTTGGTATTAGAAGACAATTTAAGAGTTCCTTCAGGGATTTCATATATGCTTGAAAATAGAATGGTTATGCGAGATGTGTTCCCTGAATTATTTACCAGATATAAAGTTTCAGATATTCATCAATACCCAAACAAACTTTATAACTGCATGCTAGAGTGTATTCCAAAAAAAACTAAAGATCCTCACATGTGTGTTTTAACTCCAGGAAGGGCCAACTCTGCATATTTTGAGCACAGATTTTTATCTGAACAAATGGGTATAGCTCTTGTAGAAGGTAAAGATTTATTTGTTGAGAAAGATGTTGTTTACATGAAAACTGTTAGAGGAAAATTAAAAGTTGATTGTATCTACAGAAGACTTGATGACACATTTTTAGACCCCAAAGCCTTTTACAAAGGATCTTTAATTGGAGTTCCAGGATTATTTAAAGCTTGGAGAAAAGGTAACGTAGGAATTTTAAATGCACCAGGAACAGGAATAGCAGATGATAAAGCAATTTATTCTTATGTTGATAAAATGATAGTTTATTATTTAGGTGAGCAACCGAAAATACAACAAGTTGAAACTTTACTTTGTAGTGAAAAAATTCATAGAGAACATGTAATTGAAAATATTTCTAAGTTCGTTGTAAAACCAACAAATGGTTCTGGTGGCAATGGTATTTTAATTGGACCACACGCTTCTAAAAAAAATAGAGAAGCAATGAAAAAAAATATTTTAAAAAATCCAAGAAATTACATAGCACAACCTCTAGAAATTCTTTCAACAACACCAACAATTACAGAAAATAGTATTGAACCGAGACATTTGGATTTAAGACCATTTATTTTAAGCGGAAAATCAACTTGGGTTACTACAGGTGGATTAACAAGGGTGGCATTAAAAAAAGGAAGTACGATTGTAAATAGTTCACAAGGTGGTGGATCTAAAGATACAATGATAATCGATATGTAGATTTAATGTTAATTAATAAAAGAATTAGTAAAATACACAAAATTGCTTAGCCCATTTCATATTAGGAACAATTCCTAAATCACTATCTCGCCATGGACTTGGATCATTTAAAGAAAATATTCTTATTTGAGGATTATCAATTTTAGTTCCACCACCTAAATAATATTCTAAATTATTGGCGAAATATATATCCCTTTCATTTATACCTTCACAACTTTTGGCTAAATCTATAAAACTCCACACAAATGCAATATTTCTAAATTCATTAGAAGATTTATCTTTCTCCCAAATTTTGTCTCCTCTTTCAAACTGTTCTATATAAATTTTATTACCATTCTCTAACTGATAAATTTTTTTAACATTTTCTTTTTTAAAAGGTACTTTAGTCTCAGATAAAGCATTAGAATGAAGGGATATAAATATAAAAAAGACAATTAATTTCAATTTTTTCATTATTAAGATAGATCTGCAGCAAATTCTTTTAACTTTTCAATTGGAACCAACTCTAAAGTTTTTTCATGAGTTGCTTTTAAATATATTGGACAACCTTTTCCAGCTTCAAGTGCCCTTGCGTACCAACTTGCACAAACACACCATTTATCTCCATCTTTAAGTCCAGGAAAACCAAATTCTGGATGAGGTGTAATTAAATCATTACCTGCCTCTTTGCACCATTTCAAAAATTCATCATTTACCTTAACACAAACAGTATGAAGTCCACGATCATTTTTATCTGTATTACAACAGCCATCTCTAAACCATCCTGTTATTGGATCGGTTGAGCAACTTTCTAAATTCTCACCTAATACATTTTTTTGTTTGCTCATTATAAGTCTATTGTGTCCTGTAATCTTTTTTTAAAATAATCTTCATATGATTTATTACATGTAATTAAATATTTGTCCTCAAGATTGTAAATTGTGCAATCAATTCTTGCTATTAAGGTCTGCGCGATTGTAAGAGGAGGAAATTTTTTTGAACGAAAATCAAAATGTGTAAGCTTATTTAAATAATCTATCATTTTATCACCACTAAATTCAAAATAAGCCTGGCCGTAGGAACAATCAGAAGCCAATATTTCATCATTGGAATTCATGGTATTTATTATTTTTGATAACTCCTCCTCCTCTTTATTTTTTAGGCAAATTAAACTCCATTGATCAAAAGACTGTTTTGCAAAAAGAAAATTCTCATTACTTATCATCCTTAAATTATCCTTAGGCGGCAAAAGAGATATTTCCCCGTTCACAGTTTCTGCAAATCGACCATCACCTTTTCCTCTTAAAAGAATTTGTTGAAAGTCTCTTTGAGCAATATAAATTCCATCTCCCGAAAAAGTTCTTGTCATGATAACAGCCTTTTGTTTTCAGGATCTAAAAAATTAGGCCTAACTACTTCAACAGGTATAACATTCATATTTGAAGTTGAGACGTATATTTGACTACCTATTTTTCTATTACCCTCTTTTATTAAGGCCATTGCAATTGAATGATTTAAAGTCGGACTAAAATAACTCGAAGTAACCTGTCCCAACATTTTAATTGGTTTATCTATTTGTGATGGAATATTTTTGTCCTCTATAACGTGTTGCCCTTCTTCAATACCATAAGATTTATCTACTGGGACCAGACCAACTAATTGCTTCCTATCACCTTTAATAATATCTGATCTTGTTAAGGATCTTTTACCGATAAAATCCTTTTTTTTCTTCCCTATCATCCAATTTAAATTTAAATCTAATGGTGTAACCGTGCCGTCAGTTTCCTGACCAACAATTATATATCCCTTTTCAGCTCTTAATAGATGCATAGTTTCTGTTCCATACGGAACCAAATCAACATCTCTGCTGTAATAAAAGATTCTCTCCCAAAGAGTTAAAGCATATTTTGGAGGGACATAAATTTCATAACCCTGTTCACCCGTGAAACTGGCTCTTAGAATTCTTACTTTATAATTTAGATAATCAAAAGTATTAAAAGTCATATAAGGAAATTTATGATTGCTAAAATCAATATTATTAAAAACTCTGCTTAGTATAATCCTTGATTTAGGACCGCTGATATTAAAAGTAGCAAATTGTTCAGTAATTGAGTTTAAATAAACATTTAAGTTTGGCCATTCTGTCTGCGCAAATTCTTCCATGTGAGACAAAACATTTGCAGCTCCACCAGATGTAGTGGTAGTTATAAAATGATTGTCGTTTATTTTACAAACAATACCATCATCTTTAACCATACCATCTTCACCTAACATTAATGCATATTTTGCACTCATCGGTTTCATTTTTGTGAAACTATTTGTGTACATCATGTTCACAAATTCTAATGCGTCTTTACCTTTAATTTCAATTTTACCAAGCGTGCTGCCATCCAAAATTCCAGCCGATTCTCTCACTTGTTTTGATTCTCTTTGCACAGCTTCATTCATGGTTTCATTTTCATATTTTTTGTAATACCAAGGCCTTTTCCATTGACCCACATCCTCAAAAACTGCATTATGTTTTATATGCCATGGGTGAATTGGAGTTTTTCTTTCAGGGTCATAAAACTCATAAGTGCTCCTTCCTGCAATGGCAGAAAAACTTACAGGGTTATATGGCGGTCTATAAGTTGTTGTTCCAACTTCGGAAACACTTTTCTTTAATAATTTTGAAACTATACCTAATGCATTAATACTACTAATTTTACCCTGATCCGTTCCCATGCTGTTTGTAGTAAAACGTTTTAAGTGTTCGATACGATCAAAACCTTCCCTAATCGCTTGTGTTAAATCTTTTGTTGTCACATCATTTTGCAAATCTATAAAAGATTTAGACCACAATGAATTATTATTGTTTTTTGTCTCCCATATCTCTTTTATATTAAATTCCTCAGAGCCATTGACCTCTATTTTTAGGTCAATATCATTTACACCATCAATGAAATTAAGTTTTTTATTAACTTCATCAATAATATTTTTAAAAATAAAATTTCCACTAACTGAGCCCAATGTAATTGTCTTTTGAAAAGATTTTTCTGGCTTAAA
>CACMHR010000004.1:0-91019 GCA_902613655.1 uncultured Pelagibacteraceae bacterium
AAAAGACTTGGTAAAGGAGTAATTATTTGTGGTGATACACCAGGGTTCTTAGGAAATAGAATTGGTGTCTATGCAATGCAAATTGCGATGACAGAGGCAATTAAAATGAATTTATCTGTAGAAGAAGCCGATGCTGTATTTGGACGACCAATGGGAATACCTAAAACCGGTGTCTTTGCTTTATATGATTTGATTGGTATTGATTTAATGTCGGACGTTTTAAAAAGTTTTAGAAAAGAACTTCCGGAGAATGATGAATTTCAAAGAGTTGCTCAAGGAATTCCAATAATACAAAAGCTAATTGATAGTGGTTATACCGGCAGAAAAGGTAAAGGTGGTTTTTACCGCATGAATAAAGTTAATAATCAAAAAGTTTTGGAAGCTTTAAATTTAAAAAATAACAGTTATTCAACTGCAAAAAAAATTGATCTCCAAATAAATAAAATAAATTTATTAGATTTAATAAATAGAGAGGATCAGTATGGCAAATATGCCTGGGCGGTAATTTCAAAAATTATTCTTTATTCATCTTCGTTAGTTCCACAGATCACAAAAGAGTACAATGACATTGATGAAGCATTAAGACTTGGTTTTAATTGGTCTATGGGACCTTTCGAAATGCTGGAAAATATTGGATTAGATATTTTTTTTAACAAAATTGGCGATATTAAAACTAATTCTTTTTTAGAAAATTTAAAAAATAAAAGTGCAAAAAAGTTTTATGACCAAAGACAAAAATATACGGATATCGAAACACTAGGAAAGGTAAAAAAATCAGTTATTAAAATTGATAAAAATGATTCTGCTGAAATTTACAGGTTTAAAGATTTCAATATTGTAGAATTCGACACAAAAGCAAATGCCTTAGATTATAATTCTATGGATGCTTTAATGAAAGCAACAGACAAACCATTAATTATTATTAATGAGAGCATGCAGTTTTCTGCGGGAGTAAATCTTAATTATGTAATGGAATTTGTTAAAAAGAAAGATTTTAAATCTGTTGAAAAATTCATTAAATATTTTCAAAAAACTTGTGAGCATTTAAAATATAGTGATAAATTAGTAATTTCCGCACCATCAGGTTTATCTTTAGGTGGTGGCGAAGAAGTATTGCTACAAAGCAATTACGTTGTATCACACACTAATATAGTGATGGGGTTAGTTGAAACTATTGTTGGTTTAGTTCCGGCTGGCGGAGGGTGTAAAGAGCTTTTGTGGAGGTGGACTCAAACAGATGATGCCAGTAAAGACCCTGATTTTGCACCCCTTAAAGTCTTTGATATAATAGGATATGCAAAAACAGCCACATCTCCTATTGAGGCAAAACCTCTTTTATTTTTAGATGATAATCATGAAGTTATAATTAACAGGAACAATCTATTGCCTATGGCAAGAGCTTATATTGAACAAAACAAAAATTTTAAACCTCCCGTTAAATGTAAATTTAAATTATCAGGCGACCAAGTAAGGAAAAAAATGCAAAAAGTACTTGATGAATTATATAATAGCAAAAAAATACTTGATCATGGTATGATAGTAGGTAAGGAATTAGCTAATGTTTTGAGTGGAGGAGACACTAATTTAAGTAAGGAAATAAGTGAAGAACAGATGTATAAATTAGAACTTGAGAGCTTTATGAAACTTTTAGAAACAGATAAAACACAAAAAAGAATTGTACATACTTTAAAAACAAGTAAACCATTAATGAATTAAATGACAACTTATAACGCACCAGTAGACGAAATGATGTTTTTATTTAACAATCTTAAAGACAATAAAAACTATAATGAAATTGATAAATACAAAGAAATTAATTCTGATTTAGTAAAAGATATATTAGAACAGGCAGCAAAAATAAATCAGGAAATTGTTTTACCGCTTGCTAAAATAGGTGATGAAAAGCCATGTGTTTATGAAAATGGTATTGTTAGATCACCACCAGGTTATAAAGAGGCATATAAAAAGTTTATTGAAGATGGCTGGACTTCCTTATCTTGCGATCCCAAATATGGTGGCCAAGGTATGCCAAAAACAGTAAGTACTTTTTTTGAAGAAATGCTTTCATCAGCCAGTTTATCTTTTAAGCTATATAGTGAATTGAGTATAGGTGCGTATAACTGCATTCTTCATCATGCAGATCAGAAAATAAAAGATAAGTATTTACCAAAAATGGTTGAGGGTAAGTGGAGTGGGACAATGTGTTTAACGGAATCTCACTGTGGTACTGATCTAGGTTTATTAAAAACCAAGGCTGTTAAACAAAAAGATAACTCTTATAAGATTTCAGGTCAAAAAATATTTATTACTTCAGGAGACCATGATTTAACAGAAAATATTATCCATCTTGTATTGGCCAGAATTCCTGGTTCACCCTCTGGAACAAAAGGAATTAGCTTATTTTTAGTTCCTAAATTTGTTGTTAATGATAACGGTTCAGTCGGACCCCGAAATGGTGTTAACACTGCGTCTATAGAAACTAAAATGGGTATTAAAGGATCCCCAACTTGTGTTTTGAATTTTGATGAAGCAATAGGCTTTATGATTGGACCAGAAAATAAAGGACTTAGCTCCATGTTCACAATGATGAATTTAGAGAGAATAGTTGTAGGTATTCAAGGTCTTGGTATTTCTGAAACGGCTTATCAAAACGCGTTAGCTTATGCAAAAGAGAGGAAACAAGGCAAGGCAAACAATAGCAAGAACGGTGAGACAGATATAATTATTAAGCATGCAGATATTAGAAGAAGCTTAATGAACATGAAATCTTTAATTGAAGGTCAGAGATCTTTAGCCTTTTGGGTTTCTCAGCAAATAGATGTTAGTTTAAACCATCCAGATAAAAAAATAAAAAGTGATGCTGATGAAATAGTTGCTTTAATGACTCCTATAGTTAAATCCTTTTTTACTGATATTGGAATGGAAATCACAAATGATGCAATTCAAGTTTTTGGAGGTTATGGTTACACTAAGGATCAAGGAATCGAACAATTATTTAGAGACAATAGAATAACACCTATTTATGAAGGTACAAATTCTGTTCAAGCTATTGATCTTGTTTATAGAAAAATTTTAAATAACAAAATTTTTGAAAAGTATATTGCTCAACTTTCAAATGAAGTAAAAGACTTTGCAAAAGATAATAAACTTTCTTTATTTGCTGATAAATTTTTTAAGTATTTAGAATTACTAAATAATTTTACACTATGGCTTAGTGAGAAAAACAAATCATCAAAAGACGATGTGAGCGCAGCCTGTAATGATTATCTAAAGGTTCTTGGATATATAGCTCTTGCTCACTCTTGGTTAAAAATATTGAAGGTAAGCCACTCAAAACTCAAAGAAAATAAAACTTTTTATGAAGATAAAATAAACACTGCAAAATATTACTTTGATAAAATCCTCCCAAGAGTTCAGAGCCATTATTTATCAGCTATTACTGGCAGTGATACTATGATGAAATCTAATTTTAATTGATAATGAGTCATTACGAAACAAATCTAAATAAAAATAAAGCGAATTTTGTACCACTCACACCACTATCATTTTTACAAAGAGCTAAAGACATATATCCAACATATGAAGCACTAATTTATGAGGATCGAAAATATACATGGACTCAAGTTTATAATAGATGCGTGAAGTTTGCTAGTGCTTTAGAAAAAATTGGAATTAAAAAAGGTGATACAGTTTCCTTCTTAGCTTTCAATACGCCTGAAATTTTTGAGGCTCATTACTCTGTTCCTATGACTGGTGCTGTTTTAAATACTATAAATATTCGATTAGATGCAAAGACTATTGCTTATATTTTAAATCACAGCGATGCTAAAGTTTTAGTTGTAGATAGACAGCTCCACAAAGAAGTTAAAAAAGCATTAAAATCAATTGAAAATAAAATTACTATAATTGATATTGTCGATAAATATGCTGATAAATCAAAAACAGAAAAAATTGGTGACTTAGAGTACGAAACATTTTTAAAAACAGGTGATGATACTTATCAATGGAAGATGCCAGATGATGAGTGGCAAGCAATATCGTTAAGTTACACTTCCGGTACAACCGGAAACCCAAAAGGAGTGGTTTATCACCATAGAGGATCATATTTAATGTCAACAGGTAGTGCAGCTGCTTGGAATATGCCAAATAGATTAAATTTTTTAACCGTGGTTCCTATGTTTCATTGTAATGGCTGGGGTTATCCTTGGACAGTACCTATGTTAAATGGTCGTACAATTTGTTTACGTAATATTGATATAAAAAAAATTTTCGAATTAATAGATAAATATAATATTACTCATTTTGGTGGCGCTCCAATTGTTTTAAATATGATAACTGGGGCTTCTGAAAGTGAAAGAAAGAAATTAAAGCATAAAGTCTCTGTATTAACAGCGGGTGCTCCTCCACCAAGTATAATTTTTAAGAAAATGGAATCTCTAGGATTTGATGTAATGCATGTTTATGGATTAACCGAAACTTATGGTCATGTAACACAGTGTGCCTGGAATGATACTTGGAATAATTTTGATGAAGAGAAAAAAAATGAGATAAAAGCACGACAAGGTGTAAGATATCCAAACACCGAAGGTGTAACAATTATGGATCCTGAAACCATGAAAGAGGTTCCAAGAGATGGGAAAACTATTGGTGAAATAATGATAAGGGCAAATGTTGTAATGAAAGGTTATTTTAAAGATAAAGATTCAACGGATAAAGCAATGAGAGGTGGCTGGTTTCATTCTGGTGATTTAGCAGTCATGCATGAAGATGGTTATGTAAAAATTCAAGATAGATCAAAAGATATAATTATTTCAGGAGGTGAAAATATATCTTCAATAGAGATAGAAAATACCTTGGCAAAACACCCATCGGTATCTATTGCTGCCGTAGTAGCTAAACCAGACGAAAAATGGGGTGAAGTACCATGTGCTTTTATAGAGACCGTTAAAGATAAAAAGGTTACCGAAAAAGAGTTAATTTCCTTTTGTAAAGAAACACTAGCAGGATTTAAAGTTCCAAAAAAAGTTGAATTCTGTGAATTGCCGAAAACATCGACAGGCAAAATTCAAAAATTTGAACTGAGAAAAAAAGCAAAAGATCTAAATTAATCCTGAAATGTCAAAAATATCAATTGATCTTATTTGGAAACTTGAAAATGGAGATATGTCTCCAGGAAAGTATTCAAATCAACATGAAATTACATTTACACCCAACACAAAAATCATTGCAGACTCCGCCCCAGATTGGAGGGGGAACGAATTAAATACTAATCCCGAACAAACTTTGGCTGCATCTCTGAGTAGTTGTCATATGATGACTTTTTTAGCGTTAGCAGCTAAAATGAAATGGCCCGTAAAATCCTATAAAGATACGGCTGTAGCAAAATTAGGTAAAAATCTTAAAGGTTTAATGTCTGTTACCGAAATCGAACTTAATCCAGAAGTAGAGTTTTCTAAGGGTTTCACCGTTGATAATTTAAAAATGAAAGAGGTTCAAGATAGAGCTCATCGATATTGCTTTATATCAAATTCACTTTCGAATGAAGTTAAAGTTAAAATAAATTAATTTATGAACAATTCAATGTATAATCAACTTGTCAAAACTTCAATCCTCTCTAACTGTATTCTTCGAATTTCTTTAAATAATCCATCACAACATAATGTTTTATCAGAGGAGATGATGTCAGCTATTCAGTCTGTTTTAGATAAATCTGTTAATGATAAATCTATACGAGTGATTATTATTTCGGCGGAGGGCAAAACATTTTCTGCAGGACATGATTTAAAACAATTAAAAAAAGGACGTGATAATTCTGATAAGGGCAGGGAGTATTTTAAAAAAGTGATGTTAAAATGTTCAAAACTAATGCAATCGATTATTAACAATCCAAAGCCTATAATTGCTGAAGTTTCTGGTACTGCTACTGCAGCTGGTTGTCAATTGGTTGCAAGTTGTGATTTAGCTTATGCAGGAACATCATCCAGATTTGCAACACCTGGTGTTAATATCGGATTATTTTGTTCAACGCCAATGGTGGCCTTATCAAGAACAGTTTCGAACAAACATTCTATGGAAATGCTTTTGAATGGAGATCTAATTTCTTCTAAAAAAGCTGCTGAAATTGGTTTAATTAATGAAGTTGTAAACGACAATGATCTTGAGAGCATTGTGCTAGAAAAAGCTTTAAAAATTTCTAAGAAATCAGCTATGACATTAAAAATCGGTAAACAAGCTTTTTATAATCAAATTAACATGAACTTATCCGAAGCTTATGATTATGCGTCCAACGTAATGGTTGAGAATATGCTTAAAATTGATGCTGAAGAGGGTATAGATGCCTTTATAAATAAAAGAAATCCTAATTGGCAAGACAAATGATTTTTGAAGTAGAAAATAAAAAAGTTTTCTCCTCAGATATTGGTCAAACTTTCGATAAAAACAAACATTCTATAATATTACTTCATGGAAGCGGTCAATCTCATGTTGTTTGGTCTCTAACCGATCAATATCTTGCCGATGAAGGATTTAATGTCTTTGCACTTGATTTACCGGGACATGGAAACTCAGAAGGTTCATCTCTTAAATCAATAGAAGAAATGGCTGATTGGCTTAACAAAGTTGTTAATGTAATTGGTATAAAAGACTTAACAATATTAGGACATTCACAGGGTTGTTTGGTGGCTATAGAATATGCAAATAAATTCCCTGATAATATTAAAAATTTAATTTTTGTTGCCGGTTCATATCAAATACCAGTAAATAAAAGTTTAATAGATCTTGCAAACGCAGGAGATTTTGAGTCAATAAACTTGATGATGAAATGGGGATATGGATATTCTAAGCAATTTCTTGGAGGCAACCCACTTCAAAAGATTTTAAATTCATCTAGAGAAATCCGTGAAGTTTTGGCAATAGACCTTATCGCTTGCAATAACTATAAAAATGGAATCAGCAGTATAAAAAAAATCAAATGCCCAACCTTTTTTGTTTTTGGTGAGCTTGACAAAATGATAAAGCTCGATAAAGGCAAGGAATTTTCAGGGTTAATACCTGGGTCAAAAACACATATCATTAAAGATTGCGGTCACATGATAATACTTGAAAATGCTTTTGAGATGAGAGAAAAGATTGCTGAATTTTTAAAAAAATGAAAAGTGTTATAACTAGATCGAGACGATTAAGAGGCACACCTTTTACTTCAAGAATTGAAAAACAAGGAGTTAAAAGTTACACAGTTTATAATCATATGCTATTACCCACTACTTTTTCTACGCCCGAAGAAGAATACAAACATTTAAAGGAGCATGTTCAAATTTGGGATGTTTCAGTTCAGCGAGAAATTGAAATTTCTGGTAAAGATTCTTCCGAGTTAGTTCAACTGATGACTTGCCGAAATTTATCTGACTCAAAAATAGGAAGGTGTTATTATGCACCTCTGGTAGATTCTGATGGAGGTTTAATTAATGATCCACTCATATATAAACTAAATGATGATAAATGGAGAGTATGCATTGCTGACTCTGACGTTTTACTTTTTGCTAAAGGCATAGCATCTGTCAAAAAAATGGATGTAAATATTTTTGAGGCTAAAATCGATACCTTGGCAGTTCAGGGACCTAAGTCTGTAGATATTATGAAAAAAATATTTGGGGATAAAGTAAGGGATCTAAAATTCTTTAGATTTGATTTTTTTGAATTTGATAAAAAAAAATTTTTAATATCAAGATCAGGTTTTTCAAAACAAGGAGGTTATGAAATTCATGTTGAAAATGTGAGTGACGGGTTAGATCTTTATGATCATTTTTTTAAAATCGGCAAAGAATTTAATCTTAAACCTGGCACACCAAATCATCCTGAAAGAATCGAGGGTGGGTTGCTTTCGTATGGGAGTGACATGGATAATAATGACAATCCCTTGGAGTGCGGTTTTGACAAGTATGTAGACTTAGACTCTGATATAGTATTTTTAGGTAAAGAGAATCTTATAAAAATTAAGAACAATGGAATTAAAAGAAAACTTATGGGTGTTAAAATTGATATTGATAAAATTGACGTATCAGAAGAAATACCATTATTTGACTCAGGTAACAAAGTGATTGGTCAACTAAGATCGGGCGCTTTTTCCCCTAAATTTCAAAAAGTTGTAGGAATTGCAATGATAAAAAAAGTTTTTTACAAAACATCGTTAAAATTCAAAATTAAATTAGAAGAAAAGTTGGTTTCAGGAGAAATTTGTAATTTACCAATAAATTAATATGAAAAAAGCAAAAATTTACATTCCATCTAAAACAGCCATGCAATCTGGCAGAGGCAAAACCAAAAAATGGGTATTAAAGTTTGAAACTAGACACGATGTTACAAACCCACTTATGGGATGGGAGTCTAGTGATGATACTATAGGAGAGGTTATTTTGGAGTTTACTACCAAAGATAAAGCTGTCGAGTATGCCAAAAACAACAAATTACTTTATGAAGTTATTGAGCCAAAGAAGTCAGATTTTATAATTAAATCATACTCGGATAATTTTTTGAAAGACTAATATGTGGAGAAGTTTTTTTACTGAAAGAAGATGGCTTTTGTGGTCATGGGGTGGAGCCTTTTTTATATTTTTATCACTTTTATCCCAAACCTGGATAGATGTTAAAATTAATGAGTGGTATAAAGGATTTTACGACTTACTTCAGAAAGCTACTGAAAGAGATATCTCTGAGTTTTATGATGGGATTATCTTATTTATGAAATTAGCTATTCCATATGTAATAATTTACACAATTACAAACTACTTTACTAGACTTTGGGCTTTTAGATGGAGAGAGGCAATGACTTTCTCTTATATGCCTTATTGGAAAAAGGTTGATGCCAAAGTTGAGGGAGCATCTCAAAGAATTCAGGAAGATTGCATGAATTTTGCTAAAATTGTTGAAAGTTTAGGATTGCAAGTTGTAAGAGCAATAATGCTACTGATAGCTTTTATACCAATATTATGGGGTCTATCATCCAATGTTGTTATTCCTTTTTTTAAAGATATTTCCGGTTCCTTAGTTTGGGTATCATTAACTGCAAGTTTGGGTGGTTTAGTTATTAGTTGGTTGGTTGGTATAAAATTACCAGGTTTAGAATACAATAATCAAAAAGTGGAAGCAGCATTTAGAAAAGAACTGGTTTATGGAGAAGACGATAGAGCAAATTATGCAAAACCTCCAACAATTTTAGAGCTTTTTTCTGGAATAAAATTTAATTATCACAGACTTTTTTTACATTATGGTTATTTTGACTTATGGTTAATAATGTACAATCAAACAATGATAATAGTTCCATACTTACTTATGGGGCCAGGTTTATTTACTGGTGCTATGACTTTGGGTGTTTTAATACAAACATCAAGTGCTTTCAGAGAAGTTCAAAGTAGTTTTTCATTATTTTTACAAAATTGGACTCGTATAACTGAGCTAAGGTCAATTTATAAACGTTTGAATGAATTTGAAAAAGCAATAAATTTTAACAAACCCTTGAGAAAAGTAAAAAAATCTGATGTAAGAGTTTAATGGAACTCTACCTCAAATTAATAGACGTACTTTTTCCGGTTTTTTTTATCATTGGTATTGGTTACTATATAGGTAAAAAAGATTCTAAATTTAATACCAAATTTATTACAAATTTTGCTGGAACTATTGGTACTCCAGCAATGATATTTTACACAATCACAACAACTGGTGTTACCTTAGAAATATTTACTGAATATTTTTTATACGCTGTAATTATTTTGGGAATATTTGCCGCTATTGGTTTTGTATTTTTACTTCTTCTTAAAAAAGATCCAATAACTGAACTTCCCCCAATGTTTTTGCCAAATACTGGTAACATGGGAGTTCCTATTTGTTTATTTGCTTACGGAACAGCTGGGTTAGGAGTAGCCTCAGCTATTGCATCAGTAATTATATTATTACATTTTACTATTGGCATATTTCTAGCAAGTAAAAAATTCTCAATTATGATTTTAGTTAAGAATGGTCCAATATACGGAATCTTAGTATCTATTATATTTCTTTTTTTTGAATGGGATGTTCCAGGTTATTTAGAAAATACAACTTTTTTACTTACTTACACCACTATATTTTTAGTTCTAATGGCTTTAGGTGTAGCCCTTACCAGATTAAAAGTAGTTTCCTGGACACATGCTGTAATACTTGGTGCAGTAAGAGTTATTCTTGGACCAATAATCGGTTTCGCTGCAATTAAATTTCTAAATTTAGATGGCTTCATGGCCGGTGTTCTATTAATTCAATGTGCTATGCCTAGCGCTGTTCTTACTTATTTAGTTGGTTCTATGTATTCTAAGAAGAGGGCAGTAGATAATATAGCGAGCGTGATAGTATCATCGACTTTAATGTCTTTTATTACTATTCCTATAGTAGTTTATATCGCTCTAAGGTTCTTTAATTAAGTAATAATAGCTGTCCTATATATTAAAGTTTTACTTTAAGTATTAGATGTATACTATTGTTTTAATTGAATAATATTATAATATGTAAAATTGATAATAAATATAGTTTTAAAACCCATATTTATGACAATTTTTATTCGGTTAATGCTCAAATCTAAAAAAAATCAGTAAATAGAAGGTTTTTGTAGAATATTTACACAAAAAATTCAGAAAAATTAAAGTTTTGTATGTTTTAAAGAAGCTTTTACCGAAAGTTAATTTTAAGCAATGCAGTATTGGAATATAGCATTTAATGGGCCATATATAGGCCTATTTTGAGTGTTTGTCCTTATAGGCTAGAATATACCGCATAAAACCTTAATTATTAGATAAATACATCCTCAGATTGCAAAAAACGTTGGTATTACTTACTTCTAGAGTAAAAAACCCTCCTTTTTGAGCAGTTTTTTCTTAGTTTTTATACCTCCTAAACCTGAGTATCCACCTAGGGATCCATTAGATTTTATAACTCTATGACAGGGTATTCTAGGTGCGTAGGGGTTTTTACCGACTGCATTGCCAACAGCTCTAGCTGAGTAGGGGCTATTTATTGCTATTGCCACCTGTTTATAGGTTTTTACACTGCCTTTGGGAATTTTAAGCAGATATTTCCAAACTTTAATTTGAAATTTAGTTCCTTTTAGCCTCATTTTGATATTTTGAGCTTGTTTTACTAGAGTGGTGGGGACCAACTAACATGATTGTCCATGCTGGATTGTTATCTTTAAGTTTAAGACTGTGTTTATCAGTGTTTTTTCTAAAACCGATGTAGCCCGGGCCTCTCCAGAAAGTCCCTTTATCATTAGTTTCCCAATAACCACCCCTTAAAATTATTGTTATATAGGACCAATAATGATCATGTAAATCTCCTCTGTCTCCCTTGAGGATTTTATGAACCAATATATTAAACGGAAACCACTTAGGCCTTTTACGAAATAACAAGTAATACCTTATCATAAAAGGCTCTGCTTTATCGTAATCTGGCCAACTTGGACCTCTATCTAAAATAACTCTTTTCCTATTTTCAAACATAAACTAATCAATTAATAGGGCTATTATTAATAGAATTCCGACTATTGAAACGCCCACACCAGTTATTAGTGTTAGATTTTTGCTTTTATTCTTAAGTTTTTCCCAACGGTACATAAAATAAAAAGCTATAATTGGAATTGATAGACCTAAAATAATATATTTTATCATTTTGAAATTTATATAATTAAGCTTTTATAGTTGTTGACATATAAAATCATTTAATATATTACTAATGATAATTAATTGTTATCAATAGTAATATATGAATGAATTAGTTACAGATCTAAAAACGTTACATGAGGAAACTCTAAATAACCTTAAAAGCTCAAAAGCTAACAATACTATTAGAGCATATAAATCAGATTTTAAGGACTTTGGATCGTTTTGTGCCAAACACGGTTTTAATTCATTACCAACAGAACCTAAAATAGTCGCTTTATATCTTACTTATTTGTCTGGTAAGGATGCTAAAATCAGCACATTAAGGCGTAGATTGGTATCAATAAGCATGATTCATAAGCATAAAGGCCATTATCTAGATACAAAACATCCGATAATTATAGAAAACTTAATGGGTATAAAACGCACAAAAGGAAGCATTCAAAGAGGTAAAAAACCAATATTAATCAATCATTTAAAAGCAATAATTAAAGTAATAAACGAAGATAAAATAGAGGAAATTACAAAGATAAGGGACAAAACAATCTTACTCACTGGGTTTGGTGGAGGCTTTAGAAGAACAGAGTTAATATCGATCGACTATGAAGACCTTGAATTTGTGCCTGAAGGCCTGAAAATTACACTTAGAAGATCAAAAACTGATCAATTTGGAGAAGGTATGGTAAAAGGGCTCCCCTACTTTTCAAACAAAGATTACTGTCCAGTTTCTAATATGAAAGAATGGTTAAAATTATCAAAAATAAAAGAAGGTCCAATATTTAGAAGATTTGCAAAAGGAAGCAATCTAACTTCACATAGACTGACCGATCAGTCAGTAGTCTTGATAATTAAAAAATATTTAAATATCGCAGGAATTGATAACAAGAATTACTCAGGACATAGTTTAAGATCAGGATTTGCTACAGTATCAGCGGAATCAGGAGCAGATGAAAGAAGTATAATGGCTATGACAGGTCATAAAACAACTCAAATGGTCAGAAGATACATTAAGGAAGCAAATATATTTAAAAATAATGCTCTTAATAAAATTAAACTATAGTCCAGTCATCTGGCCAAAAATCTCTATTATTTAAGTTAAAATTAGTAAAATGTTTATGAGAAGGTCTTATTACCAAACTCTTTTTTGAATAACCCAACCAAGCACCCCACCAATTGAAAGACGAAGGAATAACTATATGGTGTTTTGATTGAGACATTAAATAAAGATCGTTGTCGATCTTATTAGTTGAAACAAATTTGAAGTTATTTTTCGGAAAAAAACTATCTAAATTTTTAAAATCATTAGACCATAGAAAAAATTTTGGGTTATTAATCTTAGATTTAATTATTTCTATTGATTTATTAATATACTCTATTTGATCTTTAGTAAAAATAGTCGAATTTTTTTCATCGTCAGGAGTAATATCTCTTTTTCTTTCAGAAAAACGGTTCTGTCTAATACAAATCGAAACAGACTCCGTACTTTTTATATCTTTTAAAATACTGTTATTTGCAAAATGAGTTAAATTTTTAAATGTAAATTCATTTTTAATGTCATCAGAAAACATATTGAAATACTTTTCAGTTTCAAAATGTCCTTCTAGAAATAAAGGATCATTGTAATTACCTTTTCTTATATTTTTATCAAAAGAAGTTGATTTATTAATATCTCTTGGTTCAATATAAAAATTTTTTTTAATTTTAACTTTGTCTAAATATTTTAAGCTTTTTCTTTTTATATAACCTATAGATCCTAAAAACATAAAGTTAGATGGAGCTTTTTGAGCACTTATATTAAATTTGTCCAAATCAAATTTATGAATATTTCGTTTATCAGAGTATGCTGTTTCATTATCAATAAATAATTCTCTATTTAACATTTTAGACAAAGCAAAAGCTGATGCGTACATAAACATCTGGTTTCCAAGATTATTAGACAGTCTAAGTATGAGCTTTTTTGTCATTTTTCTAATGAAAATCTAATTTTTTTAAGAGTTTTATATATATTTTTTCTAGGAATTGTAAAATCATAACCGGAATAACTAGGTTTAAACTCATAAAAAGAATTTCTATAATTTCTATAATCATCCCAGTTATTAATACTACAGTGAAATAAATCTAAAACTTTTTGGTGATTTATTGAGGCAATATTTGTCATCATTCCATGAAAAGCTATAACTTTTTTTGAATTCTTGATAACATTATATAAATCTTCACCATCTATATTATCAAAAAAAAGTACTTTATTGTAATTGTCTACAAATTTAGAGGTTTTAAAATCATAAGAATTAAAATTATCCTTGAAAATTTTAGTATTCTTATCTAATTCAATGTCTTTTGTTACTACTAAAGAATTTGAATATTTAAGAATTTCATTAAACAGTAATTTAATGTCTTCGATCCCCCACCCTAACTCATCAAGAATTTTACGTTTAGCATGAAAATACATATAATCTTTTGGTAAATTTCTTTTTAATTTGTCACTAAAATTGGTTTTAATTTTAATTTTACTAATGATTTCGTTTGTATTTTTAGTGAGTTCATTCTGTATTTCAGCGGTAGATTTTCTTTTAAAAATTGCTGATCTATCGTTTATCACATATTTAAACAAAAATTTTCTTAAGAATAATGACGGTCTTTTATAACCCCCAACATTTTCAACACATAAAGCATAAAACTTTGTTCTAAAAAAAAATAATGGAAGATAATAATAAAAATTTTTAGGTGAAAGTATATAAACTCTATCAACTTTATTAATCAAAAAAAATAAGAATAGGTTTAATTTCTCTAAAACTGTTAAGTTATAATTGATTACCCTTGTATTTACTTTCGAATTTTTAAATAAAAAATCAAATTTTTTACTTAATTTCGATACAAATATAGTAATTTTATTAAAATCATTATTATTGGTAACATTATAAATACTTTTTAAACTATGTACCAGATCTCCAACTGCGTCATTTTTAAGAATTACTACGTGTTTTGTTGACATATTTATTTTTTATTTTATTTCGTAATATCTTATTATTTTTAAAAAAATACTCATACTTTAAAGCAAGTTTTTTTTTGTTGAATTTTTTTTTATAAATTAATTTCCAATAACGACCCCTTGTACTTTTAGCTCCCTTATTTGTATTATGTTTTGTAACTCTCTGCTTTAAGTTATTTGTGTAACCAACATAGGTTTTAAATTTCCCTTTTCTTTCACTTATAATTAAATATACGTAAAACAATTTATTTTGCTCTAAACATAATCTGATTTTTTTTTAACAAAACCAACAAATTCCTTATTAATATGATTTATGCAAATTCTAAAACCGACATAAATTAAAGAAAATCTAAATTTAATTATATCTTTAAATGCATTTCTAAAAAAACCCTTTAAATGTCTTATAGATCTTTGAACAAATCTCATAAAAGTTGGTTTTTTTAATCCGGCACCATAAATATAACCTCTTCTCGATGCATCAGCTAATGACCTTAAACTGTCATTCCTTAAATGATAACATTTAGCTTTTGAACTATAACTAATTTTAAAATTTTCACTTATTAGCTTTTGGCAAAAATTAGAATCCTCCCCATTAGTTTTATATTGAATTTCATAACCACCTACTTTTTTCCATGCCTTTTTTGATAAAAGCGTATTAGATCCCGAAAGAGGTTTCCCAAGATCTTCAATATCATGATCACCATAAGAATTCTGTGTAGCGTGAATGTGTCTCCACATGTTGTATATATTTTCATTCTTTAATTTTTCTATCAATTTGCAGCCAGTCATTGAACTATTAAAATTATTTATTGTTTCATTTAAATCTTTTAACCAAGTTTTAGAGACTTCTACATCTGAGTCTATTGACGCTATTAAATTACTCGAACCATTATTCATACCAACGTTTCTACAGTACGCTAAGCCTTCATTTTTATTATTAGTAATTACTTTGATCTGTTCCTTATATTTATTTAATATTTTCAATGTATTATCTGTTGATCCATCATTAATTACAATTATTTCACTTGGTCCAGGATCTAAATTTAATGCGCTTTTTAAAACACTTTCAATTGTACTTTCACCGTTGTATACAGGTATATAAAGGGAAATATCTAATTTCATAAACGATTTTTAAGATGATACAATATATTTCAAAGCCATTTAAGTGGTTTTTTAAATTAGAAGCAGCTTCGGGTCTAGTACTTCTATTTGCTGCTGTAATTGCATTAATAATAAGCAATTCAGATTTAAGTAATGCATATTTTGATATTCTTAACTCTTACTTAAAATTAGGTGTTGGCATATTTAGTTTAAAACTCAGTGTACTTCATTGGATAAACGATGTTTTGATGGCAATATTCTTTTTTTTGGTTTCACTGGAAATCAAAAGAGAATTTATACAGGGTGAGTTATCTAATCCAAAACAAGCTTTACTTCCAATCGTAGCAGCCGTAGGAGGCATGGTTGTCCCTGCCCTTATTTATATAGCCATAAATTTTAAAGACCCAGTTACTCTTAAAGGTTGGGCAATTCCATCAGCAACAGACATAGCTTTCTCTTTAGGTGTTTTGTCTTTATTAGGAAAAAGGGTGCCTTTATCTTTAAAAGTTTTTCTAACAGCTCTAGCAATAATTGATGATCTTGGAGCAATAGTAATAATTGCGTTTTTTTATTCAGGTGAAGTTCAATACTTTTATTTATTATTAATGTTGGGTTGTTTAATAATTTTATTAATATTAAACAGATTTAACGTTAGAAACTTTATTCCATATTTAATTGTTGGAATATTCCTTTGGGAATTCACCCACGTTTCAGGAATACATGCTACTATTGCTGGTGTGCTTTTAGCCCTAACAATACCACACAAAAGTAGTAATAATAAACATTCTGACTCTCTTTTGTTAAAACTTGAGCATGCAATTTCTCCTTATGTGGCGTTTGGAATAATGCCAATTTTTGCTTTTGCAAATGCAGGAGTTTCTCTTGAAGGAGTTACTTTTGCAAGTTTAATGAATCCGGTACCTCTAGGAATATTGTGTGGTTTATTTTTTGGAAAACAAATTGGTGTATTTATTTTTTCATATATTTCTATAAAATTAAACTTTGCTGAGATGCCAAACAATTCAGACTGGTTAAAACTATATGGCGTAGGTATTTTGACTGGGATTGGTTTTACTATGAGCTTATTTGTTGGGAATCTTGCTTTTGCAGACGCAACGACGCATACCGATGGAGTAAAAATAGGTGTGCTACTTGGTTCATTGCTATCAACTGTTTTTGGCTATAGTTTGATATTTTTTGGATCAAAAAAGAAATGAAAAAGATTTTTATTTTAGTAATTATGATTGGTTTATTTGGAATTAAAAGTTCAAATGCAAATATTAAAGTAGCATACGATTATTCTTTCAAAGATTTAGATGGTCAAGAACTGAAATTATCTGAATTTAAAGAAAAAGTTGTTGTAATAACAAATGTTGCCAGTAAGTGTGGCTTTACTTCGCAATACGAGGATCTTCAAACAATATGGGAAAAGTATCAAAGCAAAGGCTTAATAGTTATTGGTGTTCCATCGAATAGTTTTAATCAAGAATTAGAAACAAATGAAGAAGTTAAAAATTTCTGTGAAGCAAAGTTTGGAATAAGTTTTCCAATGACACAAAAAGAAATTGTTAGAGGTGAAAATGCTCACCCATTTTATAAATGGGCAAAAGAGAGTTATGGAACCGGATCAATACCTAAATGGAATTTTCACAAAATAATTATCGATAAAAATGGAAAAGTTTTTGATACATTTGCATCGATGACTAATCCAACATCCAAAAAGTTTATCAAATCAATAGAAAAAGCTCTCAGTCAATAAACTAAACATTCAATGTAATGCCATCATAGGCAGGTATAATATTACTTGGAAGGTTTTTTTTTAAAAAACTATAGTCTAAATCTGTATGTAAATTAGTAAGAATAGTTTTTCTAGGATTAAGCATTTTACTAATCTTAATTGCTTGATTTAAATTAAAATGTGAAGGGTGTGCATTAATTTTTAAACAATCAATTATTAAATATTTTAAATTTTGAAGATCCTTATAATTCTTTTTATCAATACCATTACAATCACTTAAGTATGCAATTTTTTCAAATACATAAGCTGATGCAGTTATATAACCATGTTTAATTAAAAAGGATTTGAATTTTATTCGAGTATTTTTTTTTTTAAGTATAAAGTTATTTTTAACCATATTTCCCTTGATTATTGGAATGTAACCGCCACCACCATAAAAACAGTAGTCATATTTATTTTTTATAAGTTTTAAACATCTTCTATTTGCGTAAATATTTATTGGTTTCTTGTTTTGCCAAAAAAAAGGTCTTAATTCAAATATGCCACTAGTTTGATCAGCATGTTCGTGTGTATATAAAACACTATCAATATTTTTAATTTTGTTATCTAAGATTTGTTTTTTTATATCTGGAGAGGTATCTATTAGTATTGATAAATCGCCCTTTTTAATATGTGCTGAGCATCTGGTTCGAATGTTTAACTTGTTTTTTTTATTTAGTTTCCCCCAATTATTCGTAATCCAAGGTGATCCTAATGAACTTCCACATCCAAGAATAGTAAATTTTGTCATTAAATATTTATTTTAAACAGATTTTTAAAGTTTAAAGTTGTAAAACTTTCAACGTCTTCTTGGGTTGTTTCTTTTAATACAGAAATAAATTTTACTGTATGAATAATATTGCATGGCTCATTTAATTTACCTCTTAAAGGTTCAGGAGATAAATAAGGAGAGTCAGTTTCTACTAGTATTTTATTATTTGGTATTGATTTAAATGTGTTAGCTAGTTCTACGCTTTTTTTAAAAGTAATAATACCACTTGCTGAAAAATAACAATCTATATCTAATAAATTATGAGCAAAATTTTTACTACCAGTAAAACAATGCATTAAAACATCAAAATTTCCATTCTTTTTTTCTGAAGTTAGGATTTCTAAAGTTTCTTTTTCTGCATTTCTTGAATGAACAATTAATGGTTTTGAAGTTTCTTGGCACGATCGAATATGTTTTATAAAAAGAGATTTTTGTATATTTTTATCTGAATGATTGTAGTAAAAATCTAATCCACTTTCGCCAACACCTATAACCTTGTCATGCTTTAAAAGTTTTTTTTTAATTTTATCAATAGTTAATTCTTTATATTTACTAGTTTCATGAGGGTGAATACCGTAAGTCCCAAAAACATTTTCATGTGCATTTAAGATATTAATTATTTTTGTAAAACTCAAATCATCGGTACAAATGGTCAGTATATATTTAACATTCGACTTGTTGGCACTATTTATAATATCCTTTATTCTTGGCTGAAGCTTTTCGTTATCAAGATGGCAATGCGAATCAATTATCATTTTCAATTTTTTTAAATAATATATCGGATTTTTTGAGAATAGTTCCAACTTTTAATATTTTTGTGTCTTTTAAAGAATCTATTTTTATATCATTTTTTCCTACAGATAATATAGACAAAACTTTTTCAGTAGCTTTAGGAATTATTGGATTTAATAATACACTTATAGATCTTATTTGGTTCAATATAACATATAAAATTGTATTCATTCGTTCTGGATTTTTTTCCTTTAATGACCATGGTTTTTGATCATTAAAATATTTGTTTGCATCGAATGAAACATTTATAACCTTTTTAAGGTATTGATTTAATTCTTGATTATCCATCAAATTTCTAAGTTCTGATAATGACTCTGTTATTTGATTATTTAATTTTTTATCATCCTCTTCTAATTTGTTAAAGGATGGAATTTTAGAATTACAATTCTTATTAATAAAAGCAAATACTCTTTGACAAAGATTACCATAATTATTAGCAAGATCATTGTTTATACAATTTGTTAAATTTTTAAGTGATATATTTCCATCATTACCTAATGATACCTCTTTAGATAGGTAATACCTTAATTGATCAACTCCAAAATTATTTATTATTTCAATTGGATCTAGGATATTTCCAAGTGATTTAGACATTTTTTTGTCATCAGATAATATCCAACCGTGCCCATAGACTCTTTTTGGTAAGGGTATTTTAGCTGCCATTAAAAAAGCAGGCCAGTATATTGCATGGAATCTTAAAATGTCTTTCCCTATAATATGAATATTTGCTGGCCAAAAATTTTTATATTTCTGATCTGAAGTGTTTGGATAATTCAATGCGCTCAAATAATTTGTTAATGCATCCAGCCAAACATATATTAAATGTTTAGAATTTGAAGGAACTGGTATCCCCCAACTAAATGAAGTTCTGCTTACCGACAAATCTTTTAAACCTTTTTTTACAAATTCTATAACCTCGTTTCTCCTTGAAATCGGTAATATAAAATTAGGATTATCACTATAGAATTTTAAAAGCTTATCTTGCCAAGTTGATAATTTAAAAAAAAAAGACTCCTCCTCAACCCACTCAACTTTTGAACCAGATATTTTTGAAATTTTATTATTATTATGGGTTTCTATTTCATCTTCATCATAGTAAGCTTCATCAGACACCGAATACCATCCCTTATATTTGGATAAATAAATATCTTTTGATTTTTCCAGCTTAGTCCAAATATCTAAAACAGATTTATAGTGTCTTTTCTCCGTAGTTCTAATAAAATCATTATTAGATAGATTAAGAATTTTAGTTAAATCTTTAAATTTAGTTGATAGTTCATCGCAAAAAAGTTTGATTTCCTTTGAATTTTTTTCAGCCTCTCTTTGCATTTTTAAACCATGTTCGTCAGTACCAGTTAAAAAAAATACATTAAAACCATCTATCCTTTTAAATCTTGCAAAAATATCAGCAATAATACTTGAGTAAGCATGACCCATATGAGGTTTTCCTGATGGGTAATAGATAGGAGTAGTAATATAAAAATTTTTATTTGGCATATTTATTTAATTAATCGAGTTTTTAACAAAATTTAAAACTGAATTATTAGAAAGGTTAAACTTTTGGTATTCATACAATATTTTGAGAATACCATTTTTTTTTTCGAATAAAGAAGTAATATTTTTTGTAGAAAGAATTTTTTTTTGAAATTTAATTTCTAAAAAAAACTTAATGCAATCGATATAAATATCTTTTTTATTTTTTCTATACTTATCAAGAAGTTGTGTAGTTACATCAAAAAAGGTGGTATTAGAATCTGCATTAATTTCAGTCAGAATATTATAATATTTAAGAAGCATGGCTGGGGTCGTTAAATGAAGATAATCAATAACAAAACTATCACTGAAATTTTGATTTTTTAATAAGTTTTTCAATATTAAGTCTTTCTGATTAAAATTTAGAAATATTTTAGTTTCAATAGAACGAGATTTAAGCGTATCAATTAATTTGCTTTTTTTATTATTTATTAAAATAAAATAATTATTATTGCTTGGTTCTTCAATAATTTTTAAAAGAGCATTTGCAACATTATTATTTATAAATTCAACATCATCAAAAATAATAAATCTCGGCTTATCATCCAATGTTGAACTATATAATTTTTTTTTAACTTCCCTAACTTTGTCAATAGATAACTTATTTTTATCTTCATTTGAAAAATAAAAATAATTTTGAAAAGTGTGTGATATGATTTTGTTTAAAATTAAATTATTTTCATCAATAAGTTTAGAATCTAGATCGTACTTTTGTTTATATTCTTTAGAAAATATATAAATTATCAAATGAAAAAATAATGTGAATTTTCCTATACCCTTTTCACCTGAAACCAAATTTACTTTTGGTAATTTTTTATTTTCATATAATTTGATAAAATTATTAAATAGATCATCATGGCCAAATAGCTGTAATGATATATTGTTTTGATTGAGATTTTTATCTGGAGGCATATTATTTTAACTTATTTAGAACAATTTTTAAAATCTTGTTTTCTATATGCATAGAATCTGTTGAGTTATCAATAACATAATACTTTTTTTTATTCTTTTTTGCTATTTTTAAAAAAGCCTTTTGAGCTTTAATATAAAAAGATTTTGAAAACTTGTCATATCTATTTTTTTTTCGTCTTTTTTGTAATCTTTTTAAAGCTTTTTGAATCTTTACTTTAAGTACAAATGTTAAATTTGGCTTAAAAGGTAAAATCTCATTATGAATATTTTCAATAAATCTATGCTTAACAATTTTACCTGAAACTTGGTAAGCCAATGTCGAGTCTACAAATCTGTCACAGAGAACAATTAATTTTTTTTTAAGCGCAGGTTCTATCTTTTTTTTAATATGTTCATTTCTTGCTGCTAGATAAAGTAATGTATCGGTATATTTATCAAATTCTTCATTTTTGTTTCTTCCAAAATAATCTTTTAAAATTAATTTTCTTATTCTCTCCGCACCCTTTGTGCCTCCCGGTTCTCTAGTTTTTAATATTTTCAGTCCTTTTTTTTTTAAATTATTATATAATTTTTTAATTTGATAAGATTTTCCTGAACCTTCAATACCCTCGAAAACTATAAAAAAAGGTTTTTTTTTATACATCTCCCCAAATCATATAATTAAAAGACATAAATAAACTTTTGAAAAAATTAACTTTTTCTACAGTCTCAGATGCATAAACAGGCACAATAATATCTTCATCGTTGTTTGTTTTAATAATTATCTCTCCAATCTCATCATTTTCTTTTATAGGCGCTTTTAGAGGTCCTTCGTATTTAATGAAAACCTTAAAGTTTCTTATATCTTTTTTGTTTAATGTAATAAATACGTCTTCGTTTGTTTTGCCTTTGATCTTTTCTTTTTTTCCTAACCAGGTTTTAAATTCAAAATTTGGTTTGTTTTTCTCTGATATTTCGTAAGTACTGGTGTTTCTTAGGCCCCATGAAATCAATTTCATGGACTCAGAAGATCTAGATTGTTTTGTTTGAAAACCACTTCCGACAGCAATTAATCTTCTTTTTTCACCAATTACACTGCTAGCTAATGAATATTTTTCTACAGCCAAGTAACCAGTTTTAATCCCGTCTGAACCGATATTTTTATATAAAAGTGGATTTCGATTTCCTTGTTTAATTGGATCACCACCAGTTCTATCCCAAGTAAATTCTTTTTCTGCAAAATATTCATAATATTTTGGAAAATTTTTAATTAAAAACTTTGACATTATAGCTATATCTCTCACTGTTGAATAATTGTCTGGATCATTTAATCCTGAAGAATTTGTAAAATTAGTGTTAGTCAAACCAATTTCCATGGCCTTTTCGTTCATCATTTCAGCAAAATTCTCTTCGGTACCTGCAATACCCTCCGCTAACGCTACACATGCATCATTACCTGAAACCACAATTACACCTCTTAGTAAATCTTCCACTGATACTTTGTCATTCAACATTATAAACATTGATGAATATCCACTTCTAGACATTCTCCACGCGTTTTCAGAAATTATAAACTCATCATCTAAATTTATTCTGCCCTGCTTTAATAAATCAAATACAATTATTGAAGTCATAATTTTTGTCATTGAAGCAGGGTAGATGCTCATATCTGCCTCGTTTTCATGTAGAATCTTTCCAGAATTGTAATCCATTAGAATGGATGTTTTTGCCTTTATATTTGGCATAGCGATCGAAAGATTGGTAAATAATAAAGATACTAATAATATAAAAAAGATTGTTTTTTTAGTCATGTTGTTTTATTTCAAGATCGTCAAATCCATACTTGTTTAACCCAAAGTAAACATTTTTTAAAGTGTTAATTGATGTGTATGGTTTAGAAGATAGTAGAAATTTATTTTTTCCAAGCTTTTTAACAAGAAGAGAACCCTTGCCAACATAACCTCTTTCTAAAATTTCTTTTAATTCATTAGTAGAAATTTCAGAGTAGAAAACACCAATTATAATAGAAAATTTTTTATTTTTTTTAGTATTCTGCTTTTTATCAATTGAAATATTGTCAATTTTTACTTTTGTTATTGGGGCTTTGTTTTTTACTTTTTTTTCTTCAGTATGTGTTGTCGCGACTTTTGCTACAAAAGATTTGTTTTTTTTCCTTTCAGTTACATCAACAAATGGCATCATTTCATTCAACTCTAATTTTGTAGCAACATTTTTGGATATTATAACTTTGTAAAAAGGTGAATAATCGATCTTTTTTGAAACCGCAAGTTCAATTGACTTCATATTTTCAGGATTTGTTATTTTAATAATTGAATTTTTTTTCAATATATTATGAACTGCAACCAAATCGTTACTATTAATCTTTTTATGAAATTTTTCTTTTTTATGTAAATCAGCATTATAAATTAAAGCAAAACCAGAGGATTTATATGGTACATAATCTGGATTATTTCTTTGCACAGAGGAATTAGTGCAGGATATAACAAAAATAAATATTATTATAAAAATACTATATTTCATTTTGAAATTTGTCCTTCAATGTACATACTGCCAAAGCAAATCTTAAAGATCTGTTCCATTTTAGAACTTTTTCATAATTATTAAAAACAATGTAAGCCGGGGACAAGACTTTTGAACCAGGTATAATATCTTTGTCAGGTGTTATAATTGCTGAAAGAAGATTATCATCAAAATTATGTTTTTCAGGTTGTTTAAAATATTTTTTAAAGTATTTAGTTTTTCTTTTGTTTTTTAATTTTTTTGCAGAGCTATTGAGATATTTTGGAGGTATATTTTGTTTGAGTTCAACTTTGTAAAAACATGGTTTGTTTTTTTTCCATCCAATTTTGTTCATATAATTTGCAGCAGAAGCAAAGGAGTCATCAATTTTTTTTAATTCAATATCTTTATTTCCATTATAATCAATTGCATAATTTTTAATTGTGGTAGGCATAAACTGAAAATTACCAAAGGCACCAGCCCAAGAACCGTAAAGAATATTTTTGTCAATTATATTTTGATCTACTAGTTTTAACAGGGTTAAAAGTTCGTTTGTAAAAAAAGCACTTCTTCTTTTATCATAACTAAGAGTAGCAAGAGACGAGATTATGTCCATTTTGCCTAGATACTTTCCGTAATTTGTTTCAATACCCATCAAGGCTAGTAATAATTCTTTTTCAATTGAAAATTTTTTTTCTATTTCTTCAATTATTGCATGTTGTTTATTGTATAAAGACAAACCTTTGGAAACTTTATCTTTGTTAGCTCTTTTATTTATATAAGTAAATGTATCTTCGTAAAATTCAGGTTGGTATCTATCGTATTCGATAACTTTAGATAAAAATATTGCTTCATTCATAACTGAATTAACAGTGTCTTGAGACACACCACTTTTGACTGCAACTAATTTAAATTCCTTTAACCAAATTTGAAAATTTTCTTGAGTATAAGCAGTAGTATATAAAATATTAAATATTAAAATTAAAAAAAATGATATCTTTTTCATTTTAAGCTTATATTCCAATATTTTTTTACATTCTATAAAATTATTGATTGCTGAATTTCTTGTATCTTTAATGTATAAATCGTATTAAGAACCAATCAATGGAGAGGTGGCTGAGCGGTTGAAAGCACTAGTCTTGAAAACTAGCAATGGGGCAACTCATTCGTGGGTTCGAATCCCACCCTCTCCGCCATTAAAATTTTTGGAAATCTTCAGCTATTTTTACAACAAGTGTATTTTTATAATTTATCACTGATTCTTTTTTTTTGATAGATATTAAAATTTCATCATCCATATTTATAAATTCATTCAAAGCGTTTAAATAATCCACATCCAATTTATCAATAATTGACTTTACAAAACCTATCATTAAAATATCCATTTCTTTAGTGCCTCTATAAGATGCTCTATAGATAATTTTATTTTTAAGATCTTCTTTATTTAATGGCATAATTTTTATATTAAATATGAATTATTCTAACTTTTTGCAATCAGACATAAATATCATAAAAGGCGTAGGAACAAAAACTAGAAAATATTTACAAAAAAAGAAAATTATAAAAGTAAAAGATTTATTGTGGGATCTGCCTTATTCTATTGTAGATAGATCAAAAATTACTAGTTTAGATAAGTTAGAAATAGGCAAAATATTAACAATAAAGGTTAATGTTTTAAAATATAATTTCCCAAGAATAAGAAATTTACCAAATACAGTTATATGTGGAAATTATAGTAAAAAAATTAAAATTGTATTTTTTAATAGCTTTGAGGGATATATAAGGAAAATTTTACCACTAAACAAAACAGTTATTATAAGCGGTAAAATTAATTATTACAAAAATAGTTATCAAATAACAAATCCTACTTATGTAAAACCCTTAGAACAGATAGACGAGATAACTAAGATTTTTCCAAAGTATTCGCTTACTGAAGGTCTTTTAGAAAAAAATTATAGAAAACTAATAACGAATATAGTCGAAAAAATTGATGATAATTTTGAATGGCATGAAAACGAGTTTTTAAAAAAAAATAATTTTAAAAGTTTTAAAAAAACTTTAATTAATCTTCATAATCCGAAAAGTAACTTAGATGTATTTTCAAATGATTTTAGAAGACTCGCTTATGATGAGATATTATCAAATTTGCTTGTATTATATTCAGCAAGAAAAGTTGTTAAAATTAGAAAAAAGCGAAAAAAAACTTTTAAAAATGAATTGTCAAATATTTTGAAGAAAAATTTTAAATTTGAATTAACCAAGGGACAAAATAAAATATTATCAGAAATAGACATAGATTTAAAATCCAATTCGAGGATGTTCAGACTATTGCAGGGAGATGTTGGGTCTGGAAAAACAATATTAGCTTTAATTGCAGCCGCAAATGTCCTTGAAGATAATTTTCAAGTTGCATTCATGGCGCCCACAGAAATACTTGCAAAACAACATTATGAATTAGCAATAGATTTATTTAAAACAACTAACATTAACATAGGTCTTATTACGAGTAAAATTGTTGGAACAGAAAAAAAAAAAATTATAAATAATCTAAGTAATGGAAATATAAAACTTTTATTTGGAACACATTCTCTATTTCAAAAAAAAATAAATTTTTTAAATTTAGGATTTGTTATTATTGATGAACAACATAAGTTTGGAGTTAATCAGAGAATTAAGCTCGCAAGAAAAGGAGGTGACAATTGTGATGTTTTAACTATGTCTGCAACGCCAATACCAAGAACAATGATGTTATCTTTTTTTGGAGATATGGACATATCAGTTCTAGATGAAAAACCAAAATATAGAAAAGAAATTATAACTTTAATTAAACCTGAGAGTAAATTGAAAGAAATAATTCCATTAATTAAAAAACAAATTAAATTAAATTTTCAAGTATTTTGGGTTTGTCCATTAATTGAGCAATCAAAAAAACTTAACTTTTCATCAGCTAAAAAAAAATTTAGTGATATTAATAAATTATTTCCAAATAATGTAGGTCTTATACATGGGAATATGAGTATTGATGAAAGAAATAAAGTTTTAAATTTATTTATTGATAAAAAAATTAAAATTTTAGTTAGCACAACTATTATTGAAGTTGGCATTAATTTTCCTGACGCAAATACTATCATAATTGAAGATTCAAATAAATTTGGTTTATCTCAACTTCATCAATTACGTGGTAGGGTTGGACGAGGTAGTTCGGTTTCCTATTGTATTTTAACGTATAAAAAAAATTTGAGTACGAACGCAAAAAAACGTTTAAAAATTTTAAGGGAAACAAATAATGGTTTTATTATTGCTGAGGAAGATTTAAAAATAAGAGGTCACGGTGATTTATTGGGTTTTCAACAAAGTGGTATTAAAAATTTTAAATTTGCTGACCCAGTTCATCATAAAGATTTATTTTTGTCAGCTGAAAATAAAATTAACACTTTTAATTTTAATTCGCTTAAAAAATATGAAAAATTAATAAAGCTTCATGATAGAGCAGATATAATTAATGAAGTTAAATAATAATGGGTTATGGGTTAAAACTTCCAGCAGAAACTATAAATTTCGATGCTTCTTCAAAAGATAAATCTAAATAAATAACTTCGTCTTTAGGAAACATAAGTAAAAAACCACTTGTAGGATTTGGAGTTGTTGGCACAAAAACATTTATTAGTTCTTTACCAGCCTTGTTTTTAATTTCACCAGTATTTTCTTTAGTTGCAAACCCAACTGCATAAACCCCTTTTCTAGGATATTCAATTAAAACTACAGTTTTTTTATCTGATTTACTTTTAGTAAAAGTTTCTATTAATTGTTCAACTGCAGAATATACAGTTCTTATGATAGGTATCTTATTTAGTACACTTTCAAAAAGATTAAAAAGTCTTTTCCCTATAAAAGATAACGAAAGCCATCCAATAATTGTTATTAAAAGTACTGCGATTAGTATTTCTAAACCAGGAATATTGTAAGGCAGATAATGATTAGGGTTAATTTCTTTAGGTATTAACTTTGACGATACGTTTATTATAAATACCGTTAGGTAAAGAGTTATACCGATAGGTATTAGAACCACTACTCCGGCAATAAAATTATTACGAAGTGAAGATAATAAGGATTTTTTCGGTTTAATTTTTGCCATTTCAATATTCTTTCAAATACAAATCAATTTTTTTTTGTTAAGATTCGGCAATGAAGAAATTTTATAACATAAATAGACGTAAATTTCTTGAGCTTTTTGGATGTTCCTGTTGTGGTATTTTAACGTCTTCCTGTGCAACAGTGCCAATAACTGACAGAAGACAACTCACGATATATCCTGAAAGTGCAATCAATGCTCAAGCAGCTAAAGCATATGAAAAATTAAAAAATTCAAAGAAAATTAAATTGATCGAAAAAGGTAAAGATTTAAATAATATTATTGATATTGGAGACAAGATATCAAAATCAGTATCTATATTTTTTAAAAATCAAAATTTACCAGATCCTACAAGTAATTTTACTTGGGAGTATATCTTGATTGATAATAAAAAAGTTAAAAATGCATGGTGTATGCCTGGAGGTAAAATTGCAGTTTATACAGGGATATTGGATGTTACAAAAAATATTAATGGTTTGGCTGCGGTGATGGGACATGAAATAGCACATGCAGTTGCTAAACACTCAGTCGAGAGAATGAGTGCGGCTATGGCAGTAAATGTTACAACTCAAATAGCAGATATTTTTACGGGTGGTAAAATATCTCAAACACGTAATACAATTGGTAGGGCATCAGGAATGGATGTGCTTCAGCTTGGTATTATGAATCCATTTGGAAGAAAACAAGAAAGTGAAGCTGATTATTTAGGATTAATTTTTTCTTCACTATCTGGATATAACATTAAGGAAGCTGTTAATTTATGGAAACGAATGAAAGAAGCTAATAAAGGTAAAGAACCGCCACAATTTATGAGCACCCATCCTTCTAGTGAAAATAGAATTAATAGTTTAAATAAGTGGATACCGAAAATTATTTTAGAATATCCACCATTAAAAGTTTAAATGATGGTGAGCCGTGTTGGATTCGAACCAACGACACCTTCCTTAAAAGGGAAGTGCTCTACCAACTGAGCTAACGGCCCGTTAAAGAAACTCCTTTTATATATAAAAAAGATAAATTTCAATTAGTAAATATCAGTTATACTTATTTTTATATTTTTTGTAAAATGCTTCAAATGTCCCAGTTTTAATCGACTCTCTAATTTTCCTCATAAATTCTTGATAAAAGTTTACGTTATGAAGTGAAATCAACATTGAGGCTAGGATTTCATTAGTATTAATTAGATGGTTTAAATAGCTTTTTGAATATTTATTAAGATTGTTTATTTTGCATTTTTTATCTAATGGGTTTTTGTCTTTTTTGAACTTACTATTTCTAAGATTTACTTTTCCATCCCAAGTAAAAGCTAACCCTGTTCTGCCTGACCTTGTTGGCATGACACAGTCAAACATATCGATACCATTTTTAACAGCGCCTAAAATATCTGATGGAGTGCCTACTCCCATTAAATATCTTGGCTTATTTTTAGGCATTAAGTAAGTCGTATCCTCTAAAGTTTTTAGCATTTGATCTTGGGTCTCACCTACAGCCAATCCCCCTAAAGCATACCCATCAAAATTTAACTCAAGTAATTTTTCTAAACTTTCGTGGCGTAAATCTTTGAAAATACCTCCTTGGACTATCCCAAAAAGGGCTTTTGAACTAGATTTTCCAAAAGCAATTTTAGATCTTTTTGCCCAATATGTTGAAGTATCAATAGCACTGGAAATAATTTTTTTATCTTCGGTGAGTTTTGGACATTCATCTAAAACCATTAATATATCTGAGTTTATTTTTTTTTGTATTTCAATGCTTTTTTCAGGACTTAATAAAAATTTTTTTCCATCAACGTGAGATGAGAAAAAAGCCCCTTTATCTTTATCGATTTTAGTAAATTTTGATAATGACATTATTTGAAAACCACCAGAGTCAGTCAAAATAGGTTTGTTCCAATTCATATATTTATGAAGGCCCCCAAATCTATTTAAAATTTCAGTGCCTGGTCTTAAAAATAAGTGATAAGTGTTTCCTAATATTATTTCAGTGCCAGTTTTCAATATATCGTCGGTAAAAATACTTTTTACGGTTCCTAAGGTTCCAACAGGCATAAAAGCTGGCGTATTAATGACTCCACGTTTAGTGTGAATTTTACCAAGTCTGTAACTATCTTTTGATTTTATTAATTCAAAAAAAAATTTTTTTGAACTCATTAACTATTTTTTAATAGTAATATTTAAAATTTTATCAGGATTTGATACAGAGCCATTCGGACCATCTCCTTTTTTAATTTGATCAACAAATTCCATACCTTTAATAACTTTTCCAAAAACAGTATATTGTCTATCCAAATGTGGTGCAGCTTCTAAACAAATAAAAAACTGACTATTACCACTATTAGGATTTGATGATCTTGCCATTGATACAGTTCCTCTTTCATGGGGTATATTATTAAATTCTGATTTAAGATCTGGAAGTGAAGATGATCCTGTTCCAGCTCTATCTAGACTAAAGGTTTCTTTATTAGAATTACCAAACTCTACATCACCAGTTTGAGCCATAAAACCATCAATAACTCTATGAAAAACAACACCGTCATATTCTTTATTTGTGGAAAGTGCAAGAATTCTTTCTACATGTTTGGGAGCGTGATCACTAAAGAGTTCGATCTCAACAATACCATATTCTAGTTTAATTAAAATTTTATTCTCCATAGCCGATAATTTAAAATTTGCAAATATTATAAATACAAATATTAAATAAATCTTTCTCATTCAAGTTTTTCTTTAATTGCTTTAATAACAGATCTTGATACAAACTTTTTCAAATCTCCTTTAAGTTTTCCTACTTCCTTAACAAATTTGGATGAAATAATTTCGTTTTCTATACTAGACATTAAAAAAATTGTTTCTATTTTGTCGTCAAGTTTTTTATTCATACCAGCTAATTGAAATTCATACTCAAAATCCGACACTGCTCGTAAACCACGTATTATTATAGATGCATTAAATTTTTTACATAATTTAACTGTAAGACTTTGGAATGAAACAATTTTAATTTTATTTTTTTTAAGCTTTAAATCATCAAATAATGATTTTTTTAAAATTTCTATTCTCTCATCAGTAGAAAATAAATAATCTTTTTCTGAAGAATCCGATATTGCTACAACAAGTTTATCAACTACTTTTAATGATTTTTTGATAATATCAATGTGGCCAAAAGTAATTGGATCAAAAGTTCCAGGATATATACCTATTCTACTCATTAAGAAATATTATTATCTATCTTAATGGCAGAAACAACCTTTTCTTCACCAGATAATTTTATTATCCTAACACCTTGTGTATTTCTGCCCGCAATTCTTATTTCTTTTACATGACATCTGATTACTCTGCCTTTGTCTGTAGACAATATTATTTCATCTTCGTTGGACACTATTAATGTCGATGTTACATTGCCGTTTCGGGTTGAATTTATAATTCCGATTATACCCTTGCCTCCTCTGTTCGTTACTCTAAAATCGTGATAGGAGGTACGTTTTCCGTAACCATTTTCAGTAATAGATAAAATAAATTTATCAACGTTTTCTTTTTTACTGCCATTTTTTTTAATTATCGACTGAGTTTCTTTATTACTATCTACTATAGAAAGTGACATGACAGAGTCGTTTTCGGATAAGTCAATACCTCTAATACCTTTCGAAGAACGACCTTTAAACAACCTCAACTTTTTGGACATGAAACGAATACATTTTCCATTCTTAGATCCCAAAATTATATCTTGATCCTCTCTACACTTTTCCACCCCAATTATCTTATCATTTTCATCAAGTTTCATTGCTATTTTACCACTTGCATTAATATTTATAAAGTCAGCTAAAGAATTTTTTCTAATTTTTCCACTTGATGTAGCAAATACAACAAAAAGATTTTTCCATTCCTCATCGTTTTCAGGTAGTAACATTGTTGAGGTTATTGACTGATTTGTTTTTAAAGGCAGCAAATTAAATAATGATTTACCTTTTGAATTTAAACTTCCTTTAGGTATCTTCCATGCTTTTAGTTTGTACGCCAATCCTTGTGAAGAAAAAAACAATACTTGACTATGTGAATTTCCAGACAGAATTCTTACAACAAAGTCTTCATCTCTCGTTGTAATTCCCGTTTTTCCTTTTCCACCTCTTTTCTGTGTTTTAACTGCAGCAAGAGATCCCCTTTTAATATAACCTTGATTGGTAATATTTATAACAACAGACTCTTTTTGAATAGTTTCTTCAATATTATAATTTAGAACTGCATCAATAATTTTTGTTCGTCTTTTAACTGAAAATTTCGACTTTATTTCTTCTAGCTCGTTAATAATCAAGTTAAATAATTCTTTTTTTGATTTTAACAATTTATTAAAATAAATTATCTGCTCTGAAAGTTTTTTAATTTCAGTTTCAATTTCTGTTATTCCTAAAGCTGTTAATTTTTGTAATTTTAATTCTAAAATTGAGTCAACTTGTTGGTTGCTAAGTTGATATTTCGAAATTGATTGTTTTTTTTCAATTAATGATATTAGCTTTGAACTTTTTTTAACAGCCCATTTTTTATTAAGAAGATTTTTTTTAGCAGTTTCTGTATCCTTTGATGATTTAATAATTTTTATTATTGTATCAATATTTTCAACTGCTGATGCAATACCAATAAGAATATGTGCCCTTTCCTCAGTTTTTTTTAAATCAAATTTAATTCTTCTAACTACAGTCTTTTCCCTGAAATCTACAAATTCAGAAATAAATTCTTTTAGATTCAAAACTTTTGGTCTACCATCAACAATTGCTAAAGTGTTAAAACCGAAAGACGACTCAATTGAGGTAAGTTTATATAATTGTCTTTTAATTGTTTCGGGTTCAACTCCCCTTCTTAAATCTATAACAACTCTAATTCCATCTCGATTAGACTCGTCTCTAATGTCACTTACACCTTCTATTTTTTTCTCCCTTGAAAGATCTGCAATTTTTTCATTTAAGATAGATTTGTTTACTTGATATGGTATTGATTTTATTATTAAACGCGTTTTACCATTTTTTAATGACTCTTCGCCTATTTCACCTCTAATTTTAAATGAACCTCTTCCTTTGTTATATCCTTGTTTAATTATATCTTTGCCAATTATAATCCCTCCTGTAGGGAAATCTGGTCCAGGAATGTGCTTCATTAGTTGAGATATCGTTATGTCTTTATTTTTAATAAAATCTATTGTTCCATTAATAACTTCGCCTAAATTATGAGGAGGAATACTCGTAGCCATTCCAACAGCTATTCCCCCGGCGCCATTAACTAATAAATTTGGATAATGTGATGGAAGAACAACCGGTTCTTTCTCTGTATCGTCATAATTGTTTCGATAATCAATTGTATTTTTTTCTATACCGTCTGTTAAAAATTGTGCAACTTTAGAAAGCTTTGTTTCTGTATATCTCATTGCTGCAGGTGGATCACCATCGATTGATCCAAAATTTCCTTGACCTTGTATAAGAGGTAAACTCATTGAAAATTCTTGTACTAATCTCACCAAAGCATCGTAAACTGCTTGATCTCCATGCGGATGATATTTACCAATTACATCTCCAACTATTCTTGCTGACTTTCTGAAAGGTTTACTCCAATCATATCCACCTTTATACATCGCATAAATTATTCTTCTATGAACTGGTTTAAGACCGTCTCTTACATCCGGTAAAGCTCTACTAACAATAACGCTCATTGCATAAGATAAATATGAAGAGCTCATTTCTTGGTGAACTAAAATAGAATTAGGTATGGTATTATTTTTAATCTCTGATTTTTGCATCTAACTAAAATGGAATTTCGTCGTCAAGATCTGAATTTTCTTGTGAAATTTTATCATTTGGTAAACTACTTTTGTCTTGATTATTTTCAGAGCTTTTCATTGACTGATTATTCCCACCCAACATTGTTAGAGATGAATTAAAACCTTGCAAAACGACCTCTGTTGAGTATTTGTCTTGACCTAATTTTTCATCTCTCCATTTTCTAGTACTTAACTGTCCTTCTAAATAGACATTTGCACCTTTTTTTAAATATTGTTGGACTATATTTACTAATCCTTCATTGAAAATTACTACTCTATGCCATTCTGTTTTTTCTTTTCTTTCACCTGTAGATTTATCTTTCCAAGACTGACTCGTTGCTATGCTTAACCTTGCGACGTTTTTTCCATTAACCATTTGCTTGATTTCTGGGTCTGCTCCCAATCTTCCTATTAGTTGTACCTTATTTAAACTTCCTGACATAATAAATTAGACTTATTATAATGATAAAAATAACTATAGCATATTTACATTGTAAATATAAGCTCATTCTGTTTTAAGATGTGTAAAAGATGTTGAAAAAGATATTGATTAAAGGGGCTAAAGAGCACAATTTAAAAAACGTCTCTTTAGAAATTCCAAAAGACAAATTAATAGTAATAACTGGTCTATCAGGATCAGGTAAATCGTCATTGGCATTTGATACTATATACGCTGAAGGACAAAGAAGATATGTGGAGAGCCTTTCTGCTTACGCTAGACAATTCTTAGATAAAATGAAAAAACCAAATGTTGATTTAATAGAGGGTCTGAGTCCGGCTATATCAATAGAACAAAAAAATGCTCCTAAAAATCCAAGGTCTACTGTAGCAACTGTAACTGAAATTTACGATTATATGAGAGTTCTTTATGCAAGAATTGGAATACCTTATTCACCATTTACTGGTAAACCAATAGTTTCACAATCTGTAAGTGATATGGTTGATAAAGTAAAAGCTCTACCTAAAAGCTCTACAATTTTCCTGTTGTCACCTGTAGTTAGAGGAAGAAAAGGTGAATATAAAAAAGATGTTTTAAATTATAAAAAGAGAGGATTTCAAAAAATTAAAGTTGACGGTGAATATTATGATATTGATGATTTTCCTAACTTAAATAAAAAAGTTAAACACGATATATCGATAGTAGTAGATAGAATAGTTTTAAATTCGAAATTAGGAAATAGATTAGCCGACAGTATAGAAACAGCATTAAAACTATCTGATGGTTTATTAATTGCAGAATATGAAAATGAAACTATACCCAAAAAATTTAGAAAAAAAGAAAGTATAACATTTTCTTCAAAGTTTTCTTGTCCTGAAAGTGGCTTTACTATTGAAGAAATTGAACCGAGGCTTTTTTCGTTTAACAGCCCTTTCGGAGCATGTGAAGAATGTGAGGGTATAGGTCATAATCTTAATGTGGATCCAAATTTAGTTATAACAGATAAAAACAAAAGTATTTCGGAAGGTTGTATTGAGCCTTGGGCAAAATCTACATCAATGTATTATGCTCAAACATTAGCTTCTATAGCAAAACATTATAAATTTGATTTAGATACTAAATGGAAAAAATTACCAAAAAAAATGCAAGATATAATTTTGTATGGATCTGATGAAGATGAAATAAAATTTCATTACGATGATGGCTACGAAAAATATGATACCAAAAAAACTTTTGAAGGTGTTATCAATAATTTAGAGAGAAGATACCTAGAAACTGATAGTGATTGGAAAAGAGAAGAAATATCTCAATATCAAAGTGAGACCAGTTGTGACAAATGTAAAGGTATGAGATTAAAAGATGAAGCTCTTTGTGTAAAGGTTAATAAATTAAATATTAGCGAAGTTACACGATTTTCCATTGAAGATGCTCAAAAATGGTTTGATAATTTAGATAAAATTCTTTCTCTAAGAGATAAAAAAATAGCACAACATATCTTAAAAGAAATTAACGAAAGATTAAATTTTTTACTTAATGTTGGTTTAAATTATCTAACTTTATCAAGGGAGTCTGGAACTCTTTCTGGAGGAGAATCTCAGAGAATAAGATTGGCCTCACAAATAGGTTCTGGTTTGACTGGTGTTTTATATGTTTTGGATGAACCATCTATTGGTTTGCATCAAAGGGATAATAAAAAATTAATTGCAGCTCTGAAAAGACTCAGAGATTTAGGAAATACTGTGATCGTTGTTGAACATGATGTTGAAACTATGGAAAGTGCAGATCATATTATAGATTTAGGTCCCGAAGCTGGAATTAATGGTGGAACAATTACGGCTGAGGGTTCGTTAAAAAAAATTATTGAAACTAAAGAAAGTATAACTGGAAATTATTTGTCAGGTAATAAAATAATTGAGGTACCAAAAAAAAGGAAAACTGCAAAAAATGGAAGGTTCTTAGAAATTTTAGGCGCGTCTGGAAATAATTTACAAAAAGTAGATTTAAAAGTACCAATAGGTACATTTACTTGTGTAACTGGGGTTTCAGGCAGTGGTAAATCTACATTGGTATTACAAACTCTTTTCAATGCACTAAATTTACTACTTAATAATAATAAATCTCGAAAATTACCTAAATCATTTAAAAATTATAAAGGTACTGAATTAATTGATAAAGTTATTGATATTGATCAATCACCAATAGGAAGAACTCCTAGATCTAATCCAGCTACTTATACTGGAGCTTTTGGGCCAATTAGAGATTGGTTTGCTAATTTACCCGAATCGAAAACAAGAGGCTATAAACCTGGAAGATATTCATTTAACGTAAGAGGTGGTAGATGTGAAACATGTGAAGGTGATGGTGTAATAACTTATGAAATGCACTTTTTACCAGATGTTTATATACCTTGCGATGCTTGCAAAGGAACTAGATATAATAGAGAGACTCTTGAGATCAAATTTAAAAATAAAAATATAGCTGAAGTTTTAGATATGACTGTAGAGGAAGGTTGTGTTTTTTTTGAAAATATACCTGCAATTTATTCAAAATTATTAACCTTAAAACACGTTGGTTTAGGTTATATAAAAATTGGTCAACAAGCTACAACGCTTTCAGGCGGCGAAGCGCAGAGAATTAAATTGGCAAAAGAACTATCAAAAAGATCTACTGGTAGAACCCTATATATTCTAGATGAGCCGACAACCGGTTTACACTCCCACGACATTAAAAAACTACTTGAAATATTAAGAGCTTTTGTAAATACAGGTAATACAGTTATAGTAATAGAGCATAACTTAGATGTAATAAAAACAGCCGATTGGATAGTTGATATGGGACCTGAAGGTGGTTCAGATGGCGGAAAGATTATTGCTGAAGGCCCACCTGAAAAAATCATGCAAATTGAGGGCAGTTATACAGGTAAATTTCTTAAAAACCTTATTAACAATAAAATGAAAAAAACAGCATGAAGATTAAATTTTATGATATAATTAACTATGGTTAATATTTTACAATCACTATCAAAAACTATTCATCTGTCAGTTATATTAGCCGTTCTATTATTTGCTGGACTTTTTTTTGCTGGCGGAGACTGGGCTTTTGATAGACTATTTTGGAGCTGGTTATTTAGATATTTGCATGTCGTTGTTGGGATAATGTGGATTGGATTATTATGGTATTTAAATTTTGTTCAAATACCAAATATGCCTAAGTTCACAGATGAACAGAAACCGGCAATTACAAAAATTATTGCACCAGCTGTTTTATTTTATTTTCGATGGGCTGCTTTAGCAACAATTGTGACTGGTTTAATCGTTGCTTACTTAAATGGCTATGTACATGATGCTATGATACTTGGTGTTGGAAGTGGTGGTAAAAATACTGCTATTGGTATCGGTATGTGGCTAGGGATAATAATGGCTTTTAACGTATGGTTTATAATTTGGCCCAATCAAAAAAAAGTTTTGGGAATAGTCGAATGTCCTGCTGAAGATAAACCAAAACATGCAAAAATTGCTGTAATTACTTCAAGAGTTAATACATTGCTCTCATTACCAATGTTGTTAACAATGGTCATTGCACAAAATCTTTATTAATTTTTTTCTTTTTCCTTAGAAATAGTTTTATACGAAACATTTAAGTACTTAAGTATAGGACTGGCAACAAATATTGATGAATAAGTACCAATGATTACACCAATAATCATTGCAAGAGAAAAGCCTTTTAAAATTTCACCCCCAAGAATAAAAATTGAAATTAAAGCTAACAAAGTGGTTGTTGAAGTTATAACTGTTCTAGATAAAGTTTCGTTAATTGATTTATTTGAAATTTCACCGATCTTTAAACTAGAATATTTAATTAAATTTTCGCGTATACGATCATATATCACAACAGTATCATTCATTGAATACCCAACTATCGTTAAAACTGCTGCTACAATTGATAAGTTTATCTCAAGAGATAATAATGAAAATAACCCAATTGTAATTAAAACATCGTGAAATATTGCTATTATTGATCCAATACTAAATTGCCATTCAAATCTAACCCAAATATAAAAAAGCATTGCTGCTAAAGCTAAACTGATAGCTAAAAGACCTGACTCTAAAAGTTCTTTGCTTACTTTTGGCCCAACATTTTCAACTCTTCTGAAATCAATATTTCCTTGAAGTTTATTTTTAACGTTTTCTTTGATAATTTTAATACTATTTTTTTCATCAAAATTTTTTCTTTCAAACTTAATTAAATAATCTCCTTTTTTACCAAATTCCTTTACATTTACATCTCCGAGATTAAGGTTGTTAAAAGAAGCTCTGACATCACTTATTTGAATATTTTCGGAGTCACATCTTAATTCAATAAGTGTACCGCCTTTAAAATCAATTCCAAAATTCAAACCTTTGAAAAAAATCATAAATACACTAGCAAGAACAAGAAATAACGAAGAAATATTTGCTAGTTTAAAATTCTTTTCAAAATTAAAATTATTAATCATATTGAAATTTTGTTATCTCTATTTTTAAAAACAATTCTAGAAGCAAGGTGTCTTGAAATAAAATATGCTGAAAATAGTGTTGTTAATAATCCAATAGAGAGAGTTACAGCAAATCCTTTGATAGGACCCGAACCAAAAATAAATAATATAATAGAGGCAATTAAAGTTGTTATATTCGCATCTAATATTGTCACTATTGATTTTTTAAAACCTAAATCAAAAGCTTGTATGTTTGAGTTTTCATTTCTTAACTCTTCTTTGATACGCTCAAAAATCAAAACATTCGCATCAACGGCCATACCTACAGTTAAAATTATACCTGCAATTCCAGGAAGAGTTAAAGTTGCCTCCAATAAAGTTAAAATGCCCATTAGCATTAAAAGATTTGAAATTAAGGATATATTAGCAATTATTCCAAATATTTTGTATTTATAAGTCATAAAAAGAACGACTAAAATAAAACCAATGATTAAGGACACCACGCCAGCTTCAATAGAGTCTTGGCCCAAATCTGGTCCTACTGTCCTTTCTTCAACAACAGATAAAGGTGTTGGTAAAGCACCTGATCTCAATAATAATGCTAAATCAGTTGCAGTTTGAAAAGTAAAATTTCCTGATATTGTTCCATTTCCACCAGTAATAGAGTCCTGAATTACTGGGGCACTTATAGCTTCATTATCCAAAACTATTGCTAACCTTTTTCCAATATTCTCTGTGGTTACTCTACCAAATCTTTGTGATCCTAATCTATCTAATGAAAAAGAAACAATAGGTTGATTATTTAGATTATCAAATTTTGGTTGAGCATCGATTAAATTTTCACCGCTTAAAATTATTCTTTTGCTTACTGATATTTCCTCTTTAGAATCTGTTATAATAAATTTTTCACTACCAAATTCATCTTCTCCTTTTGTAACTAGTCTAAAAGACAACTCTGCAGTTTTTCCAAGCAATTCTTTGATTCTGTCTGGATCTTTAATTCCTGGCAGTTCAACTAGAATACGATTGTTTCCTCTTTTAAGAATTGATGGCTCTTTAGTACCAATTTCATCAATTCGTCTTCTTACAATTTCAATAGACTGGTCTACTGCAGCTGAACGTAAATTTATAACCCCATACTTAGATAAATAAATCTTAATTTCATTTTTGTTTTTAGAATATTCTAATTCAAATGAATTATATTGATCAAGAAATGTATTAATTTCATTTGAACCTTTTTTATTTATTATCTGCTCAAAATTTTTAAAGTTGCTTTCATCTATTTTAAAGTTAATAGAATTTTCATTTATTATAAAATTTTCAAATTTAATTGATTTTTCATTAAGTTTTTTTTTTAATGGAACGACTCTGGATTGAAGACGTTTTTTTTCAAGCGATGAGCTATCTACTTCCAAAAGTAAATAAGAACCGCCCTGTAAATCAAGACCTAAATTTATTTTTTTTTTTAAAAAAGAATTGTCAATATTAATAAAGTTAGTTAATGAAAATATACTAATTAAAATGAATATTAAATAAATTGAAAGAACTTTCGAATTTGAAAAGTTTAACACAAAAAATTATTTTTTTACTTCTTTTTTAAGATGGCTTTGTACTGTATTTTTTATTACATTGACTTTAACGCCATCAGAAATTTCTATTTCTAGTTTATCATCCTCATAAACCCTATCAACCTTTCCAATAATACCACCTGAAGTAATTACTTCATCACCTCTTTTAAGGTTTTTAACCATCTCTTTATGTTCTCTAACTCTTTTTTGTTGAGGCCTAATTAAGAAAAAATAAAAAATAACAAAAATTAGTACTAGAGGTATAAATTGCGCAAAATTTGAACTCATAATTTTAGAATAAATATATTATTAATAATGTATTAACAACTAATTTATTAAATAGTTAAATTTTGTCTAGATTTTTCATATACCCCCTTAAGACTTCGGGTATTGTAATTGAGCCATCTGAATTCTGATAATTCTCCATAATTGCAATTAAAGTTCGTCCAATGGCCAAACCAGATCCATTAAGAGTACCAAGATAATCAGATTTATTTTTTGAATCTTTATATTTAGCTCTCATTCGTCTTGATTGAAATTGTCCACAAGATGAGCAACTTGAAATTTCTCTATACTTATTTTCGGAAGGTATCCATACCTCAAGGTCTATTGTTTTTTCGGCACTAAAGCCCATATCACCAGTACATAGTAAAACTTGTCTGTAAGGTAATTTCAGTCTTTTAAGAATCTCTTCAGCGCAAGTTACCATTCGATTTAACTCTTCATTACATTTATTAGGTTCAACTACGCTAACTAATTCAACTTTGTAAAATTGGTGCTGTCTCAACATACCCTTTGTATCTTTTCCGTAACTTCCCGCTTCTTTTCTAAAGCAAGGAGTTGAAGCTACTAATCTTTGTGGTAGATTTTTAATGTTAATAATATTTTCCTTAAACATATTAGTTAATATTACTTCAGCAGTAGGAATTAAATATTTTTTTTGATTTCCATCCATTTGAATTTGGAATTGATCGTTTTCAAATTTTGGTAATTGACCTGTGCCATACATTGTATTTTCAGATGCGATTAAAGGTGGGGATATTTCATTGTAACCAAATTCTTTTGTATGAATATCAAGCATAAAATTAGAAATTGCTCTTTCTAATTCAGCCAACTTACCTTTTAAAAAAACAAACCTAGCACCCGTAGTTTTTGATGCCAGATCAAAATCTAACAAATCTTTTTTTTTACCCAGGTCATAATGTGATTGAATTTTAAACGAGAACTTGGGTATTTCACCAATTAGTTTCAATATTTTGTTTGACTTTTCATCAGATCCAACTGGAATATCATCTAAACCAACATTGGGGATTACATCTAATATTTGAGAAATTTTTTGACTTATTTTTTTTTCTTCAATTATTAATATATCGATCTCTTTAGAAATATTTTTTGATTTTTCAAATTGTTTTTTATCTTGCGATTTAGATATAATTTTCTTTTGTTGTTCTAATTTTTCTTTACTGCCAATTATTTCTCTATATTTTTTATCTAACTGTATTAGTTCGTCAAAATCAATTTTTGTATTTCTTTTAGAAATTTTATCTTTAAAAGTGCTTAAATTTTCCCTTATTAATTTAAGATTGTGCATTTTCTTTATCTCTATTTTTTTCAGTTAGTTTTACTGATATAATAGATAATTCATACAATATTAACAATGGTATTGCTAAACCTATTTGAGTAATAGGATCTGGTGGGGTAAGTATCGCTGCGGCTGCAAAAATAATAACTATAAAATATTTTCTTCTTATTTTAAGATATTCCGAATCAATTACACCAACACGAGCTAAAAGATTTAAAAGAACTGGCAACTGGAAACTCAAACCAAAAGCAAAAATTAATCTCATTATAAGTGACAAATATTCATTTACTTTTGCCTCTAACTGTATAGGTAAAGCGTTACCCTGTCCCACTGTCTCAAAGGAAAGAAAAAATTTAATGGCAAGAGGCATGACTAAATAATAAATCAACATCCCCCCAAGTAAAAACAAAATTGGTGTTGCAATTAAATATGGTAATAAAGCTTTTTTTTCATTCTTATATAGACCTGGTGCCACAAATTTCCACAATTGGGTTAAAATAATTGGGCAGCCTAAAAAAATTGCAGCAAAAAAAGCTACTTTTAGATAAGTAATAAATGTCTCATGTAAAGCTGTAAAGATTAGTCTTCTCTCTATTCCGTCATTTTGAACAGCCTTAGCGTATGGTTCAACTAGAAAATTATAAATATTTTCAGCAAAAAAATATCCAATTATGAAAATTACAAATATAAATATTAAAGAATTAATTAATCTACTTCTTAACTCTGTTAGATGACTAACAAAAGAACCTTCTTTTGATTTATCAGTCATTATTGTTTTCTACTCTTTCATTGTTCTTTTTTGAATATTTATCTTCAGGATCATCTACAACATCCTCTTCTAGTTTTGTCATTTTGTTTTGAATATCACTGAAATATCTTTTTGTTGACCCTATCCAGCTCCCAACTTTATTTAAAACTTTTGGAAAATCTTTTGGGCCAATTACTAAAATTGCAACAACAACAATAATTAATATTTCAAACCATCCAATTTGTGGCATTATTGTTTATTAATTTTGTGAATTTGAGTCTTTGTCTGAATCTGATTTGTTGTCTTTTTCGTCAGATGACATGCCTTTTTTAAAACTTTTAATTCCTTTAGCTACATCACCCATTAAACTAGAGATTTTTCCTCTGCCAAAAAGTAAAACTACTAGTACAACTACTATAGCTATTTGCCAAAAACTTATTCCCATAAATTAAACTATATACAATAATGAGGATTAAATAAATATATTTATTCTTCGCTTTTAGGTGTGTCTTCTATAACGTTATCTATTTTCTCATATAAGTCATCTTTTTTTTTAGATGACTGTTCTTTAAAGAATTTGCTGGTCCCAAATATAGAGGAGTCAATTGAAGCATCATCGATTAAACCCGCTGAACTTAGTTCTTCAACACTTGGTAGATCAGTTAATTTTTCTATATTAAAGTGTTCTAGAAACTTTTCTGTCGTGGAATATTGAATTGGCTTTCCAGGAACATTTTTTCTACCAGATGGGCGAACCCAATCTAATTCAAGTAAAATTTCTAAAGTATTTGAAGAAAAGGCAACTCCACGAATTGACTCTATTTCTGATCTAGTAACAGGTTGGTGGTAAACAATTATTGCTAGTGTTTCAATTGTAGACTTTGATAATTTTTTTTGAGTAGATTTCTGAAGAGACATTAATTTTGATAAATCAACTGCAGTACGGAATGACCATTTATTAGATTTATAAACTAAATTTATACCCCTTTCTGAATATTCTTTTTGAAGATTTTCTAAAATTTTTTTAATGTTTGATGAAGATCCAACTCTTTTTTCAATAGTATCTAGATCAAGCGGTTCATCTGCAGCAAAAATAATTGCTTCGACTTCTCTTTCAATTTTAGACTTTTTTTTAGGAAAATTTATTATATTGTTTTTTTTATCAGTTTTGTTCATTTTTTATTTTTCTCTTAACTTAAGAGGCGTATGTTTGGCTGTTCTAATATAAACGTCATCAAAAAGTTTATTTTGCATTAAATTAACCACGCCATCTTTGACCAATTCTAGACTTGCAGAAAAAAGAGAGGCTAACCCAGTTTTTTTAAAATTACCTGATGTTTTAAAGGACTTGGGAATTAATTCTTGAATTTTTTTCCAATCGTCAATTTCCGTCATATTATTTTTTATTTGCTTAATTCCCTCTTGTGTAGTCATAACTGGTAATTTTGGAATATTAATTGTTTGATACAATGATTGTACTTTTATGCTAGAGTAACTTTTTAATAATTCATATAAAGTGACTTTATAGACTGTATTATTTACAGCTTTAATACCGCCTTTCATGCCTCTATAAAATATTGTTTTGCCTATTCTTTCCCTTTTAAGTAATTGGTCTGATAAAAGTCTTATTAATTCTAATTTCTTTAATTGTAACTTTAATTTCTCAGCAATATCCGAAGCTTTAAATTCATCTTCCTCATCCTCAGGTAATAAAAGCTTTGATTTTAAATATGCAAGCCAGGTTGCCATTATTAAATATTCAAAAGCTAGATCTAAATTTTCAGCTTTTTTAATATAATCAAGAAAATGATCTGCTAATACAGTGACAGAAATTTGAGTTAAATCTACTTTTTGATTTTTAGCAAGATCAAGTAAAGTTTGAAGTGGACCTGAATAGTTTGGTATGTCCACCAATATATCGAGATCATTTTTTGATTCCATTGTCAGACTCTATCTTAAAAACTCATAAAATTGTTGTGTTTTTTTTACAGTAAACTTATCAATTTTATTAATACCTTTTAACAACAAAGATGAATGCTTTGTGTTTCCTCCGCAATACAACACAAGATTACAGCCTGAAAGAAGGCATTTCTTTGCATTTAAAAGTAAATCTCCCTTTAAAGCTTTCATGCATATATCATCTGATATTATCAATCCTTTAAAATTTAATTTTTTTCTTATAATTCGATTAATAATTATTCTTGATTGCGTAGCTACAAAATTAGGATCAATTTTCTTAAATAAAACGTGTGCTGTCATTACAAAATTTGAATTTATATTTTTAAAAGGTGAAAAATCAACAAGTTCTAGCTTCTTGTGACTGTCTAAAACAACAGGAACAGCTTTATGACTATCAATATTTGTGGATCCATGTCCAGGTATGTGTTTTGAAACTGATCCAATTTTATTTTGTTTTAAGGTATCAATACATAGATTTCCTAATATTTTTACGTCATTTTTATTTGGCGAAAAACATCTATCTTTTAAAATTTTAGTAGTCTTTTTTTGCAAAATATCTAAAACAGGAATAGTATTTATATTTATTCCAACCTCCCTCAATACAGAACATATTGAATTAAGGTAATACTGGTAGATTTTTTTTCCGTTTTTTTTATTTTTTTTGTATAAATTACCAAAAAAAACCTGTGATAACTCTTTGCTATTTATTAAATCAGATAATCTAGAAACTGACCCCCCCTCTTCATCAATCATAACAGGAAAATATGGATCATTGAAAATCATTCTAATTTCTTTAGTTAAACTTTTGACTTGTTTAAATGACCTAATATTTCTTTTGAATAGAATTATTCCCCAAGGTTTTTCTTTTTTAAAAAGCATCTTTTCAGAAAATGTTAAATAATAAGTTTTTATGCTTGTAATAATTGGTTTTCTATTCATTTGAATTTAGTAAATCCCAAAATGATCTTTTTTTAATCTTTTCCAGATTTGTATCATTATTTTGATATTCAATAATATTTTGTGTGTCATCAATGAGCAAAGGCAGCTCATCTAGACTTTTGCTAATCTTTGATGACAAATTTACCCGATTTGTATTAATTTTCTCAACATTTTTATCAGAGAAATAATAGAAATTAGTTAATAATAAGAATGCAGTTATTATTAAAAATTGAAAAATAGTTAATACTTTATTTAACATTACATTTTTTTTGGCAATGAGACTCCTAGAATAGACATCGCATTTATTAAAATAATAGTTATAAGTTGAAATATTTTAAATGTAAGTTCGTTCTTAATTTTACCATTTAGAATAAATTTAAATTTTGGATCTTCATTTCCTTTGCTCCAGTATGAATGAAAAATAGTAACTAATTCATATAAGTAAAATGGAATTCTGTGAGGTTCTAATTTTTTTGCTGACAAATCTACTACTTTTGGCCATTCAATAATTTTTCTTAATAATTTATATTCATAATCATTAGGAGAAAAATTCAAATTACGGAATTTTTTTATTTTATTAGTTTTAATATTCAAAGAAGTATACAAAGAATTTATTCTTGCATAACAATATTGAACATAGAAAACTGGGTTTTCCTTATTTTTTTCAAGCACTTTATTTAAGTCAAAATCTAATTCAACATCATTTCCTCTATTCAACATCATAAATCTTAAAGAATCCTTTCCAACATCGTTTAGAACATCTTTGATGGTGATAAAGTCACCTTTTCTTTTTGACATTTTATAAGGCTGTCCGTCTTTAATAAGTTTTACAAGTTGGCATACTTTACAGGTTAATATATTTTTATTTAACGACAATGCATTAACAGCTGCTGATATCCTTTTAATATAACCAGCATGATCAGCACCAAGAATATTAATTAAAAAATCATATTTTCTAGAAACTTTATTTGAATGATACGCCAAATCATTAGCAAAATAAGTCCAGGTACTATCATTTTTAGTTAACGCTCTGTCAGAATCGTCTCCAAATAAACTTGACTTAAAAATTAGTCTCTTTACTTGTTTCCAATTTTTATTGCTCTCTCCTTTAGGTGGTTCCAAATATCCCTCTTGAATTAATTTCTTCTTTTTTAAAACTTTAATAACTTTTTCAACTGATTTTTGTTTTACTAAACTAGACTCAGAGAAGAAAATATCATGTGATATTCCTAAATTTTTCAAATCAGTCTTTATTAAATCCATTGAATACTTAAGTCCTTGTTTTTTAAGGTTTTGTTTAACTTTATCAAAATCATCAAGATTTATATTTGGCTGCTTTTTTAAAATTTTCTTTGAAATTTCTATGATGTATTCACCGGGGTAAAGAGATTCATCAATGGGAAAATTTGTTTTTAACTTAATCTCTTTTAATCTAAAATATATTGATTTAGAAAAATCTTCTATTTGCTTTCCATAATCATTAACATAAAACTCTTTTGTTACTTTATTTCCATTAAATTTTAATAAATTTGATAAAACATCACCAAAAATTGCACCTCTGCAATGGCCTACATGTAAAGGTCCAGTGGGATTAGCAGAAACGAATTCTATGTTGTATTTATTATTTTTTTTATTTGACCCAAAGGTTTTCTTATTTTTTTCAATATTATTTATAATAAATAACCATGCATCAGTTGAAAGTTTTATGTTCAAAAAACCAGGGCCTGCAATTTCAATTGATGAAAAATGTTTTATTTCATCAATAAGTATATTTTTCATTTTTTCAGCAAGATTCCTTGGATTTTGGCTTGTGCTTTTGCCTAATATTAAACAGATATTTGTTGAAAAATCACAGTCGAATTTTTCTGGCGGCGCTTCAACTGTAATTTTGCTAAAAAGTTGATTTTCTTTTAAATCTAAATTTTTCTTATTTTTTATTACAGTTTTTTTTATTTTGTCTAAATATATATTAAAAAAGTTCATTTTAATGATTTGTATAGATTTATTGCATATCTATCGGTCATTCCAGCTATAAAATCACATATCCTCCTCTCTTTTGTGAACATTTTAAGATCATTAAATTTTATAAATTTATCAGGTTTTTCTTTAATTTTTTTAAAAAGTAATCTTATAATATTTGAACCTTCTTTGGTTTTTTTTAAAACATTTGGATTGTTATACATATTTTTATTTAAAAATAATTTTATATTTTTATCAAATAGTCTCATTTGTTTAGAAAAATTTACTAATTTTACTTTTGTTTTATATACATCCCTTATAGTTTTGATTTTTTCCTTTTTAATATTAGAATTTGTTGTATTAACCACATCGCTAACCATTTTATTAATAAGATTTCTTGTAATTTGCCTATAAATTAGTTCTTTATTATTCTTTTTTAATCTTTTCTGGTGAAATTTCACAATATCAGATATTAATGGAATTGCTCTTAGATCTTTTAAATTAAACAAACCAGCATTTAAACCATCTTCAAGGTCATGACTGTTGTAAGCAATATCATCGGAAATTGAGGAGAATTGAGCTTCTAATGAAGGTCCTTTTGAAAAATCAATTTTATTTTTAAATATATTTTTTCCTAAAATATTTTGGTAATTTTTATTATTACTTATTGGTCCATTATGCTTTAATAATCCATCTAATGTCTCTAAGGTCAAATTTAAACCGTTAAAATTATAATATTTTTTTTCTATAACAGTAACAACTCTTAATGTTTGAATATTGTGATCAAAACCACCAAAATTTTTCATACAATTATTTAGTTCTTTCTCACCAGCATGTCCAAAAGGTGGATGCCCTAAATCGTGAGCCAAGCTCAGTGTTTCACACAAATCATCATTAAGTTTAAAAATTTTGCCTAAGGTTCTGGCAATTTGAGAAACTTCCATTGAATGTGTGATTCTTGTTCTGAAATGGTCGCTCTCTGTATTTACAAAAACTTGCGTTTTATGTTTTAATCTTCTAAATGCTGTTGAGTGTATTATTCTATCTCTATCTCTTTGATAATATGTTCTAAATTTACTAGTTTTTTCTTTATAAATCCTTCCCTCAGATCTTAGGGGTGTGGCTAATAATGAATAATCGTTTTTTTGCATTAAAGGTATTAATTAGTTATAATACATCATTTGGAAATAAAATGACTAATAAAATTGAATTTACAGAAACTGCAAAGAAAGAGATAAGCAGAATAATCTCTCGAGATACTTCAAAAAAGTACTTTAGAATATCGGTACTTGGAGGAGGATGCTCAGGTTTTAAGTATAATTTTTCATTTGAAGATAAGGTTCAAGATAATGACAGACTTTTTGATCAAACCGTTATAGATAATAATTCACTTAAAATTATAGAAGGTTCAATTGTAGATTTTAAAAAAGAACTGATAGGTAATTCTTTTACAATAACCAATCCTAAAGCCAACTCGTCTTGTGGCTGTGGTTTGTCTTTTTCTGTTTAATGAAAATAACATCGTGGAACGTTAATTCTGTAAGAGCCAGAATTCTTAATATCAAAGATTATCTCAAACAATCAAATCCAGATATATTAATGATACAAGAAATTAAAACAGAGGAAAAAAGTTTCCCTTTTGCTGACTTTGGTGACCTGGGTTACAACTGTTATGTATACGGCCAAAAGAGTTATAATGGTGTTGCAGTTGTAAGTAAAAAAAAAATTGATGAAATTAATAATGATTATATTAAAGACCCAAAAAAACAATCTAGAATTATAACAGCGAATATAATTAATAAATCTATAAAAATTAAATTGATAAATATATATGTGCCAAATGGAAATCCAATTAATACTGACAAGTATACATATAAACTAAACTGGTTTAATTCTTTTATTAAAAAAACAAAGAAATTATTATTAACACAAAAAAATATAATTATCGGTGGAGATTTTAATGTGATACCTGAAAAAATTGATGTTTATGATTATGAAAAATATGAGAACGATGCTTTGTTTAAATTAGAAATAAGAAAAAAATATCAAGAATTAATTAATTTGGGTTTTCATGATATTTATCGTTATTTTAATAAAGAAAAATCTGAATATACCTTCTGGGATTACATGGCTGGTTCCTGGCAAAAAAATAATGGTTTAAGGATAGATCACTTTTTGGTTTCGAACAATCTTCTAGATAATGTTAAGGGGATAAGTATAAATAAGAAACCGCGCGGAAAAATTAAACCATCAGACCATACACCTATTGAACTCGAGATTGTTTAACTCTTCCATATATATCTTGATATCTAACAATATCTGTTTCTTTTAGAATTGAACCTTTTTGAATCTCTAAAATTTTGACAGTTTTTTTAAATGGATTTTCTATACGGTGAATTGCTCCTTTGGGTATAAAAATTGAATCATTTTTATATTTTAAAATTTTTTTCTTATTTAAGGTAATAACTGGCTTGCCTTGAGTAATTAACCAATGTTCAGATCTATGATAATGTTTTTGAAGACTTAATACTCCATTTCTTTTAACTTTTAATTCTTTAACTAAAAAGTTTTTACCTTTAAATAAATTTGTATAGCTGCCCCATGGTCTATAAAAAACGTTCTTTTTTTTAAAGTACTTTTGTTTATTCTTGTTAAATATGAATGATATTTCTCTCCAAGAGCCTAAATCCGACCATGGCATATCTAATTTAACAGCATTAATATTTTGTGATTTTTCAAGAATTGCATAATCAAAAGATTTTTCCACACACTTATTAAAAGCTGATTTATGCAAATAATAAACATTATTTCTATACTTGGACTTATATACTGATTGAAGACAATTTTTATATGTTATTGGCTGAAATTTTTTAAAATTATTTATAATTGATTCCTTTCGTAATAAAAACATTCCAGAATTCCAGTATCCTTTATTTTCAATTACTTTCTTTGCTTTTGAAATACTGGGTTTTTCAATAAATTTAGATACTTTGTTAATTTTATTTTTAAGTTTTTTTGAATAAAAATAACCGTATTCACTTGATGGATTTTTTGGCTTAATTCCAAAAATAAAAATATTTTCAGAATTTAAGTTCGAACAAACTTTTTTTATTGCTTTATTAAAAACACTATATTTTTCTATCAAATGATCTGAAGTAAAATACATGATAGGCTGGTTGTAGTTAATATCTTTAATTAAAGCTGATGCCAATATTGCTGGTGCTGTATTTTTTTTTGTTGGCTCTAAAACAATCTTATATTTTTTTATTTTTGATTTTTTTAATGTTTTTTTTACTTTGGACAAATACTTATTATTTGTACTTATAACAGGAAAGTCAAAAACTGGGTTTTTTATTCTTTCTAGGGTTTTTTCCATCAAAGACCAACCACCGAAATCTATAAATTGTTTTGGTTGATGGTGTTTTTTATCTTCCCAAAGTCTAGTTCCTGCTCCACCACATAAAATAACAGGTCTAATTTTCATTTAAATATCTGCGTAACACTTGACTTCTTTTCTACCACCTGGGTGTGTAGACGCGCCTAAATACGCTGGCCCTACTGTTTGTGCGTACTTCCAAAGAGTTCCATTTCCAAAATTAATTTTTTTAGGTTTCCATTTTTTCTTCCTTTTTGATAACTCTTTTTTTGAGAGATCAACATTTATCGTTCCCTTTTTTGCGTCTATATGAATTATGTCTCCATTTTTTAATAATCCAATGGGACCTCCTACTGATGCTTCTGGACCTACGTGTCCAATACAAAAACCTCTAGTTGCTCCAGAAAATCTTCCATCCGTTATTAACGCAACTTTTTCACCTTTGCCTTGACCATAGATAGCTCCTGTGGTCTGAAGCATTTCTCTCATACCCGGACCTCCTTTGGGACCTTCATATCTGATAACTATAATGTCTCCGTCTTTGTATTTTCTTTTTAATACTGCTTTATAAGCAGACTCCTCGGTATCAAAACATCTTGCTCTACCAGTAAATTGAAGTTTTTTTAACCCTGCAACTTTTACAATTGCCCCATCCGGTGCAAGATTACCTTTCAATCCTACAACGCCACCATCGTTTGATAACGGATTATTATATTTTCTCATAACTTTTTGTTTAATATTAAATTTAACTTTTTTAAGATTTTCTTTCATTGTTTTGCCTGTAACCGTCATACAGTTTCCATGAATATATCCGCCATCTAACAAAGTTTTTAATAGCATAGGAACGCCCCCGGCTTTCCACATATCTTTTGCAACATATCTTCCACCAGGTTTTAAATCAGCGAGATAAGGTGTTTTTTTAAAAATTTTTGCAACGTCCATTAAATCAAATTTAATTCCTATTTCATTTGCTAAAGCTGGTAAATGCAATGCTGCATTAGTTGAACCTCCTGTGGCCGCAACTATAGTTGCTGCATTCTCTAAAGATTTTCTTGAAACAATGTCTCTCGGTCTAATATTTTTTTTTAACAAATTCATAACTGCCTTACCGCTTTGTAAAGCATATTTATCCCTCTGTCCGTATGGTGCTGGCGTTCCAGCAGAATAAGGTAAAGCCAAACCAATAGCCTCGGATACACATGCCATAGTATTTGCAGTAAATTGTCCACCGCATGCTCCAGCACTAGGACAAGCTTTTAATTCTAGTTTTCTCAAAGCATGCCCGCTCATTTTTCCTGAAGAATATTTTCCTACACCCTCGAATACATCTAAAACTGTTACATCTTTTCCATTATATCTACCAGGAAGAATCGATCCGCCATAAATAAATACACTTGGTACATTAAGTCTAAGCATTGCCATCATTAAGCCTGGTAAAGATTTATCACAACCAGCAACTCCTACTAATGCATCATAACAATGTCCTCTAACAGTTAACTCTGTTGAGTCAGCAATAACATCTCGAGATACCAAAGAAGATTTCATACCTTCATGCCCCATAGCGATACCGTCAGTAACAGTTATAGTACAAAATTCTCTTGGTGTACCGCCAGAAAATTTGACACCCTTTTTAACTGACTGAGCTTGTCTCATTAATGCAATATTACATGGAGCAGCTTCATTCCATGTAGAAACAACACCAACAAAAGGTTTTGCTACATCTTTTTCAGTTTCACCCATCGCATAATAAAAAGATCTTTGAGGAGCTTTATCTGCACCTAAAGATGTATGCCTGCTTGGTAATTTTTTTTTATTAAATTTATTCATTTCAGACTATTTAAAGTAAAATTAATTTTTTCAATGTTTATTTTCAAATCATTATAGATATTTTTTTCTTGTTCCACAATATGCTTTGGTGCACGTTCTACAAAGCTAGAATTATTTAATTTTTTAGCGATAGCATCTAAATCTTGTTGAATTTTGCTTTGTTTGTTTGATAAATTTTGTCTAATCAAATCAAGATCAATGCTTTTGTCGAAATATAATTTTAAAATTTCACCAGATATTACTAAATTTGCTGATTGTTTAGACAAGTCTTTTATCAAGATAGAATTAACTCTTCCTAATTTTTTTATTACAATTTGATTTTGCAAAAATAATGTTTGTTTTCTTTTATCTAATTTCTCTATTGAAATATCAACAAAAGAGCCTGGTTTAACATTAAGTTCGTTTTTAAACGATCTTATACTCGATATCATATGAATGATTTGATTTACATTTTCAATATTTTTGTCTTTTTCAATTTTTTTTTCATTAATCCAATTAGCATACATTAAATATTTAGTTGATTTAGTCTTAAGCTTATTTTTAAGCCACAGTTCTTCAGTTATAAAAGGTATAAATGGATGTAATAATATTAATATTTCTTTAAAAATTTGACCGGATGTGTTTTTTACTTCTTCAATATCTTTGTTTTTTTTAGAAAATAAGATGGTTTTAGAAAGTTCCAAGTACCAATCGCAATAACTATTCCAAACAAATTTATAAACGGTTTTTGCTGCTTCATCAAAACGGTAATTTTTGATAAAATTTTCTGTTAAATTTTTCGTTTCAATAAGCTCGCTATATATCCACTTATTTATATTAAGTTTTAGGTTTTTAGATTTAATTACTCCGTCAAAACTACATTTGTTTACTTTAAGAAAATTATTAACATTCCATATTTTTGTTAAAAAATTTCTATATCCTTTAACTCTTTGTTCGGAAAGTTTTACGTCTCTACCTGGTGATGCCATTGATAATAATGTAAATCTTAAAGCATCTGCACTGTAACTGTCTATAAGAACTAAAGGATCAATTACATTACCTTTTGATTTTGACATTTTTTGGCCTTTCTCATCTCTCACAAGTGCATGCACATAGACTTCTTTAAATGGTTCTTTGTTTAAAAATTGCATACCAAACATCATCATTCTAGCTACCCAAAAGAAAATTATATCAAAACCGGTTACTAAAACTGATGTTGGATAAAATTTTTTTAAAAAATAATTTTTTGAAGGCCACCCTAATGTTGCAAAAGGCCAAAGACCTGAGGAAAACCATGTGTCAAGTACATCCGGATCCCTTTTTAAATTAACTTTTTTTTTATAAATTTTTTTTGCCTGCTGTTCTGCTTTTTTTTCATTTTCTGCCACAAATATTTTTCTATCTGGTCCATACCATGCTGGGATTTGATGCCCCCACCAAAGTTGTCGTGAAATACACCAAGGTTCAATATTATTCATCCATTGAAAATAAGTCTTTGACCAATTTGACGGGAAGAAATTTGTTTTTTTATTTTTTACTATTTTTTTTGCTTTGATAGATAGTTTTTTTGCATCGCAGAACCACTGCTCAGTTAAAAAAGGTTCAATTATAGAATTAGATCTATCTCCATAAGGTACTTTGTTTTTTATAGTCTCTTCTTTTTCAAAGAGTTGTAATACTTTTAATTTTTCAATTATTTTTTTTCTGGCTTCAAATCTGTCTAAACCTATATATTCATTTGGAGCATTATTATTAATTTTTCCATCTTCAGTAAAAATATTTATAGATTTAAGCTTATGTCGTCTACCAACTTCAAAGTCATTAAAATCATGTGCGGGTGTAATTTTAACTGCACCACTGCCTTGCTCTGGATCAGCATAATCATCCTGAACTATTTTAAGTTTTCTTCCAACTATAGGCAGTATTGCAAACTTATTAACTAAATTAAAATATCTTTCATCTTTAGGATTAACCGCAATAGCTGTGTCACCAAGCATGGTCTCCGGTCTAGTAGTTGCAATTGTAATTTTTTCACCTGAGTTCTCTACCTTGTACTTTATATAATATAATTTTGAATTTACTTCTCTTTGATCAACTTCAAGATCAGATATAGCAGTCTTTAAAACTGTATCCCAATTAACTAATTTTTTAGCTTTAAAAATTAGTTTTTTTTTATAAAGATCGATAAATACTTTAATTACAGAATTCGATAAATTCTTATCCATTGTGAATGCATTTCTTGACCAGTCACAGGAACAACCTAGCTTTTTAAGTTGGTTAATTATTTTTCCACCATATTCAACTTTCCATTGCCAAACTTTTTTAACGAATTTTTCTCTACCTATTTCATTTTTGTCAATTCCTTTTGATTTCAGATTTTTTTCAACTAATGCTTGGGTAGCTATACCGGCATGATCTGTGCCTGGTTGCCATAAGGTTTCATAATTATTCATTCTATAATACCTGGACAAAACATCTTGGATTGAATTATTTAAAGCATGTCCCATATGTAGACTTCCAGTAATATTTGGAGGAGGTATAACTATTGAAAAGGATTTTTTGTTTTTCTTGGGTTTGAATAACTTGTTTTTTTCCCAATATGAGTAAATTTTGCTTTCTGAAATTTTATGATTATATTTACTTTGTGCCATAGTTATAAATATTAATAATATTTGCAAAGTTCTAGCTTTATTTTTATATATATACCTATATTAATCTATATATGGCCACGTGGCGGAATGGTTACGCGGAGGATTGCAAATCCTTTTATCCCAGTTCGATTCTGGGCGTGGCCTCCAAGAAATGATAAAATGGACAAAAAATTAATAAGAATTGCATCAAATTTAAAAAATTTTCACTCTATTGATAACTATACACACAAACACAAGTTAAAAAGTAAATTATGTGGAGATGAAATTCATGTATATCTAATTGTAAAAAATAACAAATTAATAAATTTTAAATATGAAACTAAATCATGTATTTATTGTCAGGCATCAGCAAGTTTGCTTTCAAGGGTATCAATAAATAAAGAAACTCAAAAATTAAAAGTTTTATATGAATCTTTAAATAAATCCTTTGTAAAAAATTCTGATTTAAAGAAAAATTGGAACAAATTTTTGGTAATTATAAATAAAAGTAATATTGCTAGAAAAGATTGTCTGTTGCTACCTCTAAAAGCTACTTTAAAAGCATTAAAAAATTAGTTGTTAATTATTTTAAATAAAGTATGTTGAATTTATTCCTCGGTAGCTCAGTTGGTAGAGCAGTTGACTGTTAATCAATTGGTCGCAGGTTCGAGTCCTGCCCGAGGAGCCAGAAATTAACCAGTCTCTTTAAAGCTTGTAGTATTTTTAAGAAGTGTAAAAATCTTTTGTTTTTGCGTCTCATTAAGTTTAGAAAAAGTCTTTATTAAAAATGAATAATTTAAATCTGAACTGTCTTCCTGTGTATTTTTATCAATATTACTGTTTTCTGCAAAATCTTCAAAAAAATATGTAATTGGTACTTTTAAAAAATTTGATAATTGTATTAACCTACTAGAACTAACCCCATTCGTACCCTTTTCATATTTTTGAATTTGTTGAAAAGTCACATTAATCGCGTTTGCAACTTTAGTTTGGGTCAAACCTAGTGATAATCTTCGCATTCTCAACTTTCGGCCTAGATGTGCGTTAAAGGTTTCTTCCATTTATTTTCCTTAATAATTATCTCTAAGAGTGATCATTCAACATGAAAAAAAATATAATGGCAATAGATAAAATATAAAAAAGAACTTTTTTTTTGGGGTCAAAAAGACCATAAAAAACAATAATTAAATGTTATATTTCTTGACAAGTATCATCAAAAACACATCTTATTTGACTTCCAAAAGTCTATATTCCCAAAGACCAAACTTTTCGTAACTTGATTTTATCCATAATAAACTTTTTTGATCATACCAAATATTAATATTTAATTTTTTTTTGTCATTAGGTTGATCATCATCTGATAAAAAGTAAAAATGAATAGATTTAAATGGTTTTTTGTTGATTATAATATCTTTTTTCCCTAAAAAATTAACATTTTGAGGCAAAAGCCTTCCAGAAATAGGACTAATTTGTTTACTAAATTTAATAATCTCATGGTTCCACCATGTACCAACTGGTAAATTACTCTCTGATATGCCGTTATAAGAAGACCCTTCAATTATAAGCTTATTATTTTCCAATTTAATATTGCAAAATTTTTGCTTTTTATTTTGTGTGGTTTTTGAGGAAAACTTTATTAATTTACCTTTTTTAAAGACTTCCTCACTTACTGTTTTAAAGTCAAATAATGAAACTCCTAATTTATTGACAACAAAATTACCGGCTCCACGAACATATAAAAAGTCCCCTTTTTTATTAAATTCAAAGGTGTGTTGTCCTATTAATTTATCGTTAAAATAAAGCCCATATTTTAATAACTTTAAACTTTTATAATGTTCAACGTGAGAAAAAACATGGGAAAAGGGTATCAAAAAAAATACTAGAGTTGCTATTGAAAAAAGTTTTTTCATGCGTATTAATTATTCAAAAAGGGTTTACAGAATTTGACTTAAGAAAAGTTTTGTTCTTTCGTTTTTAGGATTTGCAAAAAAATCATTTGTTTTTGCTCTTTCGACTATCATTCCTTCATCCATAAAAACCACCTCATCAGCGACCTCTTTGGCAAAACCCATTTCATGAGTAACTACAATCATTGTCATACCAGCTTTCGCAAGATTTACCATTGCATCTAAAACCTCTTTGATCATTTCAGGATCTAATGCAGATGTGGGTTCGTCAAATAACATAATTTTTGGTTCCATGCACAATGCCCTTGCTAAAGCCGCTCTTTGTTGTTGTCCACCAGAAAGTTGGCCGGGAAATTTAGCTGCTTGATCGGCTATTTGAACTTGTTCTAGCTGTTTCATAGCAAATTCTTCAGCTTGTTTTTTTGGCGTTTTCTTTACCCAGATAGGAGCTAATGTACAATTGTCTAAAATTGATAGATGAGGAAACAAATTAAATTGTTGAAAAACCATTCCAACTTCTGCTCTGATCTTTTCTATATCTTTTGTTTTTTCGGATAGTTCGTTGCCATCGACTATTATTTTTCCTTTTTGATGTTCTTCAAGTCTATTAATGCATCTTATCAAAGTTGATTTACCAGAACCTGATGGTCCACAAACTACTATTTTCTGTTTTTCTTTAACATCAAGATTTATATCTTTTAAAACTTGAAAGTCACCAAACCACTTATTGACATCTTTCATATGTATAATTGAATCCGACATTTTATCTTTCCGTTTTATATTTTAGTTCTAAATATTGACTATATTTACTCATAGCATAACAAATTGCCCAGAATAATATAGATGCAAAAATATAGCCTTCCATAGCATATCCAAGCCATTTAGGATTTGTTTTTGCCATTTGAAGCATTCCAACAACCTCGGATAAACCAACAACAAAAATTAATGGCGTATCTTTAACTAAAGCTAAAAATGTATTTGCAATTCCAGGTATAACTAATTTTAATGCTTGAGGCAAAATTACAAAGATTTGCATTTTCCAATAACCCATTCCTAAAGATTTGGCAGCATCATATTGACCTCTTGGTAACGCTTGTAATCCACCTCTTATAACTTCTGCTACATAAGCAGCTTCGAAAAGTATTATTGCAGCGATCACTCTAATTAGTTTGTCAACAAATGCATCTGATGGTAGAAACATTGGAAACATAACAGAAGACATAAATAAAACTGTTATTAACGGAACACCTCTCCAAAATTCTATATATCCAATTGAAATATATCTAATTATTGGAAGCTCAGATCTTCTTCCTAGAGCTAAAATCATTCCTAAAGGAAAACAAAAAACTAATCCAAAAAATGAAACGATAAAGGTTAAAGATAATCCTCCCCAGGCATTAGTTTCAACCCATTCAAGACCAAAAGAACCTCCTGAAATTAAAAAATTAATAATAAAAAATGCAATTATTGGATATAAAATTGCGTAATAAAAAATAATATAATTTTTTAATTTACCTCTCATAAAATAACCTACAAATGCAAAACCAATTAAAGCAATAAATGCTGTGTTTATTCTCCAATGAAAGTCATTTGGATACATTCCGTACATAAATCTTCTGAACCAAACCTTAATATAAGTCCAACAAGCACCTTCGGTAGTAGCACATGCTTCTTTTGTATCGCCCGATATAGTTGCCTCAAATATCATCCAATTTAGAGATGGTGGTATAATTAAAAGGGTAAGGAATATAATTAAAAGTGTTAGTCCTGCATTGAATGTATTATTGTTTACACTTTGGTTGATTTTATCAACTATTCTATTACCAGAATATTCAAGCCTTATCATTTGAAATCCAATTAAACCAATTATCAATGGTAGAAAGAAATTTAAAATACCAGGTAAAGAAGTTGAAAAATTAATATTAAAAAAACTTCTTAAAAAAACATCAAAAATACTGATTAAAATAAGGCCTGAACCTATATATAAATAGGTTTGAAAATTAGAGCTTGTTGGTTTTAATATATTAATATTTATCATTTTACTTTTCTTTAATTGCTATTTTTTTGTTATACCAATTCATTAATAAAGATATTACCAAACTTAGAGTTAAGTAAGTTAACATCGTTATTGAAACTATTTCTATTGCCCTGCCCGTCTGCATTAATGCAGTTCCTGCAAAAACTAAAACTAAATCAGGATATGCAATAGCGGCTGCTAATGATGAATTTTTAGTCAAATTCAAATATTGATTAGTAGTTGGTGGAATAATAATTCTTAAAGCTTGTGGCATTATAACAAGTTTCAGTATTTGATTGGGTGTTAGACCTATTGAGGCAGCAGCTTCCTTCTGACCTTTACTCACTCCCTGAACGCCAGCTCTTACACATTCAGCAACAAACGTGGCAGTATATAAAGATAAAGCCAGTACCAATGCTAATAATTCTGGTGGGACGCTCAAACCTTCAGCATATATAAAAGATGTTTTAGATAACTGTTTTAGAACCGGTAATGCAACTTCCAATTGAACCATTCCGGTTACAAATGTTATTGCAGGAAATATTAATAGTAATCCAACTGAAATTAAAAGAACTGGAAGTTGTTGACCTTTCTCTTCTTGTAATTTTCTTGCGTAATTTCTAATAAAAACAATAGAAATTACTGCTGCTAAAATAGAATAAATTAAAATATCAAAATTTTCCCAGATAAAACGAGGTATATAATAACCCTTAACTGTTAAATAGGTAACACCAAAAAGAGGTTCTGTATTTTCAGGCAAAGGTAACGCTCTTAAAGCAGCGTAATACCAGAAAAAAATTTGTAATAGCAAAGGTACATTTCTAAAGAATTCAACATACCAAGCTGCAGTAGTTTTTATTAAATAATTTGGTGACAACCTTGCAATACCAACAATAACACCAATTATAGTGCAGAAAATAATGCCTAAAACAGAAACTAAAATTGTATTTAAAAGTCCAACTAAATATGCTTTTGCATAGGAATGTGAACCATCATATTCGATTAAAGAAAACTGGACATCAAAAGAAGATTCTTGGCTTAAAAAACCATAGCCAAAATCAATACCTCTTTCGTCCATGTTTAATTGAGCATTAATTGTAAAAAAACCAATAACCGCCACTACGAATAGGAGTGTTAATAATTGAGGTATAATACTTTTAATTCTATGATTCATCGATTGTCTATGTATAAAAAAAAGGGCCAGATAAATCTAGCCCTTTCTTTTTAGTAATAATTATTAGCAATTATCTTGCTGGTGGAACGTAAAGTATACCACCTTTAGTCCAAAGTTGATTTGGACCTCTGTCTGGTAAAATTCCAGTATCAGCTATATTTCGTTTATAGCTTTCACCGTAGTTACCAACTTGCTTGATAATTCTTAAGCTCCAGTCGTTATCTAGACCAAATGCTGCTCCTAATTCACCTTCAGCTCCAACTAATCTTTTTACTGCTGGATTGTCTGAAGATTTCATGCTGTCAGCATTAGCAGATGTTATACCGTACTCTTCTGCTTCGATCATAACGTTTAGTGACCATCTAACAATGTCTTCCCAAACAGCATCACCCTGTCTTACAACAGGTCCTAATGGCTCTTTAGAGATTGTTTCTGGTAATACTATATGATCATTCGGTTTGCTCAATTTAATTCTTTGAGCTGCTAAACCAGATTTATCAGTAGTGTACGTATCACATCTTCCTGCATCGTATGCAGCTACGACTTCGTCAGCTTTTTCAAAAGTTACAGGTTCATATTTAATTCCTTTAGAATTAAAGAAGTCCCTCATGTTAAGCTCTGTTGTTGTACCTAAGTTAGTACAAGCTGAAACACCTGCTTTAAATTGATTTACAGATGTTATACCAGAACTTTTTCTAACCATGAAACCTTGTCCATCATAAAAGTTTACACCAACAAAAGTTAAACCAATGTCAGCATCTCTAGATAATGTCCAAGTAGTATTTCTTGATAAGACGTCTATCTCACCAGATGTTAAAGCTGTAAATCTTTCTTTAGCACTTAAAGGAAAAAATTTAACTTTTCCTGAATCGCCTAGAGTTGCAGCAGCAACAGCTCTGCATAAATCTACGTCAACACCTGTCCAGTTTCCTGATGCATCAGCATTAGAAAATCCTGGAAGACCTTGTGAAACACCACATCTTACAAAACCCATCTTCTGAGTTTTCTTAAGAGTTTTTGATTTCTTTGCAGCAAATGCTCCAGTTTCGAAACTTACTAGAAGAGCAATTGACGTAAGCAAATACATCAAAGTTTTTAATGTTCTTAGCATTTATTATCCTCTCTTATTTATTGTTAACAATAAATTACAAGTTAATGTAATTTGGAAAATATTATGTTTTATAAATTTAATTTGATCAAGCAGTTTGATTAGCACGCGACCTAATATGACCTTTATTGACACTTAATATAGTATTTAAATTATAAAGATAACTATATTATGATTAAGACAATTTATAATAGAAGATGCTATTCTAATTCGATTGTACTAGGGGGTTTTGAAGAGATATCCAACACAACCCTATTAATACCTCTTACAGAATTAACAATTTTATTTGAAATATTAGTCAAAAAATTTTTATTGAAAGAAAAAAAATCGGCTGTCATTCCATCTACGGAAGTAACAGCTCTAATTAAACAAATATACTCGTAAGTTCTACTATCTCCCATAACACCAACGGTTTTTACAGGAAGTAATGCTGCATAAGCTTGCCAAATTTTATTATAAAGTTTTTCTTTTTTTAATTCATTCATAAAAATATAATCTGCCTCTTGTAATATTTTGATTTTTTCCTCTGAAATTTTTCCAGGTATTCTTATCGCAAGACCAGGTCCGGGAAAGGGATGTCTCAAAAGTATATTTTTATCAAGAGACAGTTCGGATCCTAACTTTCTAACTTCATCTTTGAATAAATATTTTAGAGGTTCAAGAAGTTTAAATTTCATATTTTTTGGTAAACCACCTACATTATGATGTGATTTAATTTTAGACGATGGACTTCCTGTAACAGATTTGCTTTCAATCATGTCTGGGTACAAGGTTCCTTGGGCCAAATATTTAGCATTTTTTACTTTTTTTGCGTATTTTTCAAAAATTTTTATAAATAGACTTCCTATAATTTTCCTTTTCTTTTCGGGGTTATCGATATTTATTAATTTTTTTAAAAAAGTCTTAGATGCATCAACATAAACCAAATTTAGCTTAATTTTTTTTCTAAAGATTTTTTTAATATCGCTTGCCTCATTTTTTCTTAAAAGGCCAGTATTTACAAATATACAAGTAAGATTGTTGCCTATAGCTTTTTTCAAAAGTAAAGCAACAACACTACTATCTACACCTCCAGATAATGCACAGATTACTTTATCATTTTTAACAGTATCTTTAATATTACTGATAAATATTTTTTTTTGATTTTTGGAATTCCAATTTTTTTTAATTTTGCATATATTAAAGATAAAATTTTTAATTAATATTTTTCCATTCTCTGTATGACTTACTTCTGGATGAAATTGAACACCGTAGTATTTAAACTTTTCATTCGCAATAACAGCAAATTTTGAATTTAGACTAGATGCTACAGTTTTAAAACCTTTGGGAAGTTTTTGGACAATATCTTGATGACTCATCCATACTAAACTTTTTTTACTTTTAAAAAAATTTTTTGTTAAAATAGAATTTGATTTGGCTTTTAATATTGCTTTACCAAATTCTCGGTGTTTTGAAACTTTTATTTTTCCACCAAACTTTTTAGCAAGAATTTGATGACCATAACATATACCTAGAATTGGTATTTTTTTTTTAATTAAAAAACTATCTAAACTGATACCTTTATTAGTAGTAATACTTAAAGGACCTCCAGAAAGTATAATACCTTTTACAGAAGTGTCGTTTCTTAATTTAAAAATATTTTTAAAATTAATTATTTCTGAATAAGAGCCTAACTCTCTAATTTTTCTTGCTACAAGTTGTGTAAATTGAGATCCAAAGTCGACTATAACAATTTTTTGAAGATTACTTGATTCCATTTTGTTTTATATGATCAACATTATGAACCATACTTTCGTAGAAACCTGCTTTTGTAATTTTTACAAATTCACCATTTTTTTGCAGATCTTTTATTTTTTTTGATCCTAAATACCCCATTGATGACTTTAACCCTCCAACAAGATTATAAATAATTTTAGAAACTTGGCCTTTATACTTGACCAATCCCTCAACACCCTCGGGAACATATTTTGAAATATCTTTGTATTTTTTTTGGTAATATCTATCTGAAGATCCAACTGACATTGCTCCCACTGAACCCATACCTCTAAAGTTTTTATAAAGCTTTCCTTTAATCTTAATTATTTTTCCTGGGCTTTCATTTGTGCCAGAAAATAATGATCCAATCATTATACAGTCTGCTCCGGCTGCTAAACCTTTTGCCAAGTCTCCAGAAAACTTAATACCACCGTCAGAAATTATTTTAGTTTTGTAGTTCCTTAAAGATTTTTTGACATCAATTATTGCACTTAATTGAGGTACACCAATACCTGCAACTAATCTTGTTGTGCAAATAGATCCAGGGCCAATACCAACTTTCACAATATCTGCTCCACTATCTGCAAGAAATTTCGCTGCTTTACCAGTTGCAATGTTGCCAGCACAAAGATTAACTCTGCTAATCTTTTTTTTAACATTTTTTATCATTTTAGAAACTTTAGTAGTATGGCCGTGCGCTGTATCTATAATTAATAAATCTACATCGGCTTTGTTAAGTTCTATTGCTCTCTCAAGATCTTTTTCGCTTACTCCTATGGCTGCTCCTACTATGCATTTACTTCTTTTCACTTTTTTGACCTCTTTTACTTGGCTCTCGATTGATAAATTTCGATGTATTACTCCTAGACCACCCGCTTTTGAGAGTGCTATTGCCATTTTTGCTTCCGTTACAGTGTCCATGGCTGATGACATTAATGGTATTTTTAATCTTAATTTTTGGCCTAAATCAGTAGTAGTTATGGCTTCTGAGGGTAAAATCGATGAAAAACTTGGTATTAGAGTAACATCGTCAAAGGTAAGCGAATCTTTTATTATTCCCATATTTATATATATACATTTTTATAGAGAATCCAATAAAAAACTATTAATTTAAAAACAATGTTATGAAAATCCTATCTGAAATATCTGCCGGTGAATTATTAGATAAAATTACAATTTTGGAAATCAAAATTGATAAAATTAAAAATGAAGATAATAAAAAAGAAGTCTTAAAAGAATATAAATCACTAAAAAAAATACAAGAAGATAATATTGAATTTAACGATGAAATCAAAAAATTATACAATGATTTAAAACAAACAAATTCTAAACTGTGGGAGATTGAAGATAAACTTCGAATTTTTGAAAAAGAGAAAAAATTCGATAAAGACTTTATTGAATTAGCTAGAGGTGTTTATTTTAATAACGATGACAGATCTAAAATTAAATTAAAAATAAATAAGCTTCTAAAATCGAATATAAGAGAAATCAAACAATACGTGGAGTATAATTAAGAATAAAATTTACGTATTAGTCTTACAACTTTTTTCGCATCTTTTAGCTTCATGTAAGGATATAAGGGTAAACTCAAGCATTCTTTGGCCCAATTTTCAGAATTTATTAATTTAACTTTTTTAATTTTATTTTTTAATGCTGGTGCTTTATTTAAACTATAAGGATAATGATACTGAATTGGAATTTTATTTTTTAATAAAAAATTTGCCAATTTATTTCTTTTTTTTATTCGAATAACATATAAATGTCTAGAAGATCCAGGTTTTGATAATGTTAATTTTACCTCTTTTATACTTGATAATTGTTTGTCGTAAAAAGATGAAATCATTCTTCTTAGGTCATTGTGTGCATGAGTAAATTTAATTTTTTCAAGTAAAATAGTTGCTTGCAAAGTATCTAATCGACTATTCAAACCTTCATACTGGTGAACATTTTTTTTAATTGTGCCTAGATTTCTAAGATAATAAATTTTATTAAATAAATTTTTATTATTAGTGGTAACAATACCACCATCTCCATAGGCACCTAAATTTTTTGAAGGATAAAAACTGTAGCACGAAAGATCAGCGTACTTGTGATTCATCTCCTTTTTACAACATTTTATAGATGAAGATTTTCTACAATCTAAACAGCTAAAAGCAAAATGGGCCTGAGCACTGTCTTCAATAATATATCTGCTACGTCCTACGATTTTACGAAGTTTTTTTATATCAACCTTTTGACCATACAGATTAACAGGTATAACTACTTTGGTGTTTTTTGATATTTTTTTTTTAATACTATTTAAAGATATCAAACCTGTATTATTATCAATGTCTGCAAATACAATTTTATTATTATTCAAAGCTGCACTTAATCCAGTTGATATATATGACATTCCTGGAATAATAACCTCATGATTTGGTTTTAAATTTAATGATTTAAGGGCAAGTATTAATGCGTCTGTTCCTGTTGCACATCCCACTGCATATTTAGATTTTGATAAACTTGAAAATTTTTTTTCAAATTTATTAACATTGTGTCCTAAAATAAAATCTTTTTTTTTGACTGTATCTAGTATCGATTTATTTATCCTTTTTTGAATTTTCTTGTTAAAAGGATTTACATCAGTGAATTTCATAATTTAAGATAACTTTTTTAATATTTTAGTTATATTTAGATTTAAGTTATTGTTAAATATTATATTTCTTTTCTCACTTAAAGACTTGTAAATATAGTTCACTAGAACAGAAAGTGGCTCGCTTAAATCTAAATCCGGCACCTCTAAGTTATATTCGTTATTATTTAACTGTTTCTTTTTGAATATTCTAATTTTATAAATTGGTTCATTTTCATCACAGTAAACAATAGCCTTTTTAAATTTAAATTTTATGAGCCTTATTTTTGATGGTGAAATCCAGGTATTTTTTAAAAAAACATTAATGTTATTTTTATATGATAAATTAAGATAAGCTGTATCTGCTTGATTTTTACTTACTGTTTTGAATTTACGAGAGTCATATCTATATGGCATTTTCTTTAAAAGAAAATCCAATATAGAGACATCATGCACTGTCAAATCCCAAACTACATTACAATCTTTCCTAATTGGTGCTTGTTCTCGAAAGGATTCAATTTCAATAAGATTACCAAATTTTTTATTATCAATTAATTTCTTTATATACTTGATAGATCCAGAAAATAAAAAAGGATAATCAACAAATAAAAGAACTTTATTTTTTTTAGCAAGATTTTCTAAGATTTTAACTTCTTTAATTGAAAGTGAAAGTGGTTTTTCAACTAGAACATTAATTTTTTTTTCTAGAGCATATTTGGCAATTTGAAAATGAGTTTTTGTTGGAGTTGAGATTACAATTAAAGAAATATTTGATTTATTTAAAGACTCTTTGTAATCATTTCCAATTTTTGCAAGAGGAAAATCTCTTTTTGCTTTAATTAAATTTTGTTTGGATATATCAATTATCGAAGTTAAATTGAAAAAATTTGAATTTTGAAAATTTCTAGCCAATTTTGGTCCCCAGTAACCATATCCTATAATTGAAACCTTAAATTTTTTCATATTTAAATTTTTCTTAAAAGTTTTGCGGGTGAACCTGCGTATATACCTTTTGTATTTATATTCCTAGTCACTGTCGATCCCGCACCAATGACAGTCCCAGATACTATTGATACAGGCAATAAAGTTGTGTTTGAACCAATGACAACATTGTTTCCTAATTTCGTCTTCTTAAAAAGTTTTGGGTCTCTTGTAACTTTGCCTTTTTTGAGATCATCATTTGTAAACATGACACCGTGACCAACAAAACAATTTTTTCCAATTGTTACTTTTTCACATACGAAACTGTGACTTTGGATTCTTGTATTATCCCCTATTACTGTATTGTTTTGAATTTCAACAAATGGGCCAATAAAAACGTTTTTTCCAAATTTTGATCCATAAATATTTACTGGCTCAATAATTTTACATCCTTTGCCATAAATCAAATTTGTAATTTTGGACTTTATTTTTTTCATTAAATTAATCCATCCATTTTAAAAGTTTAGGAATCTCTCTATCGAAAGATTTTGAAATAATATAATTTGCAACTTTTTGACATTCAAAGAGGTCAAAATATTTTTTTCGTCCATTTTTGGCAATTTTTATACGTGAGAAATCATTTGATTTATAATAATTTATTTTATCCGCTAGATCCTGAAGTCCAGAATAAAAAATCACTTCATTGTTATTGAAAAAATTATTCAATTTTGTTTTTTTGTCAATAAAAGTTAAAAGTCCATTGCCAATTAATGATGCTATTCTATTACTGGTTAAATACTTTAATGGTCTACCTCTTGTTAGATTAAGTGCCATTTTCGAGTTGACTATAACTTTATAAAAATCTTCAGCCCAAACAGGTTCTCGATTTTTATAACCATAAATATCAAATATAATATTTGGGCATTCTGTTATTAAATCACTAATAAAATTATGCCTTTCATCAACTTTATCTCTTTTTAATTTACCTCTATTTACGCCGTGACTCATGGAGAAAAATACATCACATATTTGATTTTTATTTTCGTAAATTTTTAATTTCTCAATATTTTTATCTACCGGAATTGGTAAATAGTGAAAATTATTTTTTTTCTTTAAAAAGTCCAAAGTTGACGGATGAGTTGTTATAAAATTTGATTTTATAAAATCATCATATTTTAAGAGTTTTTTTCGATTTGTGGAAAAATCGGGTCCCGTATCAGCCAAATGATCTTCGAACCACTGTGATATAATTGTGTTTTTGCTATAGTCCTTAATTCGTTCTAAAGTTTTATTTTCAATGTCGTATGAGTGTCCAAGGAGAATAAGGTCAGGTTTGTAATTTTTTGCTGTTTCATAAATCATTGTATTTAAATAACTTTTACCCTTAAAATCTCTAAAACTTTTATTGAATTTTCCTACATCTCTATCACTTAAATTTATCACATCATGGCCGTTTCTTATAAATCCGTTAGCTAATTTTTTTGCTATTGAGATATAGTAAAGTCTATTAAATTGTCTATTACCAAAATTAGATATATTTAAAATTTTTAAATTAGATAAATTTTTATTAATGAAAATATGTTTTTCATTAATAACTTCGGTGCGTAAGTTGTCAAAAGTTTTAGTATTATTATTTATTTCGTGAAAAACATTTTTTAACGATTTTTTTTGTAAATCATGTCTTAATTTTTTATTAGTAATTAAAAGTTTAATTTTTTTAAAAATTTCATTTTGATTAATTCGATTTAAATATATTCCATACGGTATAGTTTCAGGCAAACCACCTCTTCTAGAAAGTATTGTAGCGCAGCCCCTTGAAGCGGCCTCCAACGAAGTTCTGCCAAAAGGCTCTTCCCAATGGGATGGCACAACAGAAATACTGGATTTTTTATAAATATTCATTGTTTCATCATGAGTAATCCACCCCAAATGAAGTAATCTACTATGTTTAAAATTATATTTTTCTCTAGGTTCATCACCTATCACTATACTTTTCCAATCTTTGTATTTTTTAAGTATTCTTATTATAGCTCTCCCAAAAGTATCATAACCTTTTGAATGATTTAATTTTCCAACAAAAGTTATTATTTTTTCTTTTTTGGGAAATTTATTTATTTTATTTATGGCAGGGTATACGACTTGACAATTTTCATGATTCTTGATGTCTAATCCCTCAAAGAATTTTTCTTTAACCCAATTACTTACAAAGATTATCTTGCTACAAATTTTAATAAGTTTTTTTCGATCCTTTGGTGTAACAGCGCCACGCAAAGATTGTGGGTTATTATGAATTACTAGCACATATTTATTTTTTGAAAAGTATTTTTCAATATGTAGTATGTAAGAAGGTCTATTATGTATTTCTATTATTGAAAACTTTTTTTTTCTTAAAACGTCAATGAACTTATTTACATACTGAATATTATTGCTTTGAATACCAAATTTAGAGAATTTCAAATTTATATATTTAAAATTATCAAAAATTTTGTTTGTATAATTTGTAAAACCAAAAACTGTAGTATTTTTTTTATAGAAACTATTTTTCGAGAAGTCTTTCACCCATATAGATGCGGAACCTGCATTATCTTTGATAAATTGATCTTTATAGGGAAGGAGAATAGCAATTTTTCCTTGCATCTTAATTAATATCCTTTTGTCTCTTTGGATTTAATGTCTTTAAATTTACCAACAGCTTCTTTTGCACCTCCCGACATAAATCTTTGATCTGAACCAACTGTTACAAGTTGAAAACCTTTTTTTATCATTTTGTCAGCATAGTCAGCTTTCATGTTGTGTATTCCTGCAATTATATTATTTTTTTTTGCGTGCTCTAAGATTTTCATTATTGTGTCATAAACTTTATCGCCCTCGGGTTTATCAAAACTAGGTTCTTCTCCTATAGCTAAGCTAAGATCTGCTGGTCCAATATAAATACCATTTAGCCCAGGTGTAGACATTATAGGGTCTAAGTTATCCAGCGCTTCTTTAGTTTCAATCATTGCAAATTTTAAAATTTCATCATTTGCGTACTTTCCATAATCAGGTCCACCATATAAAAGACCTCTGATCGGTCCAAAACTTCTATACCCTTTAGGAGGATACATGCATGCTTTTACAAACTTTTCAGCCTCTTTTCTATTACTTACCATTGGACATATAACTCCATATGATCCGGCATCAAGAATTTTCATTATTTGGCCAGGCTCATTCCAATTTACTCTAGCCATTGGTACAACATCGGTGGTGGAAATTGCTTGTAACATTTGTAATGCATTTGGGTAATCAACTACACCATGTTGCATATCAATCGTTAGAGAGTCCCAATTTTGATGGGCCATTACTTCCGCTGAAAAAGAATTAGGTATTTGTAACCACCCATTTATTGCAGCTTTTCCCTCAGAAAAGATTTTTTTTAATTTATTTTTTCGCATTAATTAACCAGAAAGGCCAAGATGAGTATATTTAATATTCAAATAATCCTTTATACCAACCGAACCACCTTCTCGACCGTAGCCGGTTTGTTTTATGCCGCCGAAAGGTGTCTCTGCTGTGGCAACTACCGGTGTGTTTACAGCCACAACACCTGTTTCTAGTTGCTCAGAAGCTTTAAATGCTTTTTCCATAGAATTTGTACAAACATATCCTGCTAAACCGCAATCATGTTTGTTTGCTCTTTTTATTACTTCATCAAAATTTTTAAAGGTTGTTATAGCAGTTATTGGTCCGAAAGGTTCTTCCGTCATTACAGTAAAATCATCTTGAACATTATCAATTATAGTAGGCTCATAAAAATAACCTTTGTTAAATCCTGCTGGTCGTTTACCGCCATAAAGAACTTTTCCGCCTTCTTTTTTTGTTTTTTCTACTAATTTTTCAATTTCTTCTAATCTTTTTTTTGTTGTAATTGGTCCAAGATTAACTCCTTCTTTCATTCCGTCACCAAGTTTAAGTTTTTTAGTTTTCTCAACAAATGTTTTTGCAAATTCATTTTTTTTGCTTTCATGAATATAAAATCGGCTTGGCGAAATACACACTTGGCCATTATTTCTATATTTTGATGTAATTGCCATATCAGTAACTTTGTCAATATTAGAGTCTTCAAAAACAATAAAAGGTGCATGACCACTTAGCTCCATTGTAACTCTTTGAACTTTGTCAGCTGCTTTTTTTAAAATTAGTTTTCCTACTCTTGTCGAACCAGTTATTGAAACTTTTTTTACAATATTTGAGGAGATAAGTTCATTTGATACTTCTTCTGGATCTCCTGATAAAAGATTAACAACACCTGGAGGTATGCCTGCATCATTCATAATATTCATTAATTCCATAACAGCGCCAGGAGTTATTACGTCTGGTTTTACAATTACAGAACATCCTGCAGCTAATGCTGTTGAGATTTTTCTTGAAGCCAATATGATTGGAAAGTTCCAGGGTATAAGTGCTGCCACAACTCCAACAGGCTGATAAATAACTTGAACTCTAGTATCCTCAAATCTGCTTTCAACTGTTTGACCAAATATTCTTTTAGTTTCTTCTGCGTTCCATTCAAAAATATCAGCGCCACCGCCTACTTCACCTTCGCCTTCTACTAATGGTTTACCAACTTCTAATGCTAACCATTTTGCTAATTCTTTTTTTCTTTCACGCATTAAATCGGCTATTTTTCTAATTTTGTATGATCTCTTCCAGGCGGGAGTTTTCTTCCAAATTTGAAAACCCTTTTCGGCTGATTTAAGCGCTTTTAAAACATCTACTTTTGTTGCTTTTGATGCCTTACCAATGAGCTCTTCGGTTGCTGGGTTTATAACGTCGTAAGTTTCTTTTTTTTCAGAAGGCTGCCATTTTCCGTCTATGAATTGACCAAATTTTGAATACATTATTTAAATTTTTATTGCTTAAAAGTGCAATATTTCCTAGGGTTCACTTTAAATAATTTATGAAAAAAATTCAACTAACTTGTGCCCACGCTATCGTAAAATATCTGATATCGCAAAAAATATTAGTTGATGGCAAGAAATTACCTCTGTTTGCAGGTGCTTTTGGAATTTTTGGCCATGGAAATGTAGCTTGTCTAGGACAGGCTTTAGAGGAAAGTCAAAAAGATCTTCCTACTTGGAGAGGTCATCACGAACAAAATATGGCTTTAACGGGAATAGCTTATGCAAGAGCAAAGAGAAGAAAACAAATTTTTGTAGCCACAAGTTCTGTTGGTCCTGGTTCAACTAATCTATTGACTGCTGCTGCAGTAGCTATGAGCAATAGATTACCAATACTTTTTTTACCTGGAGATACATATGCTAATAGAATGCCAGATCCAGTATTGCAACAAGTTGAACATTTCAACAATCCTAATATTACACAAAATGATGCTTTTAAATATGTAACCAGATATTTTGATAGAATAACTAGACCTGAACAAATTTTACAAACTTTACCGCAAGCTATTCAAACTATGATTGACCCTGCAGACTGCGGACCTGCATGCATTTCTTTATCTCAAGATGTACAGGGTGAGGTTTTTGATTATCCAGAGGAATTTTTTAAAGAAAAAGTTCATACAATTAGAAGACCAAGGCCAGATGATTATCAAATAAAGCAAGCTGCTGAGATAATTAAAAAATCTAAAAATCCAATTATTATTTCGGGTGGTGGTGTCTTTTATTCTGATGCAATGAAAGAATTAAGTGAATTTGCAAAAAAACATAATATTCCAACTGCGCAAACTGTAATGGGCTATTCAACTATGAAAAAAGATGACCCATACTTTTTAGGAGCTATTGGTGGTTTTGGAGGCAAGGCGACAAATAATTTTATGAAAAAAACGGACTTGGCAATAGCTGTTGGAACTAAATTAGCTGACTTTACAACTGGATCTTGGTCAAATTTTGAAAATCCAAATTTTAAATTAGTATCAATAAATGTTTCTAGATTTGACGCAAATAAACACATGGCGGAATCGGTTGTTGGTGACGCAAAAGTTTCACTTCTGGATATTTCAAATGCTTTGGGTAATTGGAAGGCGCCAGATGACTGGTATAAAAAATCTAGAGAAGCTTTAAATTCTTGGAATAATTATTTAGATAAGGAAAGTGGTCCTACAAATCAAAAATTGCCATCTTATGCTCATGTAGCTGGAGCAATTTATAGAAAATCAGATCCTTCTGATATTGCCGTGACAGCAGCAGGTGGTTTAGTTGGCGAAGTTCTTCAAGTGTGGCGACCAAGAGAATTAAACACTCATGAAACTGAATGGGGTTTTAGTTGTATGAGTTATGAAATTTCGGGAGCGTTAGGTATTAAAATGGCAAACCCCAAAAAGGAAGTAATTGCATTTGTAGGTGATGGTTCTTATCTTTTATATAATTCTGATATTTATAGTTCAGTGATTACAAATCATAAATTAATTATAGTTGTTTGTGACAATGGAGGTCATGCTGTTATCAACCGTTTGCAGCTTTATAAAGGTGGTAAAGAATTTAATTGTTTATTTGAAAGCTCCAAGGTTGATAATTTAAAAAACATTGATTTTGCTAAACATGCTGAAAGTTTAGGGGCAACTGGTGAAAATGTAAGTTCTGTAAGTGATCTTGAGGCTGCTTTTGTAAGGGCAAAAAAATCTAAATCAACTTACGTAATTTCTATTAAAACTGACGGTTACCAATGGTTAGAAGGATCAGCTTATTGGGAAAGCCCTACATTGCAAAAAACCTCAACAAAAGAAAATGAAAAAGCGCTAAAAGAACATCTTGAAGGTAAGTCTAAACAAAGACAAGGTGTTTAACCTAAATGCAAAAAGTATTCAAAGTCGGTCTTATTGGTTGTGGCCATATAGCCGAAACTTATTTCAAAGGTCACAAATACTTTAATAATTTTAGAATTATCAAATGTGCCGATATCAAACATTCGGCTGCGAAAAAATGTGCATCTCTTTATAAAATAAAGGCAGTAAGTGTTAAAGATATTCTTAAAGATAAAGAAATTGAAATTATATTAAACCTTACAATACCAAAAGCGCATTTTGAAGTTTCAAAGAAAGCACTTTTGAATAATAAACATGTTTATACAGAAAAACCAATGGCAATTGATGTTGAACATGGAAAAGAATTGGTAAAAATCGCTAAAAGAAAAAAATTATATATTGGTAATGCTCCAGATACTTTTCTTGGCGGAGGAAATCAAAAATCAAAAGAATTAATAGAAAAAAATCAAATTGGTAAAATCAACTTAGGAAATATTATTTTTGCTTATCCTGGTGTTCAATCTTATCATCCAAATCCAGAACCTTGGTTTGCAAAAAAGGAAGGTGGTCCAGTTATTGATATGGGTCCATATTATTTAACAGCATTGGTTAATTTACTTGGTCCTGCAAAACAAGTGTGGGGAAGTTTGATGTGGAATAAAAAAAGAAGAATAATTGGTATTGGCCCTAGAAAAGGTAAATCTATCAAAGTACTTTGTCCAACTACTTATCTTGGAACAATATTTTTTAAAAATAAAACAATAATAAGATTTACCCTTTCATTTGATGTTATTGCACATCATAGGAACCATATTGAATTGTACGGAGATAAAGGATCTATTCTCGTACCTGATCCAAATATGTTTGGTGGATCTGTTTATACGTGTAAAAAGCTAGGTGGTGATTGGAAAGAATATAAAACAAATAAAATGCCGCTAGGAAAAATAAATATTCGCCAAAAAAGTCTAAGGGCTAACGAAGCACCAATAAATGCAAATTATAGAGGAGTTGGTTTAGCAGAGATGGCGTATTGTATTAAGAATAAAAAAAAACATAGATGTAATGGTGAACTTTCGCTCCACGTACTAGACATAATTAAATCAATAATGTACGCAGCAAAAATAGGTAAACGAGTAAATATAAAAACGTCTTGTCAAATACCAAAATTATTTTCAAGCAAAGAAGTCAATAAAATATTGAAATAAAACAGTCTAAATACGATATCTTTTTTTATTATTATCAAATAAAAAGATTTTATTCTTTGAAAATGAAATTTGTTTAAGATTTTGTGAAATATTATCAGATGTCTTAATTCTTAATTCCTGACCTTTAAATGTTGCATAAACAATTTTTTCAAAACCTAGATTTTCAATAAGATCGACTTTTATATCAAGTTTTATTTCACCATTTCCATTTGTAAGGATGTGTTCCGGTCTTATCCCTAAATACGTTTCTGGCTTCAAATTTAAATTCTTTAATAAAGACTCAATACCATTCTTCAAAATATTCATTTTTGGTACGCCTATGAATTCAGCTACAAATATATTGCTTGGATTATTATAAATTTCATCTGGAGTTCCAACCTGTTCAACATTTCCATTATTCAAAATGACAATTTTATCAGCAAGTGTCATTGCTTCAATTTGATCATGGGTTACATAGATCATATTAGTGTTCAGTTGTTTGTGTAGTTTTGATATTTCAACACGCATTTCTGACCTTAGTGCTGCATCTAGATTCGAAAGTGGTTCATCAAATAAGAAAAGTTTTGGGTTCCTAGTTATTGCGCGGCCAATAGCTACTCTCTGCCTTTGCCCACCTGAAAGCTGTCTGGGTTTTCTTTCAAGCAAATCTTCAATTTGAAGAGTTTTGGCAGCGTCTTTTACTTTCTTATCAATTTCATTTTTTTCAAGCTTTTCTGTTTTTAAACCAAAAGACATGTTTTCATAAACATTCATGTGTGGGTATAAAGCGTATGATTGAAAAACCATCGCAATTCCTCTTTTTGAAGGAATTAAATTATTTATTATTTTGTTGTCTAAATGTATTTCGCCTTTATCAACTGACTCTAAACCTGAAATCATTCTGAGCAGTGTTGATTTTCCGCATCCAGAAGGACCTACTAGAACAATAAATTCGCCATCTTTAATTTTGATATTAAAATTATTAATTACCTTGTTGTTACCAAAAGATTTTTCAATATTTTTTAATTCTATATTAGCCATACAACTTCAAGTTTAACTTTGTGTATTTAGTTTTATTTTTCTTCAAAAAATAAAGTAAAGTAAAAATTCAATAGCTTCTATAATTTTTTTATAGGGTTCACATTCCCATCAATTTTGGTAGGTTTTCTCGTTAAATTAATTATTCATATGGGGGAAAAATGAGAAAAATATTAATTTATTTATTTGCTTTTACGTTTTTGGCTAACTCTAGCTTCGCTGGAATAACTTTCTGGACGACTGAAGTGCAGCCTGCAAGAATGGAAAAGCAAAAAGAGATGGCTAAAGCTTTTGAAGCCAAGTCAGGTATTGCAGTAGAAGTAATTCCTGTTGAAGAAAAAGATCTTGGAAAAAGAGCAACGGCTGCAGCAGCTGCAGGTGATCTACCTGATGTGATCTATCATACACTTCAGTATGTATTACCATGGGCAGAAGCTGGAATATTGGACGTAAGTGCTAACAACGCAGTTGTTAAATCTTTGGGCAAAGATACTTTTGCGCCAGGTGCACTTAACATGGCAAAAAAAGGTGGAAAAATTGCTGCTGTACCAGTCGATGGTTGGACACAGATGGTAGTTTATAGAAAAGATTTATTTAAAGAATTTAATCTTCAACCACCAACAAATTATGAAAACATTTCTAAAGCTGTAAAAGCTTTATCTAATGCTGACAGATTTGGATTCGTTGCCGCTACTAAAACAGATGAAAACTTTATGAGCCAGGTACTAGAACACGTACTTCTAGCTAATGGAGTTAACTTTGTTAAAAAAGGTGGAACTAAGAAACAAGGTAAAGAACTTAAAAATGCTTTAGTATTTTACAAACAACTAGCTAAAGCGAGCCCTCCAGGAGAATTATTCTGGAAACAATCAAGAGAACTTTACTTCGCTGGTAAAACACCGATGATCATATGGTCACCATTTATTATGGATGAATTAGCAGGTTTAAGAGACTCTGCTCCTCCAACAATAAATAGCGATCCAACATCACCAGAGCTTGCATCAAAAACTGGATTCATTACAAACTTTAGTGGCCCAGATAATAAAAAAGGTGCTGCTTGGGCAGATGTAAGATACTTTGGTATTACTGCTGATGCTGATACTGATGAAGCTAAAAAATTCGTTGAGTACTCAATGAACGAAGGATATACAGCTACATTAGCAATCGCACCAGAAGGTAAATTTCCTGTAAGAAGAGGAAATGCTAGTGATCCAGCCGCGTTTACAAAAGCTTGGAGTAAACTTCCAGTAGGTGTTGATAGAAAGAAACCTTTAACTGAACTATATTCTGGCGATGTTATTAATAACATTGTTGCAGGTTTAGATACTGCTAACAGATGGGGTGTTAAAGAAGGTGAACTTTCTAGAGCATCAAAAATCATTAATGCACAATTCTTAAATAGAATCACAAGGGAATATATTGATGATCAAATTTCAGTTGATGAAGCAGTTGATAAAATCAACGCTGAATTAGCTAAATTTTAGTAAAATTATTTTAAAAAAGCGGGTAATATAATATTATCCGCTTTTTTTATGACAGATACTTTATCAAAAATAGAAAAAAGAACAGCTTATACGCTCTTATTACCAGCAGTATTTTTGGTTTTCGCAATAGTATTATTTCCAATTTTTGCAAATATTTGGATAAGCTTCAAGGAAGTACAATTAAAAGATATTAGAATTCCTGAACCAAGAGCCAAAAAGATAGTAAAAAGTATTTCAGAAGATAAAACAAAATTAAAAATAGTTTACAGACTAAGAAACAGCTCATTAATTGAGGATATAAATAATATTGAATTTTTAGACAAACTCCCAAAAAATATTGAGCCAGTAGGTCTTGACTCAAGATGTACATTTAAATCAAAAAAAATTGAATGCGATTTTGGAAATTGGAAAGCTAAATATAAAGAAAATTTTGAGATTGTTATTAGAAATATTAATAATGATGTAATTGATAAAAACATTATTAAATCACAAAAACCTAGATTAACTGGCGATGCTGACAATATTTTGTTAACAACAAAATTTACTTTAAAGAATTTCAAACAGGTTTTTAATGAAAATGAATTTTTAGATTTATTATTAACTACTTTTTATTTTACTTTTTTTGGAACAGTTGGTGCTATCATTTTTGGAATGTTTGCTGCACAGCTAGTTAATCAAAAATTTTATGGCAGGACTTTTATGAGAAGTATTTTGCTGTTTCCATATGTTGGGCCAGTAGTTGCTTTAGCATACACGTGGACTTTATTGCTAGATCCAAATAGTGGGACTTTAAATGCTTTACTAGTTAATTTTAATATCATTGATAAACCTATAAATTTATTGGGCCAGAAATATTTGACATTAAACCTACTTGGCTTTGATATCAAGTTGAGGTTGGCATTAACTACAGTAATAATGTTTGAGATTTGGAGATATTTCCCCCTAGCCTTCTTGTTCATTCTAGCAAGATTGCAGGCTGTACCAAAAGATTTGTATGAAGCTGCTGAGGTTGATGGAGCAGGACCATTAAGAAAATTTATTAATATTACTCTTCCTCAGATAACAGCAATTTTATCTATTTTATTTATGATTAGATTTATTTGGAATTTTAATAAATTTGAGGACATTTTTCTTTTAACAGGCGGAGCATCAGGTACGAGAACATTGCCCATAAATGTTTATCAACAAGGTTTTGCTGTTTCTAATATTGGAATGGGGTCGGCGGTTTCAATAGTTATAGTTATGTTATTGATAATTTTTATGATTATTTACTTCAAATTAATTGGGAAGCGTGCAAATGAGATATAAACCATTATTAATTTATTTATTTATATCATCTATTTTTCTTACATTGCTAGGCTCTATATGGAAAATAATGGCAACTCTTCAAGGATTAAAGTTAGCAGAAATTAATTTTAATATTAATTTTCTATTAGCCTTATTATTAAGCTGTGTTCTTATATTTATTGGTAAAAAAATAAACCGATTAATAAAAATATTAGTCTTTTCTTCTATTTTTACTGTTGTTTATATTTTGATTAATGAAAGTGCTCCAATTTGGTACAATTCTGGAGTTTTTCTAATAAGTTTATTTTTTACTAGTAGAGTCAAAAATTATGATTTGAGTTATCTTAAAGAAGATTTCATTTCTGAAAAAATTATTTTCGATTTTCTTTCTCTGTTTGCGATTGTCTTTTTTGCATTTGTAATTTTATTTCCATTTTATTTGATGTTTGTAACAAGTTTTAAAACTCAGGCTGCTTTATTATTTAATCCTTTAGATTTAAGTATTAATTTTACAAACAATCTTATGGAGGTTTTTAAATCTTATTTTGTAATTTTTAAAACATATGATTTTGGACGATATATTTATACGAGTTCTATAGTTTCAATAGGAACAGTAATTATTACTTTAATCTTTGCAATACCGGCGGCCTATGCTGTAGCTAGGCTAAACTTTTTTGGTAAAACTTTTTTATCAACATCAATATTAATTATATATATGTTTCCTGCCATTGTTTTAGTAATACCTCTTTACACCGTCTTTAGTCAGTTGGGATTAAGAAATTCAATTGAAGGTCTTTTAATTGTTTATACAGCAACAACACTGCCAGTAGCTATTTATATGCTTCAAGGATATTTCAAAAGTATTCCAAAAGAAATTGAAGACGCTGGTCTTATAGATGGCCAAAACTGGTTTGGTATAATAGCTAAAATTATTATTCCATTAAGTTTACCAGCAATTGCATCTGTAGCATTGTATGTTTTTATGATCGCGTGGAATGAGTTTTTATTTTCATTGATGTTTTTGGATAATCCAAAATCATTTACTTTGTCTAGAGCAATTAATCATTTAACTGGAGATGCTGAAACACCTAGACAATATTTAATGGCTGGATCTGTTGTTGTGACTTTACCAATTCTTTTGATTTTTGTTTATTTTGAAAAATATCTTGTAAGTGGATTAACCGCAGGAAGCGTTAAGGGTTAATGAAAGAAACAATCGAAATTGCAAAAGAAGTTTTAAAAAATAATAGAAGATCTGGTTACACGCTACCTACAAATAATGAATTATATCCTGCACAGTGGAATTGGGACTCGGCTTTCATAGCATTGGGATACTCATATTTTAATTTGGAGTATGCAATTGTAGAATTAGAAAAACTTATATCAGGTCAGTGGGATGATGGCATGATACCTCACATTCTATTTCATGATAATGAAGAAAGTTATTTTCCAAATCATAAAACATGGGATTGTGGTAATAAGATACCTTCTTCCGGTATTACACAGCCACCAATAATTGCAACAATAATTAAAAAAATTGTAGACCAAAATAAATTAAATCAAAGTCAGTTAAAAAGAGTAGAAACTATAATAAAAAAATTAAAAAAATATTTGGACTGGTTTTTTAATTACAGAGATACAAATAAAATAGGTCTTGTTTCAATTATCCATCCTTGGGAAAGTGGACTTGATAACTCTCCTATTTGGGACTCATCATTAGATAAAGTTAAAATTGAGAAAAATTTAAAGTATGAAAGAAGAGATCTTAATGTTTCAAGAAGTTCGAACAGACCTCTTAAAAAGGATTATGATGGTTATATAACTCTATTAAATCAATTTAAAAAAGATAAATATAATCCAAGTAAAATTGTAAATGACTCAATGTTTAACGTGATTGATATTGGTTTTAATTCAATACTAATTAGAGCCACAAAAGATCTTGTTGAGGTTGCAAAAAAATTTAATTTAGATTTTGCAGATCTTAAGAATAAAATATCAAAGTCAGAAGAAAGTTTAATAAAATTTTATAAAGATGAAGAACACAGTTTTTTTTCTTATGATTTTAAGAACCACAATTTAATTAAGGTAGATGCAATTTCTAATTATTTTGTATTGTTCGCAAACCTTCGAAATGAAGATATAAATAATAAAATTATTAACAAACTTAAGGAGTATAATTCACAGAATGAATATTTTTTTACAACAGTTAATCCTAAAGATAAAACTTTTGAAGAAACAAGATATTGGAGGGGTCCTGTTTGGATAAATTCCAATTGGATAGTTTATCAAGGTTTGCTTGATAAAGATAAAAACTTTTCTAATTTAATTAAAAATAAGACTTTGGAATTATTGGAAAATAAAAAATTTCATGAATACTATAATTACAAAACTGGTGAATGTTTAGGGGCTAATAACTTTTCTTGGTCGGCGGCTTTGTATTTAGATTTAAAGCTAAATAATTAAATTAGATTTTGTCTTCCTAATAATGCAGCTCCTCTTACGCCGCTTGCGTCACCATAAATTGGTTTAAGAAAAACCGTTTTAAGGCTTTTTTCATTAAGTAATTTTGCAGACATACTTTTAAGTTCATCTAAGAAATCAATTTCATTTGATACACCACCGCCAAAAACTATAGCGTCCGGGTCAATTGTTGTAATAATTATTACTAAACTTCTTGCTAGGTTTTCTTTATAGCTGATAATGAAGTTTGATGCATCAGCATCTTTAGCTCTATATTTGCTAAATATTTCTTTTGCGGTTAATTTTTTTTTAAATAAAGTATTAAAATTTTTTTCAATTGATTTGCCAGATAGGTGTCCCTCTATTCTCTGCGAAAAATCAAATTTTACATTATTATCAATGTTGAATTTAATTTCTTTCAATGGCATTTGATTTAAGCTCCATTCACCGCCTAGACCGTTTGCTCCTGAGACAATTTTTTTATTAATTACCAAACCACCCCCGCAACCAGAACCTAAAATAATTCCAAATACACTATTGTAGTGCCTTGCTGCTCCATCTAATGCTTCTGACAAACTAAAACAATTTGCGTCGTTCTCAGAAAATACATCGTTATCAATTTTTTTTTTTAATTCAGTTATCAAACTTTTATCATTTAACCATATCGAATTATGTGCATTTTTAATTAAACCGGATGTACTATCAAGATTACCTGGGTGACAAATACCAACTACAAATTTTGAATTATATTTTTTTTGAAGTTTTTCAATAATATCTGTTATTACGATAATTGTTTTTCCAAAATCTTTTGGTGTTTCGGATCTATTTCTTTCTAATTCTTTATTATTATTGTCTAATAAAACATATTCTATTTTAGTAGCACCAAGGTCTATTCCAATTTGCATTAATTTTTATTAGTTCTATCAATTTCTTTGAGTTCTACTTCAAGCTTGTCGAGCTCTTCGCCGCCTGCCATCATACCTAATAGTTTTTCTCTTGAAAGATCTTTTTTGTCGAAAGTACCCATGCTTTTACCTCTATTTAAAATTGTAAAACTATTTCCTACAGGATATGCATGATGAACGTTATGTGTAATTAATATAACCCCCAAACCAGAAGCAGCTGCTTTTACAATATATTTTAGAACTACCGATGCTTGGTGAACACCGAGCGCAGAAGTTGGTTCATCTAGAATTAAAACTTTTGCACCAAAGTAAATTGCTCTAGAGATTGCCAAACATTGCCTTTCTCCACCTGACATTGTGCCGACAGCCTGAGATGGATCTCTAACATCAATTCCTATTTGGCCCATTCTTTCAGAAGCTATACTGTTTGCTTTATTAACATCAAAGGTTTTAAAAGGGCCAAACCCTTTCATTGGTTCTCTTCCCATAAAAAAATTTCTAGTCACGCTCATCAAAGATACAAGAGCTAAATCTTGATAAACTGTTGCTATACCAAGGTCTAAGGCATCTCGTGGCGAGTCAAATACGGTTTGTTTTCCGTCAACTATGATTTCTCCCTCATCTGGTTTGTGAACTCCTGATAATGTTTTTATTAATGTTGATTTGCCAGCACCATTATCGCCAAGTAAACACATGATTTGACCTTTTTTAATATGCATAGTTACATCTTTTAGAGCTATAACAGACCCAAAAAATTTACTTATATTATTAAATTCAACTAAATTATTTGACATTATTTATTCTCAGTAACTCTTCTTCTAATAAAATTGTTAAAAATAACAGCAATCAACATCATTGCTCCTAAAAAGACTTTAAACCAATCAGTATCTACATCTGTATAATAAATTCCCATTGAAACTGTTCCAAATATTAAAGCACCAAACGCTGCCCCAATTGCAGAACCATAACCACCGGTTAATAAACATCCTCCAACAACAGCAGCAACAATTGCTTCTAATTCTTTTAAAAAACCTCTCATTGTATCAGCTGACCCGGCATCTAATACTTGAACACAAGCATAAATAGTTGCTGCCACTGCTGTTCCAATAAATAAACTAATTTTTACTCTGCCAACTGGTACACCGACGTTTCTAGCACCAAGCTTGTCTCCACCAGAAGCAAATATCCAGTTACCATATCTTGTTTTCATTAATAACCATGTTGCAAAAATTGTCATTCCAACCCACCACAAAACCGATGCAGGAATACCAGTAGCTAAAGGTGTTCCGTCTTGTCTTAATGCTATAAGACCTAATGAACCCAACCATGTAAAGACTCCTTTGAATGCATCTGCAGAAAAAATCCATGCAATTGGATCATTTTCGATCAGCACTCTTAAACCGGGAACCTGTGTTCTGCCTGTAATTAATCTTGTTAAAGCTAATGTTGCTCCACGTAAAATAAATAGCATTGCAAGTGTTACAATAAAGGACGGTAAACCTGTTCTGACAACTAGTATACCATTTGCATATCCAACAAGAACAGCCATGGAGAAAGCAAACAGAATACTCGACCACAATGGCCAGCCCCAATAAATTGCTGGTATCGCTATACATATACCAGCAAAACCAATCATAGATCCAACTGATAAATCAAATTCTCCACCTATCATTAAAAGTGCTGCAGCAATTGCAATTATTCCAAGATTGGCTGAGACTTCTAAAAAATTAATCGTTCCATATGCACTAAACATTCCAGTATCACCTGCAACGATACCAAAAAAAATAAATACAAGGACTGATCCACCTAGTGCACCGAGTTCAGGTCTGTTTAATAAAACTTTTAAATTTGAAACTTTACGTAATCTTTCGTCTTTAGATTTGTTTTGAATGCTTTTTGACTTAACTGACATATTTATTTGTTTTTGTTAAAAAAAAAGGCCTGGTTTTAAAACCAGGCCTTTTTAAATTATTTTTATCTATAACCTTGTGCTGCCCACTTAATTACTTTGCTAGCATTTTGTGGTGTAACGAAACCAGGTCCCGTCATAACAACGCCAGCTGGCATTGTTCCCCATCTCATATACTGAGCGAATATAGCTATAGGCAAATATCCTTGAAGATATTGTTGTTGGTCAATTAAGAACTCAACTTCTCCAGCTGCAGCAGCTTTAAGCATTCCTGGTGACATATCAAATGTTCCAAGTTTAATGCTGCCAGTTTTACCGGCAGATTTGATTGCTTTTAGAGCCGCTTCTCCAGAAAGTCCTGCACCCAAAGTTAGAATAGTATCTACGCCACCAAGTTTTGCAGCAACAGCTTTTTGAATTTCTGTTGGGTCATTTGATGTACCAAGTATTTCTACTGGACCACCAAAACCTTTTTTGAAACCAGCGCATCTTCTATCAAGTGCCACGTTACCAACTTCGTGGTTAACGCACAGTGCTTTTTTTCCACCAGCTGCTTTCATTTTTTGACCGCCACCTACACCTGCTTCAAACTCAGTTTGTCCAACGTGAGCGCTAATACCTAGTTTAGCGAAGTCATCTGAACCAGAGTTCATTGATACTACTGGTATACCAGCAGCAATTGCAGCTTTAACAGATTTTCCTAAAGCCGCAGCGTCAGGTAAAGTGATCACAATACCTTTTGGTTTTTGTGAAACGGCGTTATCAATTAATTTAGCCATTTCGACCATGTCGAATGTGCCTGGAGCTGTGTACTTGCATTTAATTTTCATATCTTTGCAAGCAGAGTCAACTCCGTTTTTAGCAACCGACCAAAATGGATCGTTAGCTTGTCCATGTGAAACAACGATTACATCGATCGCAAATGATGCAACAGACATCGCCATCCACGAAAGGAAAGCTACTAATGTTAAATATATTTTTCTCATTTTTCCCTCGTTATATTGTTATTTTAATTATTTTTATTTAAGCAAAAAAAAGATTAAAAGAAAAGGTAAGGATTTTTTATTTCAACCTTGGGTTTAAAAATTATTATTAGATCGTAACAACTTTTTTTAATTTTAACGATTTAAATGCTGCATTAGCTATACAAAGTGATTTCTCGCCATCTTCGAAAGTAGATCTTGGTTTTTTGTTTTTGGTTACAAGATTATATAGATCGTTCAATTGGAGTTTGTAAGCGATTTTATATCTGTCTATAAAAAAATTATATTTCCGCTTATTGTCTGATATTAACATTCCTTTATTACCGAATATTTCTACTCTTTGATCGTATCCAAATTTACAGTGTCTAGAGTTATTAATAACTGTGATTACCCCTTTTCTAGATTTTAAAACACATGAAGCAATTTCATAATCTTTAATTTTTTTAAATCTTGAGTCAGATAAATTGGTTGCGGATGCAAAGATTTCTTTAATTGGATCTTTGCCAAGATAAAATCTGGCTAAGTCAAAATCATGAATTGTCATATCTCTAAATATTCCTCCTGAATTTTTTAAATAATTAAAGGAAGGAGGTGCTGGGTCACGGCTTGTAATGATTATTTTTTCCAACTTACCGATTTTTCCAGACAAAAGAGATTTTTTGAGATGATAATGTCCTGGATCGTAACGCCGATTAAAACCCAATTGTATTTTAGGTTTAAATCTTTTAATTTTTTTTCTACATTTAACTACTCTTTGAATATTAAGATCTAAAGGTTTTTCACAAAAGATTATTTTTTTGTGTTTTGCAGCTAATGAAATTAAAGGTATATGTGTCGAAGTCGTAGATGAAATAAAAATTACTTTTATATTTTTGTCTTTGAACGCAATATTTGGATTTTTAATATATGTTGATTTGAGTTTTTTCGCAGCTCTTATAGAAAGTTTTTTATTGATATCAAATACATACTTAAGATTAAATTTTTTATTCATCTTTAAGTTTTGAGCATGCATTACACCAATTCTTCCAAGGCCAAATAATGCAACATTAATTTTCATTTAATAAATTTTTTATTGTTTTTAGTACTGATATCTAGCATTATCCTAACAAATATAAATAAAATGTCAGTAAAATTAGGAATAGCACCAATAGCCTGGAGTAATGATGATATGCCAGAACTTGGAGGTGAAACATCTCTTGAAACCTGTTTGTCTGAGGCAAGACAGGCTGGTTTTACTGGTGTAGAGTCAGGGGGTAAATTTCCACGAACATCAGATGAATTAATTCCAATATTAAATAAATTTGATATTAAATTATGTTCTGGCTGGTATGGAGCAAATTTATTAAAACGGACAGTTAAAGAAGAAATGGAAAATATAAGAGGTCAATTAAATTTATTTAAAGACTGTAAAGCACCATGTATAGTTTTTGCTGAAGTAACCGACTCAATTCAAGGTGACGAAAATAAGCCATTATCTAAAAGACCAACTCTAGATAATGATACTTGGATTTCCTATTGCAAAAAAATTAATGAAGTTGGAAAAAGACTTGAAGACGAAGAAATGCCGTTAGCTTATCATCATCATATGGGTACTGTTATACAGTCAGAAGAGGACACGATCAGATTGATGCAAGAAACCAATGACTCAGTTAAACTTACAATTGATACTGGGCATATGTTATTTGCAGGTGGGGATTATTTAAAAATAATAAAAGATTTTAAAGAAAAAATTGCTCACGTGCATTGCAAAGATATGAGAGAAAGTGTTTTAAAAAAATCTATATCTAAAAATTTAAGTTTTCGACACGCGTTTCTTGAAGGCGCTTTTACTGTTCCGGGTGATGGTTGCATAGATTATAAACCTGTTTTAGATCAACTTAAAAAAAATGATTATAATAGTTGGTTAGTTGTTGAGGCTGAACAAGACCCAAAAAAAGCTAACCCATTTGAGTACGCAAAAAAAGGTTATTCTTATTTAAAAAAAACCGCAACTAAAGCTGGATTTGAAATCATTAAATAACTTTATCTATAAACAGAAGTAAGTTCATTATTTCCAGCTGCTACACATGGAGATTTGACACAAGTTCCAATAACCCACTCCGATCCAGCTTCTGAACTAATATTTTGAGAACTTAAAAAAATAACTCCCATCTCAGTTGACTGACCAGCTTTTCCCTCTGCTTGTAGTCTGGGATCCTGTGCTTGCTTTAAAATTTCTTTGCTTGATGAATAAGGATTTACCATTTTCATATTACTATTAATATATTCAATAACTTTTACGGACATCCACTCACCATTACATGGATCGCCCCAGGCCGTCTTTAAATTTTCATCACCTTGACCACAATTATTTATTTCTGAATTTATAAAATCAACAATTTGTTTATGGTTTGATTTTACAGTATTGGCTTTTTCCTCAACTGCAGATCTTGTCGACGCAGTCCACAGTAACATACCAACAACATAAACTGCTGATGAAAATACCAATAGTTCCAATAAACCATAGTTTTTAAATTTATTAAAAAAATTATTCATAATTTTACTATCATATATGGTTTTGTTTTATTTTCAAAAAAATCAATTATATTTTGAACTGTTTCAACACTCATCCTTGATTTACACTCGTTTGTAAAAGTTGCAGAATGTGGACTTAACAAAACATTTTTATTTTTTAACAAAGGGTTGTTTGAATCTGGTGGCTCTTTTTCAAAAACGTCTAAACCTGCTGCATATATTATTTTTGATTTTAAAGCGTTATCTAAATCAACTTCATTTATTATTCCGCCGCGAGCGGTATTAATAATAATAGCATTACTTTTCATTGTTTTTAATATTTTAGCATCAATAAGATTCTTAGTTTTTTCGTTTAAAGGCATATGTATTGAAACAAAATCTGATGTTTTTATTGCAGTTTGAAGATTATCTACTTTATTGCCGCCGTAAGACTTTATAGTACTCTCGTCAATGAAAGGGTCAAAAACATTTACTTTCATATCAAAACCAAGACATCTCTTAATTAAATTTTTTCCAATTCTGCCAAATCCTGCAATTAATATTTCTTTTTTATAAAGTTCATATGTTTCTATTTTATTTGCATTTTTTTTGAAATTTCCAGATCTCACCTCAGAATCGTATAAAGTTACTCCTTTTGATAATGATAACATCATGTACATCACGTGCTCTGCAACAGCTAATGCGTTACCAGTAGCAGTAATGAGTAAAGTTATATTGTTTTTTTTTAGATGATTAGTGTCAACGTTATCATAACCAACCCCATGACGAGAAATAACTTTAAGTTTCTTGCAATTGCTTAAAACATCAGAGCCTAATTTTGCAACACGTAAAGTCAAACCATCAAATTTTGGTAGCTCTTTAATTAGGTTTTCTTTTGAGACATCATCAATAATTTCATACTCAAAGTCTGGGTGGTTTTCTAAAAGTTTTATTCCGTCTTTATGAAAATTTTCTACAATTCCGATTTTAAACATAATATTTTGGCGGTCCCACGGGGAATCGAACCCCGATTAGATGATTGAAAACCATCTGTCCTAACCGTTAGACGATGGGACCTAATTAATGTTAGCCTTATTAACAGAAATATCATCGATAATAAACTCTACTTTTCTCTGACCTTTCCATTCATTAAGACTTAACTTGCCTAAAATATTAATTTTTTTTCTGTCTTTTCTTAATAAATAAGTCTCTAAATCAGTTTTAATAGCATTAAAAGTGACGCATTTAACCACTGATCCGTCTGGAGCAGTAAAGATTGTTTTAATGTGTTTTTCTCCAACAATCGATGATTTTAATAATTCAAGGCTTTCAATAACAAAACGTGGCTCTGGATTTCCTGATCCAAACGGGGAGAGAAGATTAATTTCAGAATAAAAGTTTTCATTTAATGCAGATGGTGAAATCTTAGAGTCGTAAAATAGATTATTTGTTCTATTAATTTTTTTCTCAATTTTTGAAAATTCTAAATTTATAAAATCTTTGAATTCTGATATTTTTTCTTCTTGTAAAGAAAAACCACCAGCCATTTTGTGGCCACCACCTTTTTTAATTATATTTTTTTGGTGAGCCTTAATTATTAAAGCACCTATATCGAAACCTAAAACAGACCTAGCTGAAGCCCTTCCAAGTCCGTTTTCTACAGAAATTATGATTGTTGGCTTGTTATATTTATCTTTTAATCTTGAAGCTATAATGCCAATTACGCCCCCATGCCAATTGTGACCGGATAAGACTATAGTTGGTTCACTTTGATTTATTTGAATATTTTTTTCAATTTTATTTAACATGTTATTCTCTAGGATCTTTCTTTCTTTGTTAAATAGTTCAAGTTCAGATGCAATTTTAAATATTTCTTTTGAATTATCACTTAATAACAAATTTGCTCCATGAGAACATTTTCCAACTCTTCCTCCAGCATTTATTCTAGGACCAAGAATATACCCTAGGTGATAAGTATTTATATTGCTCTCAATTCCACAAATATTTTTTAAAGTTTTAATACCTAAATTTGTTTTTTTTTTAAATATTTCTAGACCTTGTTTAACAAATGCTCTATTAAGTCCAACTAGTGGAACTACGTCACAAACTGTTCCTAGAGATACTAAATCTAAATAATTTAATAAATTTGGTTCATTTATATTATTATCTTTGAACCATTTTAAATCTCTCAATTTTTTATTTAGAGCAACAAGAAACATAAAACATACTCCTGCAGCACAAAGATATTTTAGATTCGAATTGTCATCGAATCTGTTTGGATTTACTATAGAATGTGCATCAGGAAGTTCTAACTCTGATTGATGGTGGTCTAATACTAATACATCTACATTCTTAGTTTTAGAATAATTAATAGCTTCAAAAGATAAGGTGCCACAATCTACAGTAAATATTAATTTTGATTCATTTCTAATTAACTTTTCAAAACCTTTTTTGCTAGGTCCATAACCTTCGGTTTTCCTGTCTGGAATATAAATTTCTACATCTTGATTAATTGATTTAAAAAAATTTCCCAATAAAGCTGAAGATGTAGCTCCATCAACGTCATAATCTCCAAATATTCCAATTTTATTTTTTTTTTGTATGCTTTCAACAGTTCTGGAAACAGCTTTTTCCATATCCTTTAATATAAAAGGATCTGGTATTAAATTTTTAATTTTAGGTTTCAAAAATAAATTAACATCAGCAACTTTAATTTTTCTAATTGCTATTAGCTTTGATGTTATTTCACTCAAATTTAAATTATCTTTTAAAAAATTAACAGACTCTTCATTATAGGTTTTTGAAACCCAATCCTTGCCAAGAACGGAACTCATACTCATTTTTTAATACTGTTTTTTACAATCTTTGATATTTTTTGACTTTTATGTAATGCAAATGTTGTAGCTTCAAATTCATTATCATTTATTAGGTTTATGCCTTTCAACATATCTCCATCTGTAACTCCTGTTGCACAAAATATGACATCACCTTTTACCATATCGGAAATATTATACTTTCTTTTTAAATCAGTAATCCCCAATTTTCTTGCCCTTTTTACCTCTGCGTCATCACTTAAAACAAGTCTAGTTTGTATTTGTCCGCCTAAGCAATCAAGTGCTGCGGCGGCTAATACACCTTCTGGGCCACCACCTATTCCTAAATAAATATCTGTATTTGAATTATTATCAGCAACAGAAATAACACCTGTTACATCTCCATCTTGAATATAATTAATTTTTACATTCAGTTTTTTTAAAGATTGAATTATTTTATCGTGCCTGCTCCTTTTAAGAACACAAGCAGTTAGTTTATCGGGTTGAGTATTTTTAGCTTCAGCAAGAAGTTTTATATTTTTTTCAACCGAATTATCTAAATCTAAAAGATTATTTGGAAGATTTGGTCCGACTGCAATTTTCTCCATGTAAGTATCTGGAGCAGATAATAGGCCTCCTTTTTTTGTAATTGCTAGTACTGAAATAGCATTTGGTAAATTTTTTGCAGTAAAATTTGTTCCTTCTAGTGGATCTACGGCTATATCGATTTCTTCACCAATTCCTGTACCCACATTTTCACCAATAAATAACAT